>CAZHCI010000201.1:0-4583 GCA_964530905.1 uncultured bacterium
TGGCACGCACATCCGGCATGCCGATGGCTGACCTCCTGCAGATGCGCGACATCGACAAGCGCTTCGGCGGCGTGCACGCCCTGAGGGGCGTCGACTTCTCGGTGGGCGCCGCCGAGGTGCACACCCTGCTGGGCGAGAACGGTGCTGGGAAGAGCACGCTCATCAAGATTCTGGCGGGCGTGTACGCGCCCGATGGCGGCACCATCGCGTTCGACGGGACCGAGGTACGCATGCGCGGTCCCGGCCACGCGCGGGATCTGGGCATCGCGACGATCTACCAGGAGGGCAGCCTCTATCCGGACCTGTCCGTGCTGGAGAACCTGTTCATGGGCGACCAGCCCACCACGCGCATGGGGACGCTCGACTGGGGCGTCATGAGGCGCCGGGCGGCCGAGGTGTTCGACCGGCTGGGCGTGCACCTGCCGCTCACCGCACGGGCCGGCTCGCTGAGCCGGGCGCAGACGAAGCTGGTCGAGATCGCCCGGGCGCTTCTGCGCGACGCGCGCGTCATCATCATGGACGAGCCGACGGCCGCGCTGCCCAGCGACGACGTCGACCGCCTGTTCGCGATCGTCCGCGACCTCCGGGACGCGGCCGTGTCGGTGATCTACATCTCGCATCGGCTCGAGGAGACCTTCGAGATCGCGGACACGGTGACGGTGCTGCGGGACGGCGAGCGGATCGGGACGAAGCCGGTCGGCGACGTCGACCACGACGAGCTCATCCACATGATGGTCGGCCGCGACCTGGGCGATCTGTACGCCCATTTGCCGCACCCGCCCGGAGAAACGCTGCTGGAGGTCCGCGACCTCACGCGCGCCGGCTCATTCGAGGACGTCTCGTTCACCGTCCGCGCCGGCGAGATCGTCGCGATGGCGGGGCTCGTGGGCTCGGGACGCTCGGAGGTCGCGCAAGCGATCTTCGGCATCGACCCCCATGACGAGGGCGAGGTGCTCCTGCAGGGCGAGCCGCTGCCCAGCACGCCCTGGCGCGTCGTCCGCGCCGGGGTGGCGCTCCTGCCCGAGGACCGGACGCGACAGGGACTCGTCCTCCCGTTCCCGATCCGGCACAACGTGACGCTGCCCATCCTGGGACGGGTGGCGCGCGCCGGGACGCTGATCGAAGGGGAGGAGCGGCGCATCGCCGACCGATTCATCGAGACGCTGCACGTCCGGACGCCCAGCTCCGACATGAGCACGAGCAAGCTGTCGGGAGGCAATCAGCAGAAGGTCGTCCTGGCCAAATGGCTGGCGGCCGCCCCGAAGCTGCTGATCCTGGACGAACCCACGCAGGGCGTGGACGTGGGCGCCAAGACCGAGATCCACGCCCTCATCGACCGGCTGGCGAGCGAAGGCATCGGCGTCCTGTTGATCTCGTCCGACCTCGAGGAGGTCCTGGGGATGGCGGACCGCATCCTCGTCATGCATCGCGGCAGGATCGTCGAGACGCTGCCGCGCGGAGCTACGGCCGAATCCGTCATGCGCGCCGCGACCGGGGTCCAGGCTCCCGCTGGCAGCGGGGAGGCTCACCATGTACGTTGACCGCGGGCGCCAACTCTCGATCGTCGTGTTCCTCGCCGCGATCGCGGGGATCCTGCTCCTCTTCGCCCCGACCTTCTTCAACGCGACCAACCTGAACAACATCATGGTCAACGCGTCGTACGTCGCCATCGGCGCGCTGGGCCAGATGGCGGTGGTGCTGACAGGGCAGCCGGACATCTCGGTGGGCTCGATCCTCGCCGTCTGCGCGATGAGCGCGGGGGTCATGGCCAAGACCGGGATGCCGCTCGTCGCGGTCGTGCTGCTGACGATCCTGATCGGGGCGACGCTCGGATTCGTCAACGGATTCCTCGTCACGCGCCTGGGCATCCATTCGATCATCGTCACGTTGGGCACCCTGGGGATCTACCGGGGTGCGCTGTTGTTCTTCACGGGCGGCGCGTGGGTGTACGACCTGCCCGCGAGCTTCCGGCGGATCGCCCTGGGCGACGTCCTGGGGATCGACAACCCGATCTGGATCGCGCTGCTCGTGATCATCGCCTTCGCGCTGATCCTGAGCCGCACGCGCTGGGGTCGAAGCCTTTACGCCGTGGGCTCCAGCGAGGAGGCGGCGCGCCTCTCGGGCCTGAACGTGAACCGCGTCCTGCTGGGCGCCTTCGCCCTGAACGGCGCCCTCGTCGCCATCGCGGCGATGGTGTACGCCACCCGCTTCTCGACCGTGCAGTCGAACATCGGCACCGGCTACGAGTTCCTCGTGATCACCGCCGTCGTCGTCGGTGGCGCCCACATCTTCGGCGGCTCCGGCACCGTGTTCGGCGTCGCGCTGGGTGCCCTGCTGGTGGCCATCACCGGCACGGTGCTGGTCTTCCTCGAGGTCAGCGCGTTCTGGGAGCAGAGCCTCCACGGCGTGTTCATCCTGCTCGCCGTCAGCTTCGACGTCCTCCGTTCGCGCATTCGCCGCAGACGCCGCACCGTCGCGCCGGAGGCGACATGAGCGCGGCGCTGGAGCGCGTTCCCGCCTGGCTGCGCGAGTTGGCTGTCGAGGCGATGCTGCTCGTCGCGCTGGCCGTCCTGATCGTCGTGATGGCCCAGCTCTCGCCCGCGTTCCTCACCACCCGGAACCTGTTCAACGTCACGCGCTTCATCGCCGAGATCGGCCTCATCTCGCTGGGCATGACCATGGTGATCCTGACGGGCGGGATCGACCTGTCCGTCGGCGCGATCCTGGGCATGTGCGGCATCGTGATGGGGGCGCTCTTCGCGCTGGGCGTCGGCGTCTGGTGGGCGGCCGCGATCGCGCTGCTGGTGGGCACGCTGGCAGGATTCCTGAACGGGATGCTGGCGGTGCTCACGCGCGTCCACCCGCTGGTGATCACCCTGGCGACCCTGGCGATCTACCGGGGCATCGCGCACGGCATCGCGCAAGGCGACTCGTACAGCGGCTTCCCGACGTCGTTCTTCTTTCTCGGCCAGGGCTACCTGGGCCCGATCCCCACGCAGCTGCTCGTGTTCGTCGTCTTCGCCGTCGTCGCCAGCTACCTGTTGTCCCGCACGACGTTCGGACGCTCGCTCTACGCCTTCGGCCACAACGAGACCGCCACCCGCTTCGCGGGGATTCCCGTCGACCGTCTGCAGATCGCCGTGTACACCCTCACCGGCTTCCTGAGCGGTCTGGCTGCCGTGGTCTTCGTATCGCGCGTCTCCAGCGCCCGCGGCGACTCGGGCGCGCTGATGGAGCTGGACGTCATCACCGCCGTCGTGCTGGGCGGCACCGCGCTCACGGGTGGCCGCGGATCGATCCTGGGCACGCTGCTAGGGCTGCTGATCGTCGGCGTGGTCCGAAACGGCCTCACGCTGGCCTTCGTGCCCCTCGAGGTCCAGGCCGTGTTCGTCGGCATCATCCTGATCATCGCCGTCACCCTGAACCGCACCATCCGACAAGCATGACCGGTTGGGCTGTTGGAGGGAGGTGGAGCCCCGGGAGGGGGAACGCCATGTAGTGAACCCGCTCGAAGCGCACGTAGGATCGCCACCGAGCCACGACTCCTGGTTCACGCCAGAGGAAGAGGAACCCAGATGAAGAAGACGATCGCTCTGATCGCATCGCTCGCGCTGTTCGCCGCCGCCTCCATGGGCGCAGCGCAGCAGATTCAGATCGCCATGATTCCCAAGCTGGTCGGCATCGACTACTTCGCCGCGACCGAGCAGGGCGCGCAGGCTGCGGCCGACGAGCTGGACAACGTGCAGCTCATCCACCGCGGACCCACCACCGCCAGCGTCAACGACCAGATCCAGCTCATCGAGAACTTCATCACGGCGGGCGTCGACGCGATCGCCGTCGCGGCGAACGACCCGCAGGCCATCGCTCCGGCCCTGCAGCGCGCCATGGACGAGGGCATCGTCGTCGTCACCTTCGACGCGGACGCCAACGCTCGTGACCTGTTCGTGAACCAGGCGACCTTCGAGGGCATCGGCATCTCCATGGTCGAAGAGATGGTGAGGCAGGTCGGCGAGGACGGACGCACCGCCGTCGTGACCTCCAGCCTCACCGCCCCCAACCAGAACGCCTGGCTGGACGCCATGAACGCCCACATCGAGGCGAACTACCCCGACTTCGAGATCGTCGACGTGCGTCCCGCCGAAGAGGACCAGCAGCGCGCGTTCACCGTCACGCAGGACCTGATGCAGGTCTACCCGGACCTCGACGGCGTGTTCGGCCTGTCCAGCGTCGCGTTCCCCGGTGCCGCCGAGGCCGTGCAGCAGGAGGGTCGCGCCGGTGAAGTCGCCGTCGTCGGCCTCTCGACGCCGCTTCAGATGAAGCCGTTCATGGACGCCGGCGTCATCGAGAGCGTCGTGCTCTGGAACCCCGTCGACCTCGGCTACCTCGCCGTGTACGCCGCCGAAGCGCTCGTCACGGGCGATCTGGAGGTCGGCGATACGTTCGACGGCGGCGAGCTGGGCTCGTTCGAAATCCGCGAGGACGACATCGGCCAGTGGGTGCTGCTGGGCGACCCGTTCATCTTCACGCCCGAGAACATCGACGAGTTCGAGTTCTGATCCCACGCTTCGGCTGAGGACGCGTCT
>CAZHCI010000202.1:0-4550 GCA_964530905.1 uncultured bacterium
GGACCCACGTGCACGCCGATGACGGCGCCCATCTCGTACCTGCCCGCGTCGCGGAACTCGAGTCCGGCGTCGCGGACCGCGCTACGCAACCGGTCGGCGGCCTCCTCGTCCTGAATGTGGATGAACGAGAGGACCAGCTCGCCGCCCGGATGCTCGGAGCGATACGCCACGAGGCGGGACACCATCTCCTTGAGCGCCTTCTTCGCGCCGCGCGCGCGCCCGGCCGCCTCCACGGTTCCCTCGTCCAACGACAGGATCGGCTTGATGTTCAGGATGCTCCCGAGCATGGCGCTGGCCCGGCCGATGCGTCCGCCCCGCTGCAGGAAGTCGAGCGTGCCGACGGTGAACAGCAGCAGGTTCTTGTCCCGGATCCGCTCCATCGCGGCCACGACCTCGGCCATCGGCGCATCGGCGTCCCGCATGGCGGCGGCGCGGCGGATCATGTACGCCACGCCGATGCTCGCGTGGCGGCTGTCGAACACGGTGACCGGCACCGGGGCGTCCTTCGCGGCCAAGGTGGCGGACTGGTACGTCCCCGACAGGCCCGACGAGATCGTGAGGACCAGGACCTCGTCCGCGCCGTCCGCGACGGCGTTCCGGTACGCGGCCGAGAAGTCCTCCGGCGTCGGCTGACTGGTCGTCGGGGCCTCGGCGCCCTCCTGCATGCCGCGCACCAGCTCGCCGGGCGTGATCTCGATCCAATCCTTGAACGTCTCGCCGCGGAAGTGGACGTAGAGCGGCACGCGCTGCACGCCCAGATCGGCCAGCTCCTCGGCGGGCAGGTCGCAGGTCGAGTCGGTCACGATCGCAATGGGCATGATGACCCTCCGGGGTGGGAATGTCGGGTCTGGAACGACGACCCGCGTCACGCGTGGTATCCCCGTGAGTATACGGGAGGTCGCCCCTGGCGCGCAGGGGTGGCCCGGAGGAGGCGTGCGTGAGCGACGTGACGTGGTGGGCGCTCCAACCGAGCGGGATCGTGATCGTGCTGCTGGTCGTGGCTTGGCTCGCGAGCGCCGCCGGCGGGCGCCGCTTGAGCGGCGCGACGATCGGCCTGGTGCTGCTCGCCTGGCTCGGGGTGGTGGTGGCGCCCGTCGACGCCTGGCTGGCCGCGCCGCTGGAGCGGCGAAATCCGGTGACGCGAACGCTTCCCGCCAGCGTGGACGGCATCGTCGTGCTGGGCGGCGCGGTCGACTGGCGCGCCAGCATCGAGCGCGGCCAGCTCTCGCTGGGACCGTCGGGGGAGCGGATGATCGCCGGCGCGGCGTTGGCGCGACGCTATCCGGACGCGGTGCTGGCGCTCACCGGCGTCACGCCCGACGCGCTGTCGGCCGACTTCCTGCCCGAGCCGGAGCCGACCTCGCTGTTCTTCGGAACGGCGTTCGCGGACCGCCGGCCGCTGGTGCTCTCGGCCGCCGCCAGCACGTACGAGGAGGCGCTGCTTTCGCTGGAGCGCTTGCAGCCCCGTCCGGGCGAGACCTGGCTGCTGGTGACCAGCGCCTGGCACATGCCGCGCGCCTGGGCGACGTTCCGGACGCTGGGCTGGACGACGGTGCCCTACCCGGTGGATCCGATGTCCGCCGGGGCGAGCTGGGGCTGGCCCGATCCGCCGGGAGCGGCGGCGCGTCTGGCCGACGTCGACCGGATCGTGCGCGAGTGGGGCGCGGTGCTCGTCTACCGGAGGACCGGACGGATCGCGCCCGAGGCGTGGGAGGCGTCGGCGGCGGGCGGGCCGTGAGGCGCAGGGCGGCGACGCCCGACGCCACGCCAGGAGCAGCCGCTCAGCCTTGCAGCGCCTCGGCGATCTGGACGGCGTTCAGCGCCGCGCCCTTGCGGATCTGATCGCCCGACACGAACAGCGCGACCCCGCCGGGGCGGCTGGCGTCGGCACGGATGCGACCGACGAGGACCTCGTCCCGTCCCGAGGCGTCGCGCGGCATGGGGAACAGGTTCGCCTCGCGGTCGTCCACGACCCGTACGCCGGCCGCGTCGGCCAGGACGCGCCGCGCCTCGTCGGGACCGACGGGGCGCTCGAACTCGGCGTGGATCGCCTCGCTGTGGGCGCGGTAGACCGGGACCCGCACGCAGGTGGCGCTGATCCTCAGATCGGGGACGTCCAGGATCTTGCGCGATTCGAGCAGGAGCTTGCGCTCCTCGACGTTGTAGCCGTCGTCGCCCACCTCGCTGTCGTGGGAGAACAGGTTGAACGCGATGTCGTGGTCGAACGTCCGGGGAGCCTCGTGGCGCCCCTCGAGCGCCGCGCGCGTCAAGCGGGTCAGCTCGTCGATCCCCGTCGCTCCGGCACCGGACACGGCCTGGTACGTCGCGACCGTCGCGCGCGTCAGGCCGAAGGCGCGGTGCAGCGGCGCCAGCGCCATCAACGCGATGATCGTCGAGCAGTTCGGGTTCGCGACGATCCCGCGGTGGGCGCGGGCCGCCTCGGCGTTGATCTCGGGAACGACCAGCGGCGTGCCGGGATCCATGCGCCAGGCGCTGGTGTTGTCGATCACGACCGCGCCGTGCGACGCCCACGCTTCGGCGTGCGCCTTCGACAGCTCGCCGCCGGCGGAGGAGAACACGACGTCGGCGTCCAGGTCGCCGCCCGAGGGCAGCGTCTCGATCGTCACGGGGGCGCCGCGGAACGTCACCGTCCGCCCGGCCGAGCGCGACGACGCGTAGAGGCGCAAGGCGCTCACGGGGAACGACCGTTCCTCGAGCAGAGCGACGAGCTCCTGGCCGACGGCGCCGGTGGCGCCTACGATGGCGACGCGCATGGATCCTCCTCCGGACCCCGCTCCTCGGGGCGCGGGCGCGAGTCTAGCACGCGTTCTCGGCGCGATCCGACGCCGCGCCGGGACGACGGGTAGCATGACGGCGATGAGCGCGACGCGAGCAGCGCCAGGCGACGCACGACGCGCGGTTCGGCGCGTCGTCGTGAAGGTGGGGACCAGCAGCATCACCGACGACTCGGGACGGATCCACCCGCCTCGCATGCGTGCGATCGCGCGCGGATTGCAGGTCCTGGAGGAGGCCACGGGCGCCACGCCGGTGCTGGTCTCGTCCGGCGCCGGAGCCGCCGGGCGGGAGCGGCTGGGGCTCTCGCTTCCGCTCACCCTTCCCGACAAGCAGGCGGCCGCCGCGGTGGGCCAGTCGCTGCTGATGCTGGACTGGGAACGGGCGCTGGCGCCGCGTCCGGTCGCGCAGCTGCTGCTCTCGGCGGACGACGTGCACGACCGGACGCGCTACGTGAACGCCAAGAACGCGTTGCAGGCCAGCTTGCGCCTGGGCGCCGTACCGATCGTGAACGAGAACGACAGCGTCGCGACGCAGGAGCTGAAGCTGGGCGACAACGACACGCTGTCGGCGTGGGTGGCGTACCTCGTCGACGCCGACGCGCTGGTGATCCTGACCGACGTCGACGGTCTGTACGACGCCGATCCCCGCGTGCGTCCGGGCGCCCGCCGCATCGCGGAGGTGCACGACCTGGACGCCGCAGCGCGGCTGGCGGGCGGGATCGGCAGCGGCCGCGGGACCGGTGGCATGGCGACGAAGCTCCGTGCCGCCAGGATCGCGCGTGACGCGGGCATCGAGACGTGGATCGCCGGCGGCGGCGGCGCGGCGCTCGAGGCGTTCGCGCGCGGCGAGGCGCCGGGCACGCGCGTGGTGCCCGCCGCCGCGCACGCGCCCGCGCGCAAGGCGTGGCTGGCCCAGCAGCCGGTGGCGGGACGGGTGATCGTCGACCACGGAGCGGTACGCGCCCTGATCGAAGGTCGCAGCCTGCTTCCGCGAGGGGTCACCGGGGTCGACGGCCGGTTCGGATTCGGGGACGCGGTGGAGGTCGCCGGGCCGGACGACGCGGCCGTCGCGCGCGGGCTCGTCAACTACGGTCACGACGCGCTGGCGCGGATCGCCGGGCGGCACACGCGCGAGATCGCGGAGCTGCTCGGAGCGAAGGACTTCGACGAGGTGGTGCATCGCGACAACCTCGTGCTGCTCGCGCGTCGGCCGTGAGGCCAGCGCGCCGGCGGCGCCGCCGGACGGGTGCTACGCTCATGAGAGGAGGCATCATGAAGAGCGCCCGTACCACCCTCGCCTACCTCGCCGCCGCAGCTCTGGTCGCCTTCGGCCTGCTGGCGCTGTTGAACCCGCTGGTCGCCGCGCGACTCGTGGGACTCGAGGTGGTCGAGCCGCGCGGACTGAGCGAGATCCGGGCGTCGTACGGCGCGATGATCCTGATGCTGGGGGGCGTCATGGTGTGGGCCGTTCCGACGCGCCCGCGCTCGGCGCCGTGGATGCGGCTCGCGGGTCTGTTGTGGACCGCAGCGACGCTGGGACGCGCAGCCAGCGTGATCCTCGACGGCGTCTGGACCCCGGTCAACCTGCTGTTCCTGCTCGCGTCGGGCGTCATCGCCGTGGCGTTCGTGCTGGCCAGCTTCCAGACGCCCGGGCGCGAGCGTCGCCGGAGCGACGGTCAGGACCTGGACCAGCGCCAGGAGGGCGACTCCGGGCCCCGTCCGGTCCCTCGCCGAGGCTGGCTGCGTCGCTCGAAC
>CAZHCI010000203.1:0-4548 GCA_964530905.1 uncultured bacterium
GGGAAGCGGAAGCGGGCGAAGCCGTAGGCGACGATGGCGGCCGAGAAGGTGGCGGCGATCGTCGTGATGATCGCGTACATCAGCGTGTTGCGCAGCAGCTGCACGAAGTTGATGAACCGGAACGCGCGGGGGTAGCTCTCCCAGTTGAAGTCGAGCTCGTACACCGGTGACAAGGTACGCCACGCGCCCGCCCACTCGATCTCGCCCGCCGCCGGGTCGGCCGGGTCGACGAACGTGCTGGTCGCACGCCCACGGCTCACCAGGGCGAGCTCGCGGATCTCGCCGTCGATGGGCACCTCCACGATGTCGAACATCCGACCCTGGTACTCGAACTGCGCCCTGGACGAGGGGAGCAGCGGCGCCTGCACGTCGGAGACCTGATCCTTGCTCATCAGCGAGGTGACGATCGAGTAGCCGAGCGGCATGAGGTAGAGGAACAGCAGGACGAGCACCACCGAGGTGATCAGCGTCTTGACGATCAGCCTGCGGCTGGCGGCGTCGCGGCGGGCGCGTTGAGCACGTCGGGCGGCCCCGGCATCGCGCCCCGCGAGGGATGCTTCGCCGTAGACGGGCATCGCAGCGTTCGGGCGGGCCATCAGCGGCGCTCCCCGGCGTAGTACACCCAGTGCCTGGCCGTAGCGAACAGCGTCGCGGTGATGGCGAGGGCGATGACGAACAGCAGCCAGGCGATCGCCGAGCCGTACCCCATGTCGAGGAACTGGAACGACTGGCGGTAGAAGTGGATCAGGTAGAAGAAGGTCGTCCCCTCGGGGTAGCCGTTGCCGCCGTTCAGCACGTACGGCACCTGGAAGTACTGCATCAGGCCGACGAAGGAGAGGACGAGGTTGTAGAAGATCACCGGCGTGATCATCGGGAGCATGATGCTCCGGAGCCGGCGGAACCACGAGGCACCGTCGATCTTGGCGGCCTCGTAGAGCTCGCTGGGGACGCCCTGCAGCGCGGCCAGGTTGTAGAGGATGGCGTTGCCGATGCCCCAGATGCCGATCATGGTGTACGACAGATAGATGATGCGGGGGTCGTCGAGCCAGCGGATGCCGTTGGGGTTGGCGACCTCGAGCCCGGTCCCCCACTCGATCAGCTCGTTGAGCCAGCCGGTCGTGGGGCTCAGGACGCCTTGCCAGATCAGGATGCCGGCCACCACCGGGACCATGGTGGGGGCGTAGAAGAGCGTGCGGAGCACGTTCCTACCGATCAGATCGGCGCTGTTGAGCAGCACCGCGAGGCCCAGCGCGGAGACCATGCCGATCGGCAGCGAGATGGCGGCGAAGACGAAGGTCACGCGCAGCGATTGCCACACGCGCGGATCTTCGAAGAACAGGCGGCGCCAGTTCTCCAGACCCGCGAAGCGGGACTGGCGGGGATCGAGCAGGTCGAAGTCCATGAAGGAGAAGACCAACGAGGCCGCCATCGGCAGCAGGTAGAAGGCGAGGAAGCCGATGAGCCACAGCCCGATGAAGGCGTAGCCCCAGCGCGCCTCGCGCAGCTCGGCGCGGCTGAGTCGCTTGCGCCGCCCCCGCTCGCTCGCGAGCGAACTCTGGATCTCGGTGACGTAGTCCACGGGTGGCTCCGATCATGTGCCTCTGGGGGTTCGCCCCTTTCGGGGCGAACCCCCAGAGGCCCTGCGTTCGGATCCGGCCGGTCGCCGGATCCGAACGCGGATGACTTGCCGGCTGCTCAGCGAGCGCTATCGAAGAGCAGCTGCAGCTCGGCCTGCAGGATCGCGAGCTCGCCGGCGACGTCGAAGTCGGCCGTGTTCTCGAGCCGCTGCCAGAAGGCGTTGTACAGGGCCTGGGCCTCGCGGTTCGAGGGCATCCCCTCCTCGTGGTTTGGGTTGTCGGGGTACGACTGGCTGGCGGAGATGACCGTGGTGTCGATGTCGCGGTCGGGGTACGTCTGGGCGAAGAGGATGTCGAGGGCGTCGTCCTGCAGGCTCAGACGCGCGGGGATGCCGCCGTAGATGTTGACCAGACGCTGCGAGACCTCGGGCGAGAACAGGTACGTGAGCACGTCGAAGGCCGCCTCGGGCACCTTGCTCGCCTTGGTGATGGCGAAGGTGTCGCCGTGCAGCTTGGCGGTGACGGTGCCATCGGGAGCGGCGGGCATGGCGGCCACGGCCCACTCGTCTTGCAGCTCGAGCATGCAGCAGGTCTGGTACCACAGGTGGGTATGCCCCATGGCCAGGTTGCCCGACTGGAACGGGCTCCAGGTCAGGATGTCCGAGGTGACGTAGGGGCCGTTCGGGTAGAAGTAATCCTTCCACATCGCGTCGTGGTACCACTGCGCGCCGACCGCCCAGTGCTCGGGGATCACGGCGTTGCCGTCCTCGTCGACGAAGTTGCCGGCGCCGAACAGCGTGAGGTGGCCGCGCATGTCGGTGAAGATGTTGCTGTAGCCGAACTGCACGATCTGCTCCGGGTCGAACTCGTCCATGGTGGCGTCGTTGCCGTTGGCGTCGACGGTCATGAACATCGCGAGCTCGCGCAGCGTATCGGTGTTCCACGGCAGCTCTTCGCCGTCCGCGTTGACGTAGGGCGCGCCGTACTCGCTGGGCGGGTAGGCGGCGCCGGCCTCGTCGAAGAGGTCGACGTTGTAGGTGAGGTAGCTGGGGAACACGGCGAAGGGGAGGCCGATCTGGCCCTCGCCCTCGATGTCGTAGAACTCCACCAGAGCGGGGTCGAAGTCGCTCAGGTCGTAGTCGTTGGCCGCGATCAGGTCGCTGAGGTCGAGCCACGCACCGGAGAAATCGGCGCGGCCACGGATGCCCACCGGCCCCACGATGTCGGGCGCGTTGCCGGCCGCGATCTGGGTGGCGAGGATGTCGTACGCCTCCGTGTTGTTGACGATCTCCAGGACCAGTTCGATCTCGTTCTGGGATGCGTTGAAGGCGTCGACGAGCGCCTGCTGGGGCGGGATCACGGCCTCGTCGGTGCCGGCGCCGAGGCCGACGAACCAACGGACCTCGGTCTGGGCGGCGGCGAGGCCGACGACCAGCGTGAGGGCGAGGACGAGCGCGAGCTTGCGCATGCTGTTCCCTTCTCGGCACCCTGCTCGCCCCGTGCTGCACGCCATCGCGCGCTGAAGTGGGCCGGAGGTGGTGCCCGTGGTCCCGCCTGCTAGGCGGCACCTGGTGGCGATCGGCGTCGCTGGGCCCCGAGGGACCTGCGACGCACGAACGTGCGGTTCGGAACCTGCGCCCGGGGTCGATCGTCGCTGCGATCGGCGCTGCGCCCTGACGGGCTCGGGCTCGGTCTCGACGGCTGGGTCAGTGCGCGACGCGCGCGACCGATTGCCGCTCGACCAGTTCCGGATCGAAGCGGTGCACCACCTCCCTTCCTTCGTGACCGAGTCGGGCGAGCAACAGGTGGGCGGCCGCGCGTCCCATGTCGACGAGCGGCTGCCGGACGGTGGTCAGGGCGGGCGTGAGGTACTGGGCCAGGAAGACGTCGTCGAAGCCGACGACGGAGACGTCGCCGGGGACGTCGCGGCCGCTCTCGCGCAGCGTGCGCATGCCGCCGGCCGCCATCTGGTCGTTGGCGAAGAAGATCGCCGTGAGCCCCGGCACGCGTTCGAGGAGGCGCGCCGTGGCCCTGGCGCCACCCTCCTCCTGGAAGTTCGACTCGACGACGTAGCGCTCGTCGTACGCGATCCCCGCCGCCTCGAGGGCGCGACGGTAGCCGTGCAGGCGCTCACGGGCGTCCGGGAACGAGAGCGGCCCGGCGACGTGGCCGATTCGGCGGTGACCATGGGCCAGCAGGTGCTCGGTGGCGAGGGCGCCACCCGGCTCGTTCTTCATGACGATGCAGGCGTCCTCGATCTCGGCGACGCTGCGCCCGAACACGACCACGGGCGCCGGTCCCCCGCGCACCAGGTCGATGAGATCCTCGTCGGGCAAACCCTCGGCCTGGACGACCAAGCCGTCGCAGCGGCGTCCGATGAGGAACTCGATCGAACCGTGCTCGGTCTCGGCCTGGGCGAAGCCGCTCGACACCATGAGGTGAAGGCCGTGCTCGCGGGCGACCTGCTCGATTCCAGCGATGAACGCACCGAAGTACGGGCTCGAGACCTCGTTCACGGTGAGGCCGATGCCGCCCGAGCGGTTGGTGGCGAGGCCACGGGCGAAGGCGTTCGGCGTGTAGTCGAGGGCGGCCACCGCCTCCAGCACCCGCTCACGCGTGATGGGTGCGACCGGCGTGGTGCCGTTGAGGACGCGCGAGACGGTGGCGGGCGAGACGCGCGCCAGGCGCGAGACCTCTCGGATGGTCGCCATGTCTCCCCCCTCCTCGCGATCCAGCTTCGCCTCGATCGGTCACGCGATCTCGCGTGAGACTGTGTCTGAAATCGCTTTCATGCCAAGATAGCAGACGACCCCACAAACGTCAACCATTCCCCTCGAGAAGCCTTCTTCTTCGTGTCAGGCCGGGCGCTCCGCGGCGGCCCAGGTCGTCAGAGCGGCAGCTCGAGCACGACCTCGTCGCCCTCCATGCGCCCCGTGGGCAGGAAACCGAGTCCCCGGTAGAACGGCTCGGG
>CAZHCI010000204.1:0-4533 GCA_964530905.1 uncultured bacterium
CCGAGGCGAGCAGCCGCTGCAGCCGGTCGGTGGCATGCCCGAGCTGCGCGCCGCGATCGCCCGCCGAGCGAAGAACGACCACGGCATCGAGGTCGCGCCGGACGAGGTGCTCGTGACGACGGGCGGCCAGGAAGGACTGTTCCTGGTGATGTCGGCGCTGCTCGATCCCGGTGACGAGATCCTGGTTCCCGATCCTCGCTACACCAGCTACGACCAGGCGATCGAGCACGCCGGCGGCGTCAGCGTGACGGTCCCCACCCATCCGGAGGACGCGTTCGACCTACGCGCCGAGTCGATCGAGCCGCTCATCACCGATCGGACCAAGGCGCTGCTGTTGGTCACGCCGTCCAACCCGACCGGTGGCATCATCACCCGCGAACAGGCCGAGAAGATCGCGGAGCTCTCCCGCAAGCACGGCTTCGTCGTGATCTCCGACGAGATCTACGGCAAGTTCGTCTGGCCCCCGCACGAACACGTTTCGATGGGCGCGCTGCCCGGCATGCGCGACCGCACCATCACGTTGTCCGGCTTCTCGAAAGCCTGGGCCGCGACCGGCTGGCGGGTCGGCTACGTGATCGCTCCCTCCGACGCGATCGCTGCGATGGAACGCGTCAAAGCCGCCACCACCGGACCGGTCGCGAACGTGAGCCAGGCGGCCGCGCTGGCCGCCGCCGAAGCGGACGACAGCTGCATCGACGCGTTCCGCGAGATCTACGCCGAACGCCGCGAGCTGCTCGGTCGCGGCCTCCGCGAGATGGGGCTCGACTACACCGACCCCAGAGGAGGCTTCTTCTTCTGGGCCGACAGCTCGTCGACGGGGCTTAGGGCCCTCGAGCTCTCCTACCTCCTTCTGGAGGAGGCGCGCGTGCTGGTGCTTCCAGGCACCGGCTTCGGCGAGCGATGGGGCGACTACCTGCGGATCACGACCCTTCAACCCACCGCCACGCTCCGGGAGGCCGTCGACCGCATGACCCCCGTGATGCGACGCTACGCGGGCGCGGCCGGATCCGACTGATGGACCGGCTCGTCACGCAGACCCGTTCGTACGAGGAGCACGTTTGATGCGAACCAACGAAGATCAGCTCGTCGAGCTCGCCATCGCGGGCGCCATCAGCGCGCCCTCGTTCAAGCGCGGGCCGTTTCTGCCCGACAACGACGGCCTGTCCGTCGTGCGCCCCGGGATGTTCGGCTACGTCTACAACGTCCGTGTCGGCGACCCGGCCTTCGGCTGGCAGGGCGATCACGTCGAACCCGGCGCCTCCATCGACCACGAGGACGGCGGGGTCCACCACGCGCTGCACTACCTGACGTGCATGGGCAACCGCGCGGTCGTGACCAGCGGCCTGGCGACAGGCGCCGAAGGCATCGTCGTGGGCGAGCACGCCCGCATCCTCATCGACTTCGACGAGGAGGTCCACGAGCAGCTCTGCGTCGGCGACACGATTCAGATCCGCGCCAAAGGCCGTGGCTTGGCGCTGCTGGACCATCCGAACGTCGAGCTGAAGAAGATGAGTCCCGAGCTTCTGCACCAGATGGGGCTCGAGACCACGAGCGACGGCAAGCTGCAGGTGCCGGTCGCCATGGAGCTGCCGGTGCGCGTCATGGCGTCGGGCGCCGAGCTCAACTCGGAGTACGTGGACCAGGACATCACCTCGGGCGATCGCGAGCTTATGAGCGAGACAGGAATCGACCGGCTCCGGCTCGGGGACGTCGTCGCCATCCACCATGCCGATCATCGGATCGGCCGCGGCTACCGCCAGGGCCACGTCGCCATCGCGCTCTGCATTCACGGCGACTCGGTCATGACCGGCCACGGGCCGGGAATCCTGACCCTGATGGCGGGCACGGACGACGACATCGCGTGGACCCTCGACCCGAACGCCAACCTCGCGCGCTACCTGAACATCCGGGAGACTCTGTGATGCGCCACAACGCCGACAAGCTCGTCCACGTGTCCGTCATGGGACGGATCGCCAGTCCCAGCCTTCCCGGACTGCCGGCGGAGCCGTACCGGCTGGACGCCGACGGCAAGCCGTTCCTCTACCCCACTCACGGCAGCATCGTCTACAACGTCACGGTAGGCGACTCGGCCTACGGCTGGCTCGCGGACACGATCCACCCGAGCGTCAGCATCCACAACGCGGACGCCGCCGCGAACCAAGGGCTGAACGTCCTCGCCTGCGTGGGGAACCGAGCCAAGGTCATGACCGGCGCGGCGACCGGAGAAACCGGGACCGTGACCGGCAAGTCCGGTCGGTTCTCCGAGCACGTGATCGTGCACTTCTCTCGTGCGGCCCGCGAGAAGATGGCGATCGGCGACAAGATCCTGATCCGGGCGGCCGGCGTCGGCTTGGAGCTCGCGGACCATCCGACCGTCAAGCTCAAGGCGTGCTCGCCCGAGCTGCTCGAGAAGCTCGCCGACGGCACCGACGACGACGGGCGCCTGCGTGTTCGGGTGAGCGCTACGGCACCTTCCCACCTCCTGGGCGCCGGATCGGGGCTCGTCAGCGACGGCGGCTCGCTCCACATTCAGACCGTCGACCACGAAGCGCTGGTCGATGCCGGCCTCGATCAGCTGAGGCTCGGGGACGTCGTCGCCCTGAAGGACTACGACAGCCGCTACTCCCACGGCTACTTCCGTGGAGCGGTCGGCATCGGAATCGTCGGACAGGGCGACAGCCCGCGTCCGGGCTACGGTCCCGGCCTGACGCTGGTGATGACGTCGCACGACGGTGGGATCGCGCCCGTCGAGACGAAGGACGCGAACCTGGCGACGCTGCTCGACCTGCACGCGTGAGCGAGCGACTCCCGACCCAAAGCACGGGGGTCGAACCGGACATGCAGCGCGTCGATGCCGACGCGCTGCTCGGCTTCGCCGTCGCCTGCTTCGAAGCGATGGGCGTACGCCCGGACGATGCGGGCATCTGTGCCGATGCGCTCCTCCAGAGCGAGCTCCGCTACCACCCCGGCCAAGGGCAGGGGGTGCGCAGACTCGCCAGCTACCGCGATCGGATCCGTCGCGGGCACGTCGACGCGAGCGCGCCGTTCGAGATCGTGAAGGAAAGCCCCGCGCTGGCGCTCGTGGACGGACACAACGGACTCGGGTCGGTCGTCGGCCACAAGGCCATGAGCCTAGCGGCCGACAAGGCGGACGAGAGCGGGATCGGCTGCGTCGTCGTGCGCGGGAGCACGCACTACGGCTCGTCCTCCGTCCATGCGCGCACCGCCGTCGAGCGCGGACACGTGGGGATCGCGCTCACGAACGCGGGACCCGAGATGGCCGCATGGGGCGGCCGGACGCCGGTGGTCGGCACGAACCCGTGGGGGATCGCAGCCCCCACAGGCGGTGCTTTTCCCGTCGTGCTCGACATCGCCCTCACGACCGCCGGCAAAGGGATGATGCGGTACCTCGCCGACCGGGGCGAGCCGATGCCCCGCGACTGGGCCCTCACGCCGGACGGCGAGGAGACGGACGATCCTACGGCGGCGATGGCCGGCGCTCTGCTCGGGATCGGCCAGTACAAGGGGTTCGGCCTCTCCTTCATGACCGACGTGCTCACCGGGGTCCTGTCCGGCGGCGCGTTCGGGCGCACACCGTACGCCGACCCGGCCAACATGGACGTCGCACACACGTTCCTCGCGTTCGACATCGAGTGGTTCCAGCCTCGCGAAGCGTTCCATTCGTCGATGCAGGCGTTCATCGCCGAGATCAAGGCGAGCGCCCTTCGGCCGGGCTACGACGAGGTGCTGATTCCCGGCGAGCTCGAGCACCGGAGGGAAACCGAGAAGCGGGCGAACGGCGTTCCGTTGCCCGCGAGCGAGATCGAGACGCTCGTCGCGCTCGCGGACGAGCTGGGCGTCGACCCGAGCCCGCTCAGGAGCGAGGCGCTGGGCAGGTAGCCGAGGGCACCGACACCGCAGGAGGATCGCCATGCCGTACGGACGTCTCTCGACCAACCCTCACCTCTCCGTGGAGCTCGTGGGTCTGTTCGAGCACCAGCTGACGATGTCGCGCCTGCGCCCTGGCGAAGAGTGTCTCATCGTGACGGACACCGCCTTCGATCCGACCTACGCCTCGGCCTGCTTGGGTGCGGCGCTCGCTCTCGGCGCCTCGGTGCAGGTGCTCACGCTTCCCTACGCCGCAGACGAGCTGCCGCGTTCGTTCGGGGCGACGGTCGCCATGAGCGATCTCGTCGTCGGCATGACGACGCATCCGCTCCACTACCGCGACGACGTGCGCGAAGCTCTCGACGGCGGATCGCGAGCCTTGCTGGCGGTTCAGCCGCTGCATGTGGCGCGTCGGCTCACCGCGGATCGTGACGTCATCGAACGCACGAAGCGTGGTGCGGCGCGGCTGGAGCGCGCTCGGTCGGTCCGCATCCACTCGCGCCACGGGACCGACCTCGTGATGGACACGACGGGCCGGCCCGCCCTGGCGCACTACGGCGTCGCCGACGAGCCCGGGCACTTCGACTTCTGGGGAGGCGCGATGGTGGAGACCGCGCAGCACGAGGGGACGCTCAGCGGCACGCT
>CAZHCI010000205.1:0-4532 GCA_964530905.1 uncultured bacterium
AATCGTCCCAACATTCACATGCGGCTTCGTACGCTCGAACGTCGCTTTCGCCATGACAGGTTCTCCTCTGAATCCCGGGGGATTACTTCTTCGTGAGCTCTTCTTGGATGCCCTTGGGCACCGCGGTGTAGTGGTCGAGGAACATCGTGAACGTCGCGCGGCCCTGGCTCAGGCTGCGGAGGTCGGTCGCGTAGCCGAACATCTCGGCCAACGGAACGTGGGCGGTGACGACCTGCGCGTTGCCGCGAGGCTCCATGCCCTGGATCTGGCCGCGCCGGGAGTTCAGGTTGCCGATGACGTCGCCCATGTAGTTCTCGGGCGTGACGACCTCGACGCGCATGACCGGCTCGAGCACGACCGCGCCGCCCTTCTCCATCGCGTTGCGCACCGCCATCGAGGCGGCGATCTTGAACGCCATCTCGGAGCTGTCCACCTCGTGGTAGGAGCCGTCGTAGAGCACGACCTTCATGTCCACGATCGGGAAGCCGAGCAGCGGACCGCTCTGCATCGACTCCTCGACGCCCTTCTGGACGGCGGGGATGAAGTCCTTGGGAATCGTTCCGCCGACGACGGCGTTCTCGAACTCGAACCCCTCGCCCCGCTCGCGCGGCTCGGCCTTGATCTTGACGTGGCCGTACTGGCCGCGGCCGCCGGTCTGGCGGACGAACTTGCCCTCGACCTCGACGTGACGCGTGATCGTCTCGCGGTACGCCACCTGCGGCGCGCCGACGTGGGCGTTGACCTTGAACTCGCGGCGGAGCCGGTCGACGAGGATGTCGAGGTGCAGCTCGCCCATGCCCGAGATCTTCGTCTGGCCGGTCTCGGGGTCGGTCTCGACCCGGAAGGTCGGATCCTCCTCGGCGAGCTTCGCGAGCCCCGCGCCGAGCTTGTCCTGGTCCGCCTTCGAGACGGGCTCGATGGCGACGGTGATGACCGGCTCGGGGATCTCGATCGACTCGAGCTCGATCGGGTGGTCGACGTGCGCCAGCGTGTCGCCCGTGCTGGTGTCCTTCAGGCCGATCACGGCGCCGAGGTCGCCCGCGGCGATGCGGTCCACCTCTTCGCGACTGTTGGCGTGCATCTTGAGCAGCCGCCCGATGCGCTCGCGCCGTCCCTTCGAGACGTTCAGCACGTAGCTGCCGGCCTCGAGCACGCCCGAGTACACCCGGACGAACGTGAGGCGGCCCACGTACGGATCGGCAGCGATCTTGAACGCCAGCGCCGCGGTCGGCGCGTCCACGTCGGCGGGACGGACCTCCTCGGTGCCGTCCTCGAGCACGCCGTGGATCGGCGGCACGTCGAGCGGGCTGGGCAGGTAGTACGTCACCGCGTCGAGCACCCGCTGCACGCCCTTGTTCTTCAGCGCGGAGCCGCACATGACCGGGAACACGGACAGGTCGATGACGCCCTGACGGATCGCGTTCTTGATCACGTCGACGTCGATCTCCTCGCCCTCGAGGAAGCCCATCGCGACCGCGTCGTCGACGTCGGCGAGCTTCTCGATCATCAGCGTGCGCTTCTCGTTGGCGAGCTCGACGTACTCGTCGGGAACGTCGGTGACGCGGATGTCCTGGCCGAGATCGTCGCCGTACGTGTACGCCTTGAGCTCGACGAGGTCGATCACGCCCTTGAAGTCGTCCTCGGCGCCCATCGGCCACTGGATCGGCACGGCGTTGGCGGCCAGGCGCTCGTCCATCGAGTCGAGCACCAGCTGGAAGTCGGCGCCCGTCTTGTCCATCTTGTTCGCGAACGCGAGGCGCGGCACCTTGTAGCGATCGGCTTGACGCCAGACCGTCTCGGACTGCGGCTCGACGCCCTGCGAGGCGTCGAACACGGCCACGGCCGCATCCAGGACGCGCATCGAACGTTCGACCTCCATCGTGAAATCGACGTGGCCGGGCGTGTCGATGATGTTGATCCGGTGGTCGTTCCAGGCGCACTGCGTCACCGCGGACGTGATGGTGATGCCGCGCTCCTTCTCCTGCTCCATCCAGTCCATCTGGGAGCCGCCCTCGTGGGTCTCGCCCATCTTGTGGATGCGGCCGGCGTAGAACAGGATGCGCTCGGTCAGGGTCGTCTTGCCCGCGTCGATGTGGGCGGCGATCCCGATGTTGCGCGTCATGCGGAGGTCGAGCTTGGTCTCGATCGTCATAACTTCGTGTCGGCGACTACCAGCGGTAGTGGGCGTAGGCTCGGTTGGCCTCCGCCATGCGCTCGACGTCCTCCTTCTTCTTCACGGCGCCGCCACGGCCCTGCGCGGCGTCGAGCAGCTCGCCCGCGACGCGCTCGACGGCGGTGCGCTCCGGACGCGAGTCCGAGGCGGCCACCAGCCAGCGAAGGCTGAGCGACTGCGACCGGCGAGGACCGACCTCGACCGGCACCTGGTAGGTAGCGCCGCCCACGCGCCGGCTCTTGACCTCCGTGCGCGGACGCACGTTGTCGAGCGCCTGACGGAACACCTTGAGCGGCTCCTGGCCGCTGCGCTCCTGGATGAGGCGGCACGCCCCATAGAAGATGCGGCTCGCGAGGTTCTTCTTGCCCTCGCGCATCAGCTTGTTCACGAACGCCGTCACCGTGGTGTCGGCGTAGACCAGGTCCGGTTCGAGCTTGCGAATCTCGGCGCGTCTTCTGCGACCCATGCTGGCTCCCCTTACTTCTTCGGCTTCTTGGTGCCGTACTTGCTTCGGCCCTGGTTGCGTTGGACGTAGCGGCCGACCTCGACGCCCTGAGCGTCGAGCGCGCCACGGACGATGTGGTAACGGACGCCGGGCAGGTCCTTCACGCGGCCACCGCGGATCAGCACGACCGAGTGCTCCTGCAGGTTGTGCTTCTCGCCGGGAATGTAGGCGGTGACTTCGTAGCCGCTGGACAGCCGGACGCGAGCGATCTTGCGAAGCGCGGAGTTCGGCTTCTTCGGCGTCTGCGTCTTGACCGCCGTGCAGACGCCACGGCGCTGCGGGCTGCCCTTGAGGGCGGGGGTCTTGTTCTTCTTGCTGAGTTTGTTGCGCCCCTTGCGGAGCAGCTGATTGACGGTGGGCAGCGTGATCACTCCTCGTTCTCGGTGTCGCCGGCGTCGATGCGACGTCCGGCACGGTGGCTCGGGCCTCGCCTCTGGGTTCTGCGGGACGGACCGCCCGTCCCTTCTGGGTGGTGCTTTCGGCCCGCTTCCGCGCCACCGGGGCGCATGCGACAGACCAGCCCCCAGACCCGTCGTTGCGAGCCAGGGGGACGCAAACCGGTGCAGTATAGCCCTTCCGGGCGGGTCAGCACAAGGCCCTGTACTCTCAGGCCCTGTACTCTCAGATCCCGTGCGTCCGGGGCCCGTGGCCGCCGCGTGCGATCAGATCAGCCAGTAGCGCTGGTACGGCGTCAGGGTCAGCTCGCCCGCCTCGACGCCGACGAACGTCTGCTGGATCTGGTCGTACGGCTGCTCGATCCCGTACGACGTCAGCACGTCCGCCTTCACGGTCTGCACCTGCTCGCTGAAGTTCAGCAGCGCCACCATCGTCCCCAGCGGGTGCGGCCGGGCGTACGCGAACACGTGCGGATGCCCGATGTCGAGCACGACGGTCGCGTACGAGGCGTGCAGGTGCGGCGTCCGCGATCGCGCCCGCACCATCCGGCGGACGCCGTGGAAGATGCGCTGCTCGACCGTGCCCTCGAGGTCGCGCAGCTCGGCGGCGCGCCAGTCCATCCTCGGCCGGTGCATCCAGCGGTTGTCGCCGAGCTCGTGCGGCTCGTCCACGTAGCCGTAGTCGTTCCGCATCCCCAGCTCGTCGCCCATGTACAGCAGCGGGATGCCTCCGAAGCCGAGGATCAGCGCGTGGCCCAGCAAGATCCGCTCGATCGACAGCGCCACCAGGCGCTCGTCGCCCGTCTCGAGCGCCTTCTCGAGGCCGGCCAGGCTGGCCGTGCTGCCGCTGATCCGGCGGTCCTGGGTGCGCGGGTTGAAGCCGAACACGCGCCCGCGAGCGTGGCTGCCCGGGAACGTTCCGGAGTAGAAGTCGGACAGGAACGCGCGGTGCGCGAACGCGTCCAGGCCGACCGCCGCGGCGTCCTGGTCGGTGATCGCCCAGCCGATGTCGTCGTGGCCGCGCATGTAGGTGCCCCAGGCGATCGAGGTCGGGGTCCGCGGAAACTCGCGCAGCGTGTGCGTCATGAGCCTCGTGTCGCGACTCGCCAGCGCGGACCAGAAGTGCACCATCAGGCTGTTGTGGTACGCGATGTTGCTCACCTTGCCGTAGCGCCGGCCGGTTCCGAAGTAGTGGATCAGGTCGTCCGGGCTCACGATCGCCTCGGCCTTGTGCGCGACCGCGGGGGTGGCGATCTTGCTGCAGGCGCGGAGGCCCTGGAGCAGATCGTGCACCTCGGGCTGGTTCTGGCAGTTCGTTCCGAGCCGCTTCCACAGGAACGCCACCGCGTCGAGGCGGAACACCTCGACGCCCAGGTTCGCGAGGTCCAGCATGATGCGGACGATCTCGAGGAACACCTGCGGGTTCGACCAGTTCAGGTCCCACTGGTAGTCGTGGAAC
>CAZHCI010000206.1:0-3058 GCA_964530905.1 uncultured bacterium
AGGTGCCGTGCTATGCTCCTCCGTCGAGACTCGGGGGTCGACTCATGCCCAGACGCGACGACATTCGAACCATCCTCATCCTCGGCAGCGGGCCGATTCAGATCGGTCAAGCCGCCGAGTTCGACTATTCCGGCACGCAGGCGTGCAAGGCGCTGCGGGGCGCGGGGTACCGCGTCGTGCTGGTGAACTCGAACCCGGCGACGATCATGACCGACCCGGACGTCGCCGACCGAACCTACGTCGAGCCCCTCACGCCCGCGTTCGTCGAGAAGGTGATCAAAGCCGAGCGGCCCGACGCGCTGCTTCCGACGCTGGGCGGCCAGACCGCGCTGAACCTCGCCAAGACGCTGCACGAGACCGGCGTGCTGGAGCGCTACGGCGTCGAGCTGATCGGCGCGAACTACGAGGCGATCCACAAGGGCGAAGACCGTCAGGCGTTCCAGCAGGCGATGGCCAAGATCGGCATCGCGACCCCCGCGGGGCGGATGGTGTCGACCGTCGACGAAGGCTTGGCGTTCGCCGAGCAGATCGGCTACCCGCTGATCCTCCGGCCGTCCTACACCTTGGGCGGCAGCGGGGGCGGCATCGCCTACGACGAGGCGCAGTTCCGCCTCCTGCTGCGTCAGGGCCTGCACGACAGCCCCGTCCACACCGTGCTCGTCGAGCAGTCGGTGCTGGGCTGGAAGGAGTACGAGCTCGAGGTGATGCGCGACCACAACGACACGGTCGTGATCATCTGCAGCATCGAGAACCTCGACCCGATGGGGGTGCACACCGGCGACTCGATCACCGTGGCCCCCGCGCAGACGCTATCGGACAAGGAGTACCAGCAGCTTCGCGACGACAGCATCGCGATCATCCGCGAGATCGGGGTCGATACCGGCGGCTCGAACATCCAGTTCGCGGTCGACCCCGCCAACGGCGACGTGATCGTGATCGAGATGAACCCTCGCGTCTCGCGCTCCTCGGCGCTGGCGTCGAAGGCGACCGGCTACCCGATCGCCAAGATCGCCGCGCTGCTCGCGGTCGGCTACCACCTCGACGAGCTCCCCAACGACATCACCGCCGAGACGAAGGCGGCGTTCGAGCCGTCGATCGACTACGTGGTGACGAAGATCCCGCGCTTCGCGTTCGAGAAGTTCCCGAGCTCCGACCGCGGCCTGGGCACCCAGATGCGCTCGGTGGGCGAGGTCATGGCGATCGGGCGGACGTTCAAGGAGAGCCTGCAGAAAGCGCTGCGCTCCCTGGAGCTCGACGTCCGCTCGGCGACGGCGGGCCTGAGCGTGGACACGCTCGAGTCGCTGCTGGCCCCGAACCCGATGCGGCTGCAGGCGGTGATCGAGCTGCTGCGGCGCGGGCGCAGTCCGCAGGCGCTGCACGAGCGCACCGGGATCGACCCGTGGTTCCTGGCGCAGCTGGCCGAGATCACCGAGGCCGAGAAGGAGATCGGCTGCCTCGGCGCTCCCACCGAGTGGACGTGGGAGCAGTGGCGCGAGATCAAGCGTCTCGGGTTCTCCGACGTCGACCTGGCCCGCATGAAGGGCGTCGACGAGGACGAGCTGCGGTCCGCCAGGCGGGCGGGCAGGGGCACGCCGGTGTACAAGACCGTCGACACCTGCGCCGCCGAGTTCGAGGCGTACACGCCGTACCACTACTCGACGTACGAGTGGGAGGACGAGGTGGTCGCCTCCGAGAAGCCCAAGGTCGTGATCCTCGGCTCGGGTCCGAACCGGATCGGTCAGGGCGTGGAGTTCGACTACGCCACGGTCCACGCCGTCTGGGCGCTGAGGGATGCCGGGTTCGAGACGATCATGGTGAACTCGAACCCCGAGACCGTCTCGACCGACTACGACACCGCCGACCGGCTGTACTTCGAGCCGCTGACGTTCGAGGACGTCATGAACCTCGTCGAGCACGAGAAGCCCGAAGGCGTGATCGTGCAGCTCGGCGGGCAGACGCCGCTGAAGCTGGCGAGGCGGCTGGATCGGGCGGGCGTGGCGATCTGGGGGACGCCGGCCGCGGCGATCGACCGTGCGGAGGACCGCGACGGCTTCCATGCGCTGTGCAGCGAGCTGGGCATCGACCAGCCGGCGGGCGGCGTCGCCGCACGGCCCGAGGACGCGAAGCGGCTGGCGAACGAGATCGGCTACCCCGTGATGGTCCGGCCCAGCTACGTGCTGGGCGGGCGCGCCATGCTGGTCGTCCGCTCCGACGAGGAGCTCGACGCCTACCTGAGCGTCGTGTACGCCGAGCTCGAGGGACGTCCCACGATCCTGGTGGACGACTTCGTGGAGGGCGCGGTCGAGCTGGACGTCGACGCGCTCTGCGACGGCGAGCGGACGGTGGTCGCCGGCATCATGGAGCACGTCGAGGGCGCCGGGATCCACTCGGGCGACAGCGCCTGCATCGTGCCGCCGGTGAGCCTCTCGGCCGAGATCTTGGAGAGGGTCCGGGACGCCAGCGTCCGCCTGGCCGAGGCGATCGGCGTGCGGGGCCTGATCAACCTCCAGTTCGTGGTGCGGGGCGAGGAGCTGTACGTCATCGAGGCGAATCCGCGCGCCAGCCGCACCGTCCCGTACCTGTCGAAGGCGATCGGGCATCCGCTCGCGAAGTACGCGGCGCTGATCTCGGCCGGGCGGACGCTGGCCGAGATCGGGTTCACCGAGACGCCCTCGCCGGCGTTCTACTCGGTGAAGGAGGTCGTGCTCCCGTTCGGGAAGTTCGGCGGCGTCGTGCCGATCCTCGGACCCGAGATGCGCTCCACCGGCGAGAGCATGGGGATCGACGTCGATCCCGACCTGGCGTACTACAAAGCGCAGCTCGGCGCCGGGCAGGCGCTTCCCGACTCGGGCCGGGTTCGGCTGATCGGCGACGGGCTCGACGCGCTGGCCGACGGATTCGAGGCGGCGGGCTTCGAGGTGGTGCACGGTCCGCAGGACGGCGGCGACGACACCGACGCTGCGCTGCTGATCGACGTGGCCGGAACGCCCGAGCTCCGGCGGGCGCTCCAGGACGGGGTGCCGTACGTCACCACGCGCGAAGCGGCGGCGTGGACGCT
>CAZHCI010000206.1:3158-4475 GCA_964530905.1 uncultured bacterium
GCCATGCGATCGAGCTCCGTCACGATCGCCTCGCGCGACAGCGCCGCGTCCGTCACGAGATCGTCGACGGTGAACACGCTGGGCGCGCGCAGCTCGGCGAGCCGCTCGGCGACCGCCGCGAACGCGCCCTGCTCCGCGAGGCGCTGCTCGATCCGGGCCTCGAACCGCTCGAGGCCGGCGCCGTGAAGGCCGCCCTCGTCGAAACAGGGCGAGAGGTCGGTCGGTCCGATCGGAACCGTCAGGGCCAGCTCACGGACCCGACGCAGCCCGTGCCAGCTCCATAGCGTGGCTCGTGCTCCGCGTGCGGGCCTCTCCAGCCGGGTCAGGTCGCGCACGTCGCCGACCAGCGCCAGCCGGTCGGCGCCCTCGCTCCGGACGGCGTGCAGCAGCGCGCTCCAGTCGGGCCGCGTGCCCGCGTCCAGGACGCGCGCCACGATCCGGGTCCGCGTCCGTCCCAGGCGAGCCTCCAGCCGGAGCGTTCCGCCCCCGCCCGAGGCGACGCCGTAGCCCAGCGCCGCGAACGCCTCGCGGGCGCTCGCCAGCGCTTCGGGAGAGGCCCGTTCGGTGGGGAGGTCCGCCTCCGGGAGACGATCGCCCGACTGCTGGTCGTCGACGTCCGCCGGCCGCTCGCTGGACACCGACGGCGGCCGCGAGGAAGGGGCGTTCATGGACGGCGCGTTCGCGGACGGCGCGTTCGCGGGCGACGGTCGTGCGGACGAGCGCTGGGACGCGTCGGTCCCGGCGTGCGAGGCGCCCAGCGGACCCCCGCTCCCTTCGCTGCCGACCACGCTCCAACGACCGTAGCGGCGCTCGAGCAGGGGCTCGCGGGCCAGCGCCGCCTCGAGCGGCGCGTCGTCGGCCAAGCCGTGATCCTCGCGAAGCTCGTCGGTGGTGCGTGGAGGGCCGCCGGCCAGCAGCGACTCGACGGCGCGCCGGACGGCGCGCGCGTCGCGCGAGGCGGAGCGGGCGCGCGGACGCGCCGAGACCACGACGTGGCCGTCCGCACGCGCACGCAGCACCACTTCGTCGTTCACGGCGAGGCCGTGACGCTCCAGGAACGGCCCCAGCCCGTGCAGGCGACCCGCCTCGATCTCGAGGTCCCACGCCTCTTGACCTTCGGGGTCGTACGCTTCGATCCGACCGTCGGCGGGCAGCGCCCCGCGGGCACGCGCCGGCAGCAGCACGCTGCCGCTGCGCAGGCACACGCGCGTCAGCGCGAGGCGCACCTCGTTCGGGGACGTGCCGGGCCGCTCGCTCACGACGTCACGACCAGCGGTTCGGATCGCCGAACACCAGGCGGCGTCGGCGCTTGGAGGG
>CAZHCI010000207.1:0-4436 GCA_964530905.1 uncultured bacterium
GTCGGGGCGAGTTCTGGAAGAACACGTGCGTCGTGCCGTCGTGCACGATCGGCTTGGGGTCGCCGAAGCGGCCGCGGCGCGGCAGGTGGTGCAGCGCGACGGGGCGCGTGAACGCGACGTCTTCGGTCTGGCATGCGACGGTCCGGAACGTCACGCGGTCCTCCATCGATACGCGGTCTCGAGCTCGTCCCATCGTAGAGGCGGGACGCCACGACGATCGTCGTGACGCCACGGCCGGAACGCCGCCACGCGATCGATCGTATTCGGAACGATTCCGATCTCTTGACAGGCCTCCCGATTCGCCTATACCCTTCGGGGGTATTCGAGCGGCATTCGACACGTCGCTCCCGAGGAGGCACACCGTGTCCGACATCCCCGAGGCTCCGCGAACCCCTGCCCTTCCGCAGCTGAACGAGCCCGCCCCCGACTTCACCGCGACCACCACGCAGGGCGTGATCTCGCTCGGCGACTACCGCGGCAAGTGGGTCGTGCTGTTCAGCCACCCGGCCGACTTCACGCCGGTGTGCTCGACGGAGTTCCTGGCCTTCGCCAAGCATGAAGACGCCTTCGCGCAGCGCGACGCCCAGCTGATCGGCCTGTCGATCGACTCGGTCCACGCCCACCTGGCGTGGCTCCGTGACCTCGAGGAGATGGCGGGCGCCCCCGTCCCGTTCCCCGTCATCGCCGACCTGGACATGAAGGTCGCCGGCAAGTTCGGCATGATCCACCCCGGCGCGTCCGAGACGTCGGCCGTCAGAGCGGTGTTCCTGATCGACCCCGAGGGCATCCTGCGCGGCATGCTCTACTACCCGCTCAGCGTCGGCCGCAGCATCCCCGAGGTGCTCCGCTTCCTCGACGCGCTGCGCTTCACCGACGCCGAAGGGATGAGCACGCCGGCCGACTGGCAGCCGGGCGACCCCGCGATCGTCGGCGCGCCGAAGACGATGGACGAGATCCGGGCCGACGATCCGGACGCCTACGACGACTACCGACGCTGGTACCTGCGCCTGAACCGGGCGGGCTGATCGACCGCGCGCCGACGACCGATCGGCAAGATCGCCAAGACCGCCGGCCCCGCTTCCTGAGCGGGGCCGGCGGTCGCGTTCGGTGGCGAGCAGGCTACGAGGGTCGGCTCAGCGGTCCAGCCAGGTGGTCCGCAGACCGAGGTAGCTGGTGTTCGGGAAGTGCTCGAAGCCGCGCACGTCCTGCCGTAGCGCCTCGAACTGCGAGGAGTGGAACAGGAACACGTGCGGCGCCTCGTCCAGGATGATCTGCTGCGCCTCGATGTAGATCTCGCGGCGCTCCTCCTGGTCGGACACCTGGCGGCCCTGTTCGAGCAGGGCGTCGAGCTCGGAGTTGGAGTAGTTCCCGAGGTTGCCGCCGTTGTCGGTGTAGAACACGTTGAACAGGAAGTCGTCGGGGTCGCTCTGCCCCGACTCGCCCAGGAGGGTGGCCTGGAACTCGCCCTCGAGCGCGTTGGGCAGGTAGATGCTCCAGTCCTCGGAGACGATGTTCGTGGTGATGCCGATGTCGGCCAGGTTGGACTGCACGACCTCGGCCGGCGTCCGCAGGAAGTCGTACGTGCTGGTCACGTACAGGTCGTACTCGAAACCGTCCGGGTAGCCGGAGGCGGCCAGCGCCGCCGCCGCGGCCTCGACGTCGCGACCGACGTAGGGGCTGTCGCTGACGCCGTAGTAGTTCGACGACGGGATCGTCGTGCCGGTCGCGGGCACGCCGCCGGTCCCGAACAGGGCCAGGTCGACGACCGCCTGCTCGTCGATCGCGTACGACATCGCGCGACGCACGTTCACGTCGTCGAACGGCGCACGCTCGACGTTGAAGTAGATGCTGCGGAAGTTCGCCGACAGCCCGCCGACGACGGCGACGTTCGGGTCGGCGGTGAGGACCTCGACGTCGGCGGCCGGCACGTACTCGATGAAGTCGACGTTGCCGGTCGCGATCGCCGTCGTGCGCGCGGTGGGGTCGGGGTAGAACACGAACTCGATGCCGTCGAGGTAGGGCAGCGCGTTGCCGTCCGCGTCGGTCCCCCAGAAGTCCTCGTTCTTCTCGAGCACCATGCGGGTCTGCGGCAGGTACTCCGCGAAGCGGAACGGGCCGGTCCCGACGACGTTCTCCTGCAGGTCGCCGAACTCCTCGACCGCCGCCTGGCTGACGATCACGTTCAGGCTGGCGGCCAGCTTGGACAACAGCGGCGAGAACGGCTCGGACAGGTTCATCACCACGGTCCGGTCGTCGGGCGCGGAGATCTCCTCGACGACGGCGAAGTCGTCGCCGCGCGGCGAGGCGATGTCGGGGTCGCCGATGCGCTGAATCGAGAACACCACGTCGGACGCCGTGAGCGGGGTGCCGTCGTGGAACGCGACGCCGTCGCGCAGCGTGAACGTCCAGGTGAGGCCGTCGTCGGACGCGCTCCACGACTCGGCCAGGCCGGGCACGATCTGCAGGCTGGCGTCGAACATCACCAGCGTGTCGTACACGTTCTCGAGCATGTTGCGGGTCGAGGTCGCGTTCGTGATGTGCGGGTCCAGGCCGACGGGATCGGTCTGCATGCCGACCCGCAGGACACCGCCCATCGTGGGCTGAGCCAGCGCCAGCGAGGCCAGCGCGGCGGCGGCGAGAAGGACGAGGGAACGACGAATCATGAGGGACCTCCGGGAGCGAGAGCGGAAACGGGAGACGTGAGGGTCGAGAATACGCCGCGCGGAGAGGAGAGGGGGCGGAAAGCGGTCACGCCACGATGACACGGCCCGGACGACACCGCTCAGCGACGGCGGCGCAGGCGCGGGTCCAGCGCGTCGCGAAGCCCGTCGCCCAGCAGGTTGAACCCCAGCACGACCGCCATGATCGCGAGGCCCGGAGCGACGGTCGCCCACGGAGCGAGGGCCAGGAAGCGGCGGCCCTCGGCGATCATCATCCCCCAGCTGGGCGCGGGCGGCTGCGTGCCCAGGCCGAGGAACGAGAGCGAGGCTTCCGCCAGGATGGCGTACGCCAGGCGCAAGGTCGTCTCGACCAGCATCGGCGCGGCCGCGGCCGGCAACACGGCGCCCAGCAGGACCCGCATGTCGCGGCTGCCCAACGCACGAGACGCCTCCACGAACTGCTCCTCGCGCACCGTCATGACCGCCGCCCGGGCGACGCGCGCGAACGGGCCGACGTACACCACCCCGATCGCGAGGACCAGGTTCACGAACCCGCTGCCCAGGAACGCCAGCAGCGCGATCGCCAGCAGGATCGCCGGGAACGACAGCAGCACGTCCGTGACGCGCATGATCACGGCGTCCGTCACCCCTCGGTAGAACCCCGCGAGCGCGCCCAGGCTGCCGCCGACCAGCAGCGCGAAGCCGGTGGCGGCGAACGCGACGGACAACGACGCGCGCCCACCGAACACGATTCGCGACAGCGTGTCGCGGCCGTACTGGTCGGTGCCCAGCCAGTGCTGCGGCGTGGGGCCCTGCAGCCGGGCGGGCGGGTTCAGCGCGATCGGATCGTACGGCGCCACCCACGGCGCCGCCACCGCCGCGACCACCGCGGCCACGACCAGCACCAGCCCGATGCCGCCGACGCCGAGCACCAGGCGGCGCGCGATCTCCGCCGTCCGCCCGGGCGGGGCCCCCGCCCCGGCGCGCACGGCCTTCTCGCCCGCCACGTCAGCCATAGCGCACCCTCGGATCGATCACCGCGTAGAGCACGTCGACCAGCAGGTTGACGGCGACGAACGCCGCGGCGATCAGCAGCACCGCGCCCTGGACGATCGGGTAGTCGCGCAGGTTGATCCCCTCCAGCGCGAAGCGGCCCACGCCGGGAAGGCTGAACACCTGCTCGATGATCACCGCGCCGCCCAGCAGCTGACCGAACTGCAGGCCGACCACCGTCACCACCGGAATCAGCGCGGTCCGCAGCGCGTGCCGGTAGACCACGGCCTGCTCCCGCAGGCCCTTGGCGCGGGCGGTGCGGACGTAGTCGCGTCCCAACGTCTCGAGCAGCGACGAGCGCACGATGCGCGTCGTGGCCGCCGCCAGGATCAGGCCCAACGACGCGGCGGGCAGCAGCATGTGACGCAGGTTGTCCAGCGGCGACTCGGTGAACGGCACGTAGCCGGCCGGCGGGAGCCAGCCGAGCCGGAGCGAGAACGCCAGGATCAGCAGGATGCCGAGGAAGAAGCCGGGGATCGACAGGCCCAGCAGCGCGAACAGCGAGCTCGCCGCGTCCGGCCAGCGGCCGCGGTGAAGCGCCGCGATCACGCCCAGCGGCACGGCCAGGATCAGCGCGATCGCGAGGCCCAGGAAGGTCAGCTCCAGCGTCACGGGAAAGCGGAGCGCCAGGTCCGTCGCGACCGGACGGCCGGTCCGCAGCGAGCTGCCCAGGTCGCCCTGCAGCGCCGCGGTGATCCACTGCCCGAACTGGACGTGGACAGG
>CAZHCI010000208.1:0-4417 GCA_964530905.1 uncultured bacterium
GGGATCTCGAGGGCGGGCTGGAGCGGGCGCCGGTCGACGACCCTGGCGGCTTGGCGGCCGCCCTGGCGGATCAGGCGCGCGAGCGTGGCGACCGACCGGCCCAGCTGGCCGCGATCGAGCGGCTCGCGGATCCCACGACCCGGGCGATCGTGACCGGCCAGCAATCCGGTCTGCTGCTGGGTCCGATGTTCACGCTGTCCAAGGCGATCACGGCGATTCGGCTGGCGCGACGTCTCGATCGACCCGGGCGCCCGGTCGTCGCGGTGTTCTGGGTCGCGTCGCAGGATCACGACGCGGCCGAGATCGATCACGCCTGGCTGCTTTCGCGCGACGAGACGCTCGCGCGGCTGTCGCTGCCGTTCCCGGCCGACCTGCCGTCGGGCCGAACGCCGTGGCGAGCCGAATGGACCGACGTCGTGGCCGAGCGGCTTCGTGCCGTCTACGGCCAAGGTCCCCTCGCGGCGGAGGCGCAGGCGTTGGCCAGGTCGGCCAGCGAGCCGGGCGGCACCGTGGCCGACGTGTTCTCGCGCACCATGTCGTCGCTGTTCGGCGACGACGGCCTCGTCATCCTCGACCCGATGCGTCCCCGCATCGCGCAGCGGTTCGCCGGCATGCTCCGCCACGAGCTGGAGCACCCCACGCCGGGTCCCGACGCGATCCGTGAGGCGGCCGAGGCGCTTCGCGCTCGCGGCCTGCGGCCTCAGCTGGGGCGCGCCGAGGACGCGACGAACCTGTTCGTGCAGGACGGAGGGGGCCCGCGCCTGCTGCTGCGGTACGACGGACGACGCTTCCATCCCGACGGGCGCCCCGACCTGCGCTGGACGGCCGACGATCTGAAGCGGCGGCTGGACGACGATCCTGCGTCGATCACGCCGGCCGCCGGCCTTCGGCCGGTCGTCCAGGACGGCACGCTTCCGACCGCGGCGGTCGTGGTCGGTCCAGGAGAGCTGCGCTACTTCTCGCAGCTCCGCGGCGTGTACCGCCACCATGCCGTTCCGATGCCGACCGTCTGGCCTCGGGCGCAGGTCACGCTGCTCGAGCCGCCGGTCGCGCGGATCCTGGACCGCCATTCCACGACGGCGGCGGCGTTCGCGGCCGACCCCGAGCGCGTGAAGCGCGAGCGTCTGCTGGAGCTGCACGGAGCGGCGGACCGCTTCGCGCGCGCGGCGGATCGGCTCGAGGACGACGTGGCCGCGCTGCTGCGCGAGGTCGAGGCGGTCGATTCGACGCTCGAAGGCCCGGTGCGCCGGGGGCGTGCCGCGCTGGACCTGACCGTCGCGCGGCTGCGCGACAAGACCGCCGACGCCCTGGCGCGGCGCGACCGGATCACGAGCGATCAGTTCGGCCGGCTGCGCGTGCACCTGCTGCCGGACGGGCAGCCCCAGGAGCGCGTGATCTCGCCGTTCTCGTTCTTCTCGAAGTTCGGCGTCGGTCCGGTCATGGATCGTCTGCGGGGGCTCGAGCCCCAGGGTCCGCAGACGCTGTCCATCGACCCCTGACCCGTCGCTGGGATCCGGATCGCGGACGCGAGGAGCTCAGCGCCGCTGGTAGTTCGGCGCGTCCTTCGTGACCGTCACGTCGTGCGGATGGCCCTCGATCAGGCTGGCCTGCGTGACCGTCACGAACCGACCGTCGCGCCGGAGCGCCGCCAGGTCGGGCGTTCCGCAGTAGCCCATCGCGCTCCTGAGCCCGCCGATCATCTGGTGGACCACGTCGCCGACCGGCCCCTTGTACGGAACCATCCCCTCGATCCCTTCCGGCACGAGCTTCGTCTGGTTCTCCTGGAAGTAGCGGTCGGCGCTGCCGCCTTCCATCGCGCCCAGGCTGCCCATCCCGCGGTACGCCTTGTAGCGGCGACCGTCTCGAAGGATGTCCTCGCCGGGCGCCTCGCTGGTGCCGGCCAACATCGAGCCGGCCATGACGCACGACGCGCCGGCCGCGAGCGCCTTGGGCAGGTCGCCCGTCTGCTTGATCCCGCCGTCCGCGACGAGAGGAACGTCGGCGGCAGCCGTCACCTCGGCCACCTCCATGATGGCGCTGAGCTGCGGCATGCCCACCCCCGTCACGACCCGCGTGGTGCAGATCGAGCCCGGTCCGACGCCGACCTTGACGCCGTCCGCGCCGCGAGCGATCAGGTCCCGCGCCGCGGCCGCGGTCGCGATGTTGCCGGCGACGACGTCCACGTCGAAGCGCCCCTTCAGCATCTCGAGCCCGTCGAGCACCCCGCGCGAGTGCCCGTGCGCGCTGTCGAGCACCAGCGCGTCGACGCCGGCCTCGACCAGCGCGGCGGCGCGTTCCTCGAGATCGGCTGCGACGCCGACCGCCGCAGCGACCCGCAGGCGCCCCAGCGCGTCCTTGGCGGCGTTCGGGTACTCGAGCCTCTTCGTGATGTCCTTGATCGTGATCAGGCCGCTCAGCTTGCGCTCGTCGTCGATCACCAGGAGCTTCTCGACCTTATGGTTGCGCAGGATCTCCTTGGCGCGCTCGAGCGTGGTCCCGATCGGCACGGTGATCAGGCCTTCCTTCGTCATCAGCTCCTCGACGCCGCGCTCCATGTCGTCCTCGAAGCGCAGGTCGCGGTTGGTGAGGATTCCGACGAGCGTTCCGTCGTGCTCCACGATCGGCACTCCGCTGATCCGGTACTCGCGCATCAGCCGCTCGGCGTCGCCCACGCGCGCGGTGCGCGGAAGGGTGATCGGGTCGACGATCATGCCCGACTCGCTCCGCTTGACCTTTCGCGCCATCTCGGCCTGCGCGTCGATGCTCATGCGCTTGTGCAGCACGCCGATCCCGCCTTGGCGCGCCAGCGCGATCGCCATGCGGGTCTCGGTCACCGTGTCCATCGCCGCGGACACGATCGGGATCTCGAGCGGGACGGTGCGCGAGAAGCGCGCGCTCACGCCCACGTCGCGCGGCAGGACGTCGGAGCGGCCGGGGACGAGCAGAACGTCGTCGAAGGTCAACGCGGTGCCACGGATCTTGTCGGCGGCGACGGGAGCGGTCGGTTCGGGACGGGTCACGGTGCGGTCCACGCAGTCTCACCTCGCAGCGGCGCGCACGGCGCCGAATCGACCCGGAGCATACCCGCCCGTGCTCGGAGGGGCGGTCGCGGGCTCAGGCGTCGCCCTCTTCGGGCTCCACGTGCGGGACGAGCGCGTCGAGCCAGACGGCGGGGAGCCGGACCGCGCGGCCACGACGGTCGGTCGGGACGTGGTCGGTCGCTCCGCTCGCGACGAGCTCGTCGCGCTCGTTCAGGAGCCGGTAGACGTAGCGACCGTAGCGACTGCGCAGCGAGACGAGGCGGCAGTCGACGCGCAGCACGTCGTCGAAGCGCGCCGCCCTGCGGTAGCGGAGCTCCAGGCCCGAGACCGCCATCGATACGCCGGACGCCTCGAGCTCCCGGTAGGAGAGTCCACGGTCGCGCATCCACTCGACGCGGGCGGCTTCGAGCCAGACGACGTAGGCGGAGTGATGGGCTACGCCCATCTGGTCGGTCTCGGCGAACCGTACGCGGAACGTCACCTCACGAGGCTAGCAGTCCGGCCTGGCGCAGGTGGCCGAGAACCGCCCGGTCGACCTTCGACAGCGGCAGCCGAGCGAGAACGCCGGGCCCCGCCCAGCGCGCTTCGCGACCGTCCTCGGGCGGCGGGGGAGGGCCGTCGACCACGACGGGCACGAGCCGGAGCGCGAAGTGCGAGTAGGCGTGGCGGATCTCGGGAAGCGGACGACCGTCCGGTGCGCTCTCCTGTTGCGGAACGCCCCAGAGGCCGCCCAGCAGGCCGTCGTCGGGTCGGCGCTCCAGCCAGATCCGGTCTCCCTCGAGGGCGACGAGCGCGAAGCGGCGACGGGTCGGGACCGGCGCGCGACGCGTGCGCGCGGGGAACGCGGTGGGATCGTCCGTGGCGGCGCCCGCGCAGCCGGCGCGCAGCGGGCACGCCTCGCACGCCGGCGCGCGCGGACGGCAGACGGTCGCGCCGAGCTCGATCAACGCTTCGGTGCCGCGGGCGGGCTCGATCGTGGGCAGCAGGGGCTCCAGCGCACGCCGAAGCTCGGCGTCGACGGGAGCCGCTTCGGCTCGCAGGCGCGCGCCCACGCGCCGGACGTTGCCGTCGACCGCGACGGTGCGGTGGCCCAGCGCGAACGCCGCGACGGCCGCCGCGGTGTACGGTCCGACGCCCGGCAAGCCGCGCCAGCCCGCCTCGTCGCTCGGGAACCGGCCGCCGTCGCCGGCCACGACGCGGGCCGCCCGGTGCAGCGCGCGGGCCCTGCGGTAGTAGCCGAGACCCTCCCACACCGCGAGCACCCTCTCGGTCTCCGCTGCGGCCAGCGCGCTCACGGTCGGGAAGGCGCGCATCCAGCGCTGGTAGTACGGAACGACGGTCTCGGCCCGGGTCTGCTGCAGCATCGTCTCCGCCAC
>CAZHCI010000209.1:0-1725 GCA_964530905.1 uncultured bacterium
CGATGCACCTGACGGTCGCGGCCAGCAAGGACGCCGTCCTGATGGTCGAGGCGTCCGCGGAGGAGCTGCCGGAGACCACCATGGTCGGCGCGATCGAGTTCGCGCAGCGCGAGCTGGCGCCCGTCATCGAGACGATCGAGCGGATGCAGACCGAGCTGGGCCAGCCCAAGAAGTCGTTCGTTCCCGCCATGGAGATCTCGGCCGACGACGTCGCGACCGTCACCCGAGCCGCGGAAGCGGCCGGCCTGGAGGACGCGCTGCTCACCGAGGGCAAGCACGAGCGCTCGGAGGCCGTGAAGGCGCTCCGCGACCGCGTTCTGGACGACCTGATCCCCGACCCGGAGGCCGACGGCGCCGACCAGCGCAGGAGCGAGCTCAAGGCGGCGTTCGGCAAGGCCGAGGCCGCCGTGATGCGCCGGATGGTCCTGGACCGCAAGGTGCGGAGCGACGGCCGGCGCCCGGACGAGATCCGTCCCATCTGGATCGAGACCGGCGTGTTGCCGATGGCGCACGGCTCGGCCGTGTTCACGCGCGGCGAGACGCAGGTGCTGTCGGTGTCGACGCTCGGTACCGGCCGCGACAACCGGCTGGTGGACGACCTGGGTCTCGAGAGCACCGAAGAGTTCATGCTGCACTACAACTTCCCGCCCTACTCCACCGGCGAGGTCAAGCGGCTGTTCGGCACCTCGAGGCGCGAGCAGGGCCACGGCAACCTGGCGCGGCGCGCCATCGTTCGGCAGCTTCCCGACCAGACCGAGTTTCCGTACGTGATCCGCTCCGTCGGCGAGACGCTCGAGTCGAACGGCTCGTCGTCGATGGCGACGGTGTGCGCGACCAGCCTGTCGCTGATGGACGCCGGCGTTCCGATCAAGGCGCCCGTCGCGGGCATCGCGATGGGGCTGGTCATGGACGGCGACCGCTACGAGATCCTGAGCGACATCCTGGGCAGCGAGGACGCCCTGGGCGACATGGACTTCAAGGTGACCGGCACCGCGAACGGCGTCACGGCGCTGCAGATGGACATCAAGGTGCAGGGCATCACCGCCGAGGTGATGAACCGAGCGCTGGACCAAGCGCGCGAAGGACGGCTGCACATCCTGGGCCGGATGCGCGAGGCGCTTCCCGCGCCGCGCGCCGAGCTGGCCGCCCGCGCCCCGCGGATCGAGACGGTCCAGATCCCCAGCGACAAGATCGGCACGGTCATCGGGCCCGGCGGCAAACAGATCCGCGAGCTCGAGGCGCTCGGCGCCAAGGTCGAGATCGAAGAGGACGGCCGCGTCCGCATCTACACCGACGACGGCGCGGTCGCCGACGAGGTCAAGCGCCGCATCGAGGCGCTCACCGAGACGCCCGAGGTCGGCAAGGTCTACCAGGGCAAGGTCGCCAAGATCGTCGACTTCGGCGCGTTCGTGACGCTCTTCCCCGGCACCGACGGACTGCTGCACATCAGCCAGATCGCCGAGGGGCGCGTCGAGAGCGTGTCCGAGCACCTCAAGGAAGGTCAGCCGCTCGAGGTCAAGATCAACGCGATCGACGACCGCGGCAAGATCGACCTGGTCCGCCCCGAGCTCGAAGGCGTCGTCGCTCCGCGAGCGCCGCGTCGAGCGGGCGGCCCGGGCGGCGGCGGGCGTCGCGACGAGCGCGGCGGCCGCGGCGGCGGCGACCGCGGACCCCGGGGCCGATGAACCGTGCGGGGGTCGGAACGCCGGCCCCCGCTCCGCACCG
>CAZHCI010000209.1:1825-4393 GCA_964530905.1 uncultured bacterium
AAGCGCCTCCGCATCATCCCGTTCGGCGGGATGGGCGAGATCGGCAAGAACATGTTCGCGTTCGAGTACCAGGACGAGATCCTGATGGTCGACGGCGGACTCGCCTTCCCCGACGCCGACATGCTGGGCGTCGACATTCTCGTCCCCAAGATCGACTGGGTCGTCGAGAACGCGAAGCGGATCAAGGGCTGGGTCTTGACCCACGGCCACGAGGACCACATCGGCGGCCTGCCGTACATGCTGAAGCAGCTCCCGAAGAAGATCCCGATGTACGGCGCGAAGCTCACGCTGGGCCTCCTCCGCGGGAAGTTCGAGGAGTTCAAGCTGAAGGAGAGCGACGTCGACCTGCGCGAGATCGCGCCGGACGACCGGATCAAGGTCAGCAACTTCTTCACCGTCGACTTCTTCCGCATGACCCACTCGATCCCCGACAACAGCGGCCTGATCATCCACACGCCGCTGGGACGGGTCGTGCACAGCGGCGACTTCAAGCTGGACTACCACCCCGCCGACGGCAAGACCAGCCACCTGGCGAAGATCGCGGCGGCCGGCGCCGAGGGCGTGCTGCTGCTGCTCTCGGACTCGACGAACGGCGAGAGACCGGGCTTCACCGTCAGCGAGCGCGACGTGATGATCGCGGCGGACGAGCTGGTCGCCAAGGCGCCCGGACGCGTGATCGTCACGACCTTCTCGAGCCACGTGCACCGACTGCAGAACTTCATCCGCGTCGCCGAGAAGCACGACCGGCGTGTCGCCGTCGAAGGCCGGTCGATGATCAAGAACACGAAGATCGCGCACGATCTCGGCTACCTCGAGACGAAGCGCCCGATCCTCTCGATGGACCAGCTGGGCGAGCTCCAGGACGACAAAGTCATGGTCCTGGCCACCGGCAGCCAAGGCCAGCCGATGGCGGCGCTGTCGCGCCTGGCGTCCGGCACGCACCGCAAGCTGAGCCTGCAGAAGAACGACACGATCATCATGTCCTCCAACCCGATCCCGGGGAACGAGGAGGCGGTGAACCGCGTCGTGAACCAGCTGTACGAGCGTGGCGTGCGCGTGCTCTACCCGCCGAAGTACAAGGTCCACGCCTCGGGCCACGGCAGCCAGGAGGAGCTCAAGCTGATCCTCGACCTGGCTCGGCCGAAGTTCTTCATCCCCTGGCACGGCGAGCCGCGGCACCAGGTCAACCACGCCTGGCTGGCCGAGAGCATGCCGAACGCGCCGGAGAAGATCGTCATCCCCCACAACGGCGACGTGCTCGAGCTCAGCCAGGACGACCTGAAGGTCGTCGCGTCGGTCGACGCCGGCATCGTCTACATCGACTCGATGGGCCGTACCGCCGACGAGATCGGCGAGCCGGTGATCCGCGATCGCCAGACGCTGTCGAACGAAGGCGTGATCGTGATCATGGCGCTTGCCGGCAAGAAGCCGTCGGTCGAGGTGATCGTGCGCGGCGTCGCGGGGGCGGACGGCGACGTGAAGAAGGAGATCGAGCGGATCGCCCTCGAGGGGCTAAAGAAGGGCATCCGTGAGAAGAAGCGCCTGAACGACGTTCGCGACGACGTGTTCTACCCCGTTCGCCGCTACCTGCGGAAGGCGACGGGCCGCACGCCGCTGATCGTCCCGACGGTGATCGAAGGCTGAGCGTTCGTTCGCGACCGAACGACGATCCGTCCGAACGACGACGGGCGGCCTACCGGCCGCCCTCGTTCGTGGCGTCGGACCCGAAGGGCGGCGGGGGCACGTCGACGTCCGCCCAAGCGGCCAGCCGGAGCAGCTCATCGAGCGTGCTGCCGCGCGCCTCCTCGATCAGGTCACCGGCGTGAAGGAGCGCGTCCGACGGCCGGGCCTGCGCGTCCCAGCCCTCGGCCGGCACGTGCCGGCCGTCGCGCCACAGCTCCACCGCCCGCGCCAGCGGGACCGCGTAGAGCGTGTCCACCTCGTGCGGGTCCAGCCGGTAGCTGTCCAGCGGGGCGTCGCGCCGCATCGCGAACACCTCCTGCAGCTCGCGGTCCACGGCGTGCGGGTAGATGCGCTCCGACGTCACCGTTCCGAGGGGGTGGACGTCCATCACGTCGACCGGAACGCCGATCTCCTCCTCCACCTCGCGAAGCGCGTTCGGCCACGCCTCGCCGGCACGCAGGTGGCCACCGACCGTCACGTCGATCTTGCCGCCCGCCAGGTCTTTCGCGGGCGACCTGCGCTGCAGCAGGACGCGGTCCTCGGCGTCCACGATCCAGACGTGCACGGCCCGGTGCCAGTCGCCGTCGCGATGGACGGCCGAGCGAGGCTTCGTCGCTCCGGTCGGCCTCCCCTGCCGGTCCAGGACGTCGAACCGCTCGTCGGCTTCGGCGTCGCGATCCCCGAGCGCGCGATCGCTGGGACCCGTCGACTCGCTCATCCTCCGAGCCTACCGTTGCGAACGCCCGTCGCGGACGGCCCGCGGATTTGACCGTCGCGCACGATCCCGAGTATGCTGCCCCTTGCCCACCGGGGTGTAGCGCAGCCTGGTAGCGCACTTGACTGGGGGTCAAGTGGTCGCTGGTTCAAATCCAGTCACCCCGACCA
>CAZHCI010000210.1:0-4388 GCA_964530905.1 uncultured bacterium
CCCGCGACCCCCCGATTGCGACGGAGGACCGAATGCAGCACCGCGATCACCGCACCGTGACGCCCCGCTTCCCGCTCGATCCGTGGTCGGTTCGCGAGAGCCGCTACGATCCCGCCGAGAACCGGCGCGACGAATCGCTGTTCGCCTTGGGCAACGGCTACATCGGCGTGCGCGGCACGCTCGAGGAGGGGGCTCCCACCGGCGCGCCCACCGTGCCGGGCAGCTACCTGAACGGCTTTCACGAGCGCGAGCCGATCGCCTACCCCGAGGGCGCGTACGGCTACGCCCACTGGCGTCAGACGCTGCTGAACGTCACCTCGGCGACCGGCATGGAGGTCCGCCTGGACGGCGAGCGCGTGGCGATGAAGGGGGTCCGCGTCAGCCAGTACGAGCGCGTGCTGGACCTGCGCGAAGGCACGCTGAGGCGCGCCTTCGTGTGGACCTCCGTCGACGGCGTGCGGACGCGCGTCACGTTCGTGCGGGCGGTGTCGCTGGAGCATCGGCACCGGATGGCGCAGCGCGTCACCGTCGAGCCGCTCGACCGCGAGGTCGAGGTGACGCTGGCGCACGTCATCGACGGGCGGGTCGAGAACCAGGTCGAGACCGGCGATCCCCGCGTCGGCGCCGCCCTGAAGGGCCAGGTGCTGCAGGCGGTCGACCACCGGCACGACGCGCGCGGCCGCGTCGCGCTGCGGCAGCGCACGCCGGGGAGCGGCATGGAGCTCGTGTGCGCCGCCGATCACGAGCTGACGGGCGCGCAGGTCGAGCTCAACGCGAGCTCCGAGCCGTTCCGGGCGGAGGTCCGGACCTCGGTCCGCGCCGCGCCGGGCGCCGCCGTGACGCTGGACGCCCGGATCGTGTACCTGGACGCGCGCGACCACGCGCCCGACCGGCTGGACGCCGCGGCCGACGCCGAGCTGGACGGCTACGCCGCCGACGGCGGGATCGACGGGTTGCTGCGCTCGCAGCGGGCCTGGCTGGACGCCTTCTGGGAGGACGCCGACATCGCGGTGGGCGGCGACGACGGCGCGACGCAGAGCGTGCGGTTCAGCCTGTTCCACCTGATCCAGGGCGCCGGCCGGGACGGCCGCACGAACATCCCGTCCAAGGCGCTGACCGGCGAGGGGTACGAGGGCCACACCTTCTGGGACACCGAGATCTACATGCTGCCCGTCTTCCTGCACGTCCGTCCCGAGCTTGCGCGGGCGTTGCTCCGCTACCGGATCCACCTGCTGGACGCCGCGCGCGCCCGGGCACTGGAGCTTCGTCACGACGGCGCGCTGTTCCCGTGGCGGACGATCGACGGGCCCGAGGCGTCGGCGTACTTCCCGGCGGGAACGGCGCAGTACCACATCGACGCCGACGTCGTGCACGCGTTCGAGCGCTACCTGACGGCGACCGGCGACCGCTCGATCGTGTGGGAGGGCGGCGCCGAGGTGGTGTTCGAGGTGGCGCGCTTCTTCCTCTCCGCCGCGTCGTGGGGCCGCGACGGGAAGGTCCACCTCCACACCGTCACGGGGCCCGACGAGTACACCGCCCTGATCGACGACAACCACTTCACGAACCGGATGATGCAGGGCGCGCTCCGGTTCGCGGTCCGGCTCGCGGCGTCGCTGCAGGAGGAGGACGCGGAGCGGTTCGCCGTCATCCGCTCGCGGCTGGAGCTGGACGACGACGAGGTGGCCGACTGGGACCGGGCCGCCGCCGCGGTGCACCTGAGCGTGGACGACGAGAGCGCCGTCACGCCCCAGGACGCGACCTTCCTGACCAAGCCCGAATGGCCGTGGGACGACGTTCCGGCGGAGCGCTACCCGCTGCTGCTGAACTACCATCCGCTGGACATCTACCGTCATCAGGTCCTGAAGCAGGCGGACGTGCTGCTGGCCCACTACCTGGCGCCCGACGGGGTCACGCGCAGCCAGCTGCGCAGGGACGAGGCGTACTACGCCCCGCGGACCACGCACGACTCGTCCCTCTCGCCGTGCGTCCACGCCATCGTCGCCGCCGACCTCGGCCGGCTGGACGACGCTCTGGACCACTACCGCAGGACCGCCCGCATGGACCTCGACGACCTGAACGGCAACGTCGGCGACGGCGTCCACGCGGCCGCGATGGGCGGCACCTGGCTCGCGACGGTCGAGGGGTTCGGCGGGTTCCGGGTGCGAGGCGGCCAGCCGTGCTTCCACCCGCGCCTGCCCGAGGGATGGACCGGCCTGCGCTTCCGCGTCGCCTGGCGCGACGCGCTGATCGAGGTGGACGCGGACCGGGAGCGGACGCGCTACCGGCTGCTTCGCGGCGAGCCCCTCACCGTGCGGCACCGGCGCGAGCCGCTGGAGCTGACGGCGGGCGCCGACGTCGAGCGGCCCACCGGCGCCCGCCTGCGGGGCGTGGTGTTCGACCTCGACGGCGTGCTGACCGACAGCGCCGAGTACCACTACCAGGCGTGGAAGGCGCTGGCGGACGAGCTGGGCATCCCGTTCGATCGCGAGGCGAACGAGGCGCTGCGCGGCGTGCCGCGCATGGAGTCGCTCGAGGCGATCCTGGCGCGCGGCGACGGCTCGTGGAGCGACGAGGAGAAGGCGGCGCTGGCCGCGAAGAAGAACGCGAACTACCAGCGCATGATCGAGGACGTCACGCCGCGCGACCTGCTGCCCGGCGTGCCCGAGCTGCTCGACGAGCTGCGCCGGGCCGGCGTCGCGCTGGCGCTCGCGTCGTCCAGCCGGAACGGGCCGACGCTGGTCCAGCGGCTGGGCATCGGCGACCGCCTGGACGCGATCGTCGACCCCGCCACGCTGCGGCGCGGCAAGCCGGATCCCGAGATCTTCGAGCGCGGCGCGGAGGCGCTGGACCTGCCGGTCGAGGATTGCGTCGGCGTCGAGGACGCCGCCGCGGGGATCGAGGCGATCGTCGCCGCCGGCATGCCGTCCGTCGGCGTGGGCGACGAGGCGGCGCTCGGCGCCGCCACGATCACCGTGCCCGACACCACCGGACTGACGCTCCAGACGCTGCGCCGGGCCGTCGAGGCCCAGCCGTGACGGGCCGCGCCGACGCCGACGACGAGGACGGCCCACCATGGAGCCGACGTACGTCGTCGAGCTGGCCGAACGCTGCGCGGAGCTGATCGCGGCCCGCCGCTTCGGCGAGCTGCGCGAGGTGCTGGTGGGCCTCGAGCCCCCCGACGCGGCGGAGCTCATCGTCGAGCTGGGCGTCGAGCACGAGGCCGTCGTGTTCCGGCTCCTCCCGAAGCAGCGCGCGATCCAGGTGTTCGAGCACCTGCCGTTCGAGGCCCAGGAGAGCCTGCTGCGGTCGATGGCGGACAAGGACGTCGCCGCGATCCTCGACGAGATGAGTCCCGACGACCGGACCGAGCTGCTCGGCGAGCTGCCGGGCAAGGTGATGAAGCGCCTCGTGAACCTGCTCTCGGCCGACGAGCGCAAGGTCGCCACGCGGCTGCTGGGCTACCCCGAGGAGTCGATCGGCCGGCTGATGACGCCCGACTACGTCCAGGTGAAGTCGTTCTGGACCGTCCGCGAGGCGCTGGACCACGTCCGGCTGTACGGCCAGGACTCCGAGACGCTGAACGTGGTGTACGTGACCGAGAAGGGCGGCCGGCTGATCGACGACCTGCGCATGCGTGAGCTGCTGCTGATCGATCCCGACGCGCGCATCGCGGAGCTGATGGACCTGCAGTTCGTCGCGCTCGACGATCACGCCGACCAGGAGGAGGCGGTCGCGGAGTTCCGCAGGCACGACCGCACCGCGCTGCCGGTGGTCAACGCGGACGGGATCCTCGTCGGGATCGTCACCGTCGACGACGTGCTGGACGTCGCCGAGGCCGAGGCGACCGAGGACATCCACATGCTGGGGGGCTCGCAGGCGTTCGACGAGCCGTACCTGTCGATCCGGATCGGGACGATGGTGAAGAAGCGCGCCCCGTGGCTGATCCTGCTGTTCTTCGGGCAGATGCTGACCGCGACGGCGATGTCCGGCTTCCAGGACGCGCTGTCGCAAGCGCTGGTGCTGGCGCTGTTCGTCCCGCTGATCATCAGCTCCGGCGGGAACAGCGGATCGCAGGCCGCGACGCTGATCATCCGCGCCCTGACCACCGGCGAGGCCACGCTCCGCGACTGGGGCCGGGTCATGCTCCGCGAAGCGGGCGCCGCCGCGATCATCGGGGCGATCCTGGCGCTGCTGGGGTTCGCCCGGGTGGCGGTCGGGCAGGCGTTCGGCAGCGGCTTCGGCGAGCATTGGGCGCTGATCGGGGCGACGATCGGTCTGTCGCTGCTGTTCGTGGTGGTGTGGGGGTCGCTGATGGGCACCATCCTGCCGATGGTGCTCCAGCGTCTCGGCGCCGACCCGGCGGCGAGCTCCACGCCGTTCGTCGCCAC
>CAZHCI010000211.1:0-4373 GCA_964530905.1 uncultured bacterium
GTGGGCGACGGCCGATGCGGATCTCCGCTGATCCACTTCATGCCCACCAGCCGCCGACCCCCGATCTCGACGGCGGCGGGCATGGCGTGCGCGAACGCCTCGCCGTGGCCGACGACGACGGGCACCTTCGGAGGCAGATCGGAGCGTCCCGGGCCCCTGGGACCCGCACGATCCACGAGCGCGGCGAGCGCCTCGCCGCAGAGCCGGACGCGCTCGTCGACGGGCGGAAGGAACGACGGGGCCAGGCCGTCGTGGAGGTACCGCACGGTGTCGGGCATGCTCGGACGATAGCAGGCGCCCTCGGCCCCGATCCCGCCGGCGATGCGTGCGCCGCATCGACGATCCCGGCCGAAGGCGCGCCGGCGCCCGACCGAACGGGGGCTGAGCCGCGGTGTGCACGGCTCGACGGATCTACTGTCTGGCATGCGTCGACCGAACCCCGAGCCCCCCGGTCCAGGCCAAGAATCGGTCTGGGACTACCCGAGGCCGCCCGCGCTGGACCCGTCCGACGAGCACGTCGTCGTGACGTTCGCCGGAACGACGATCGCCGAGAGTCGCCGCGCGATCCGCGTGCTCGAGACCTCGCATGCGCCGGTGTACTACCTGCCCCCGGAGGACGTCGAGACGACCGCGTTGGAGCCGATCTCGCGGCGGACGTTCTGCGAGTTCAAAGGAGAGGCGGCGTACGCCGACGTGGTCGCAGGCGGCCGGCGCGCTGCGGCCGCCTGCTGGTGGTACCCCCGTCCCAGCGGCCGCTTCGCGCCCATCGCAGGCTGGATCGCGTTCTACCCGTCGCTGCTGGACCGGATCCTCGTCGACGGCGAAGCGGTGCGGCCCGTTCCGGGCGACTTCTACGGCTCCTGGGTGACGTCCCGGGTCGTGGGCCCGTTCAAGGGCGGACCCGGAACCGAAGGCTGGTGAACCGACGGCTGGCGAGCCGACCGCCTCAGCTGCGCAGCGCGCGCTGCCAGTCGATCCGCGGCGCCGCCTCGGCGACGAGCGCCTCCAGGCCCGCGCGGTCCTCCGCGTCGAACGTTCCGGGGCGGTCGCTGTCCAGGTCGAGGACCGCGACGACCTCTCCCGACGCGTCCCGGACCGGCACGACGATCTCCGAGCGGGACCTCGGATCGCAGGCGATGTGGCCCGGGAAGGCGTGCACGTCGGCGACGACCTGGCTCTCGCCGGTGGCGACGGCGGTGCCGCACACCCCGGAGCCCACCGCGATCCGGACGCAGGCGGGCCGACCTTGGAACGGTCCGAGCACCAGCTCGCCGTCACGCAGCAGGTAGACCCCCGCCCAGTTCAGATCGGGAAGCCATTCGTAGATCGCCGCGGCGACGTTCGCGAGGTTGGCGAGCCAATCGTCCTCGCCCTCGAGCAGGCCGCGGACGCGGCTGCGGAGCTCGTCGTAGCGCGCGGGCTTGGCCAGCGTGGCGCCCAGCGACGGGTCGGGAAGCGGCTCGTGCATGACGCGCATCGTACCGGTTCGCTCGCCACGCACCCGTGTCGGCTAGCATCGCTCATGGCGACCCACCGCTTCGATCCGACCACGTACGTCACCACCTTCGGCCCGCACGAGCCGGTCCTGACCCTCCAGGACGGGGACACCCTCGCGACGCGCACCGTCGACGCCGCCGGCGTGGACGCGGAGGGGCGCAAGGTGGCGCCGACGCCGAACCCGTTGACCGGGCCGTTCGAGGTCGCCGGAGCCGAGCCCGGCGACCGCCTGATCGTCACGATCGAATCGGTGCGCCCCGATCGCGGCTACGGCTTCGGGCGCGCGTCGCTGGCGCCCAACGTGGTCGACCCGGAGTTCGTGCCCGCCATGGGCTACGACCCTCGCAACGACGGCGCGTCGTGGCGCGTCGACGCGGAGGCCGGCATCGCGACGCTGGACCGGGACGACGGCCCGCTGGCCGAGCTGACGCTGGGCCTCGCGCCGATGCTGGGCTGCGTCGGCGTGGCGCCGGCCGGGGGCGAGGCGATCTCGACGGCGACCTCGGGTCCGCACGGCGGCAACATGGACGTCCGCCGGCTGGGCGCAGGCGCGGTCGTGACCTTCCCCGTGTTCGTGCCGGGGGCGTCGCTGTTCGTCGGCGACGCCCACGCGCTGCAGGGCGACGGCGAGGTCTCCGGGACGGGGATCGAGATCTCGGCCGAGGTGCGCCTGTCGGTGCGCATCGAGAAAGGACGCGCCCCGATCGGCTGGCCACGGGGCGACGACGGAACGCACCTGTTCACGATGGGGAACGCGCGTCCGTTGGACCAGGCGACGCAGCACGCCACGACCGAGATGGTGCGTTGGCTGATGGAGGAGCTGGACCTGAGCGCGGCGGACGCGGGCCTGCTGATGAGCCAGACGGTCCGCTACGAGATCGGCAACGTGTTCGATCCCGCCTACACGGTGGTGTGCCGAATGCCCAAGGCTCGGATCGAGGCGGTACGGCCTAAGTCTCCGGGTCGCTAGCGATCGACCTGGCCCGGCCCGCCCGACACCTCCCCGACCACGATCGCGGTCCTGAGGCCACGCATCCGGACCGGGATCATCCGATCGATCCGGACGCCCTGCACGGCCGCGACGACGTCCGGATCCGGGTAGAGAAGCGCGAACGACCATCCGGTCGCCCCTGCCAGCACCTGCGCCAGCAGCGCGTCCGGATCGGCGCCCAGGGCCCCGGCGCGCCGGCCGTACGGCGGGTTGGACAGCAGGACCGGGCGCCTTGCGCCGTGCCGCTGGGCCAGGGCGGGAAGCGCCAGGTCACGAGCGTCCGCCCTGCGCAGCTCCGTGCGGGACGTCAGTCCGGCCGCCTCCAGGTTGTGGCGCGCGGCGCGCACCGCTTCCTCGTCGGCGTCGGACGCGACGAAGCTCGTCTCTGCCCGCGCGGACGCGTCCGGGCAGTAGAGCCGGCGTGCGTTCCGCATGCGGGCCGGCCGCCAGGCGGGCGAGGCCTCCAGCGCGAAGCCGCGGTCCGCGCCGGCGCAACGCCCGTCGAGCCGAGCCGCCCCCTCCTCGATCAGCGTGCCCGAGCCGCAGAACGGGTCGAGCACCAGGTCGGCGTCGCGGGGCAGGCCCGCCAGGCAGACCGCGGCCGCGGTCGTCTCACGCAACGTCGTGGGCGACGACCAGCGATCGCCGCGTCGCAGGTGGAGCGCATCGCCGCCCGCGTCCAGCCAGACGGTCGCCCGGTCGTCGCGAAGCTCCAGCCGGACCTGCAGCGACGGCGCGCCCTCGCCGCCACGACCGTCCACCCCGTGGTCGCGGACCGCCTGCCGGAGCGTGCGCTCCAGCCCGGCGTCGTCACGCAAGCGCGAGCCGCGCGAGCGAACCCGCACGTCCAGCCGGCAACGCGCGGGCAGCCACAGCGACCAGCGCAGTCGCGCCAGGTGATCGCGAGCCATCGCGAAGTTCGCGGCCGCCTCGTCCCCGATCAGGACCCGAAGCGTGTCCGCGGTACGAAGACGCAGCAGAGCGACGTACACGATGTCGAACGGGCCGACGAAGCGGACGGCGCCGGGAACCGTCTGGATCTCGGCGACGTCGGGCAGGCCGCGTACCTCGTCGGCGAGGAGGTGCTCGAGACCCAGCGCGCAGCTGGCACGGAACGTCTGCGGCCGGTTCCAGATCTTGCGCTTGACGGCGCGCGTCCGGGCCGCCTCGCTCTCGGGAACGTGGGGGCTCACGCCGGGGCCGCCCGGCGGGCGACGGCTCGGGAACCGGCGCGGCTCGATTCGGCGTGACTCGGCGGGGCGGCTCGACGATCGACGGTCATCCCCCGAGCGTACGCCTTCGCGACCTGCCGACACGGTCGTGCGCTCCCGAGGTGCATCCTGAACGCATGGCCGACGAACGCGACATCGGATCCGTGACGGTGCGGCTGGTCCGCGGCGACATCGTCGAGCAGCCCGATGCGGACGCGATCGTGAACGCCGCGAACGCGGAGCTTCTCCCCGGCGGTGGCGTGGCCGGCGCGATCCACCGGGCGGCCGGGCCGGGCCTGGCCGACGAGGCTGGCCGCCAGGCGCCGATCGAGCCGGGCGAGGCGGTCCTCACCGGTGGGCACGACCTTCCCAACCCGTACGTGATCCACGTGCTGGGTCCGCGCTACGGGATCGACGAGCCGGCCGATCGGCTGCTGGCCGCGGGGTACCGGGAGGCGCTGCGCCTCGCGGACGAACGAGGTCTGGGCATCGTGGCGACGCCCGCGATCTCGACCGGCGCGTTCGGCTTCCCGGTGGACGAGGCGGCGCGCGTCGCGCTCCGGACGGTGGCGGACCTCGCGCCACGACTGACGTCGCTGCGCGAGGTCCGCGTCGTGGTGTTCGGCGAGGACGACCTGACGGCGGTCCGGCGGGCGCTGGACGAGATAGGCGAC
>CAZHCI010000212.1:0-4351 GCA_964530905.1 uncultured bacterium
GGCCCGGCGGGTTCGCCCCGGTGACCTGTGTGAGGGGGACGGGCCCCGCCCTTCGTGCCCGCGAACGCATGGCCCCGGCTCTTGGCGCGTCGTTGACCGGGCGTCCCACCGGCGGATACCCTGCGTAGCGATGCCGCCAGCGGCCTAAGGGGCCGTTCTGCGCGGTGATCGCACGCATGGGCACGCGAACCGTTGCCCTCGGCGTCGGATGGCCCATCGTGGCGTCCGAAGCCGGTCGGGCTGGGGCGGTGCGTGAGAATCGAGCGCGACGGGCCGTGGCCTCTGGTCGGTTCAGGCCGCGACACCCGACGCATCTTGGGAGGACGACCGATGGCGAAGGCGCGCATCTTCTACGGCAGCTCGACGGGGAACACGCAGCGGATCGCGTCGCTGCTCAAGGAGGAGCTCGGCGACCTGATCGAGTCGGTGACGGATATCGAGGAGGCGAGCGCCGACGAAGTGGCGTCGGCGGAGGCGCTGATCCTCGGCATCTCCACCTGGGAGGACGGTCAGTTGCAGGAGCACTGGAACGACTTCTTCCCGGAGCTCGATCGGATGGACCTCAGCGGCAAGACCGTGGCGCTGTTCGGTCTGGGCGACTCCTACGGCTACTCCGGGGAGTTCGTCAACGCGCTGGGGACGCTCTACCGCAAGGTCGTGGAGCGGGGCGCGACCGTCGTGGGGGCCTGGCCGACCGATGGGTACGACTTCGAGGAGTCGAGCGCGGTCGTGGACGGTCGGTTCGTGGGTCTCGTCATCGACGAGGACAACGAGGCGGACCTGAGCCACGACCGCGTGGCGCGGTGGGCCGACACGATCCGGTCGCCGCTGGCCGAGGCCTGACGCGGGGGGCGCCGCGCCGCTCCCGCGCGAGCTGTCCTGGCTCGACTCGGCGGAGTTCCGACATGTGGGGGTCGCGCCGCAGGGTGACCGACCCCCGTGTGGCCGAAGCCCCCCGTAGGATGACCTAGGGCGATCCGGTTGCCTGTGGACATGCACGAGGACCAACTGCAGGTGACTGCCGGGATCGTGGCCGAGCTGATCGCGGAGCAGTTCCCCGAGTGGAGCCGACTCCCGATCACCCGGGTCCAGCCTGAGGGAACGGTCAATGCGATCTTCCGGATCGGCGACCACCTGGCCGCCCGACTGCCGCTCCAGCCAGGCGACACCGGCAGGGCGCGTGCCCGGCTGCGGACGGAGGCGGCGGCCGCTCGCCGCCTCGCGGACGCCACATCGGTCCCCGTCCCGGTCCCGCTGGCGATCGGTGAGCCCGGCGGTCGCTACCCCATGCCCTGGTCGGTGCAGACCTGGCTGACGGGCGTGACCGCGAACGTGGACGACCCCGGCGACTCGGAGACCTTCGCCTCGGAGTTGGCCGGCTTCATCCTCGACGTGCGCGCCATCGACACGGAGGGCCGCACCTTCGACGGCACGAACCGCGGCGGTGACCTCCGCTTCGACGAGGGATGGATGGCCTACTGCTTCGAGCAGAGCCACGGGCTCGTCGACGTGCCCCGCCTCCGCCGCCTATGGGGGCGTCTGCGCGACCTCCCACGGCGAGCGCCAGACGTCATGACCCACGGCGACCTGATCCCCGGCAACGTGCTGGTCCGCCATGGGCGCCTGGCGGGCATCCTCGACGTGGGTGGGCTCGCACCCGCCGATCCCGCCCTCGACCTGGTCGCTGGCTGGCACCTGCTCGAACCCGGCCCGCGCCGACGCCTCCGCAGAGAGCTCGGATGCGACGACCTCGAATGGGAACGCGGCAAGGCGTGGGCCCTGCAACAGGCCATGGGCGCTGCCTGGTACTACCGACGGAGCAACCCCGAGATGCATACCATGGGCTTCCGGACCCTCGAACGCATCCTCGCCGACGAGTCCTGATCGGCCCTCACACGGGGCACCGCAGACGCCTCGGTCGCCGCAACGAACGCGAGGGGAACGCCGTTCCGGCGGTCGGCCGCCCCGGGCACTTGGCGGCATCGGCGCTACGGGCTCGTGGATGCTCATCCCACGGAGGGGACATGCGCGCCATCGTCGAGATCGGGGACGTCGAGGTCATGTACGTCGAGTCGGCCAGCGGTCCAGCCGGCGCGCGCGAGGCGTTCGAGAGGCTCGAGGCGCGGCTTCCCGGCATGAGGGGTCGCAGGTTCTACGGCGTGTTCGACGGGCACGCGTACCGGGCGTGCGTGGCGGTCCTGCCCGGCGAGGACCCTGCCGCGCTGGGGCTGGAGCGCTGCGTCGTTCCTGGCGGCGCGTACGCGCGCGCGAAGCTGGTCGGTTGGCGCGATCGCATCCCCGAGATCGGCGAGACGTTCGACCGCCTCATCGCCAAGCACGGCGACGACACCACGCGGCCGACGATCGAGGTCTACCGGAGCAGCCGGGAGCTGATCCTGCTGTCGCCGGAACCGGCCGCGCCCGGTCGGGGTAGCGGCGACGAAAGGGGGTTCGGGTGGCTGATCTCGGTACCTTGATGGCACCGGGCGTTCGGCGCCGGCGCCCTCATCGCCGACGCGTTCTGGCCCCTCCTGGAGGAGTCGGCGCTCGTCGACCGTTTCCAGGTCATCGCCTACCGTCGCCGTGGGTACGGCGGCAGCCCGCGACCGTCCGGGCCCGTGAGCCTTGCCCGGCAAGCGGCCGACTGTCTTGGGCTCCTGGGCCATCTGGGCGTCGAGCGGGCGCACGTGGTGGGCCACTCCTACGGCGGCGCCATCGCCCTCGAGTTGGCGACGCGGGCCCCCCACGTCGTCGGCTCGCTCGCGCTGCTCGAGCCCGCGCTCATGCTCGGCGCCAGCGGCGACGACTACCGCGCGTCGTTGCGACGCGGGATTCAGCGGTACCGAGAGGAGGGGCCCGCCCCGGTCGTCGAGGAGATGCTGCGGGTGCGCTGGGGAGAGGACCCCCGGCAGGCGCTGGAGCCCGTCCTACCCGGGTCCTTCGATCAAGCGATCCGAGATGCCGCCACGACCTTCGAGGCGGAGGGCCCTCCGCTGCTCGAGTGGGAGATGGGCGAACCCCAGCTGCGGAAGGTCCGGCAGCCCACGCTCGTCGTCCTGGGAGAACGCAGCAAGGACCTCTCGCCGCGGTTCGTCGAGACGTTCGAGCTCCTGCTGAGTTGGCTCCCGAACGCGGAGGGGTATGAGCTACCGGAGGCCGCCCACGGCCTTCAGCTGCAGAACCCGCGCGCGTTGGCCGCCGCGCTGGCCGACTTCGTCGCTCGTCACCCGCTACCTCGAAGGGCTTGAGAGCCAGGCCTCACGATCGTGGGATGAAGCCCGTCTACGGCCTGTTTCGGCTCGAGGACGGCATGATCGTCGAGCACTGGGACGTGATCTCGCCGATCCCGGCGGAGATGGCCCACAGCAACGGCAAGTTCTGAGTCCCCGCACGCCCACCCGACGGCACCGTTCCGCGGGCGTCGACGACGCGCGTCGCGATCCCGACGCAGCACGCCCGTCGGCCAACGATCCTAGGCCACACCGAGAAGAACCCCGGGCTCGACGGGGGTCTTCTCGGCCGTAGCGCTCCAGCCGAATCTCCGGTCACGGCCCCACCTCGTCAACTGCCGTCGTTCCTCACCCGCCGAGGTGTCGGTGGAACGGTGGGCCGCGGGACGTTCCGGTCACCCGAGCGCCGCGTGCTGGCCACGTCACGACATGGGTTCGGCGATCTCGAGGATCCGCTCCACGACCTGCGCCACCGGCACCGTCGTCACGATCTCGTGTGTGCAGGAGCGCCGCAGCAGCGGTTCGACCGAGCGCTGGTCGTCGAGGATGCGGGCCATCTCCGCCGGGTCCTGGCCGAACGCGTGGCTGGTGCGCGAGCGGATGCGGTCGACCATCACCTCGATCGGCGCGCTCAGGAGGACGATCGCGCGGAACCGGTCGTAGAGGCCGGCCTGCTCTTCGGCGCAGCCGACGACGAAGGTCGTGCGCTCGGGATGTGCCTCCAGGAGCTGGACGAGCGCGTCGGTCCGCCAGTGCTGGTGCCCCGCGTCGTCGCGGATCGACAGGCTCGGGTCGTCCATGTCGATGCAGGCGTGGCCGCGGGCGCGCAGCGCTTCGAGCACGCTCGGCGTCGTGTCCACGGCTCGGGCCGTGGAACCCAAAAGCCGCCCCCCGACGGTCGACCATCCTCCATGACCCACCCTCGGATCGTCCCTTGGCGGCGCTGTTGGGGATGGGGAGGCTCGACCTGGCGGCGTTGCGGCGGGCGTACGGGGATAGGCGAGCCGGCGGGGTGCGAGGGCGCGCATCGTGATCGGGTGCCGAGACGTATCTTGAAGGCATGGCCACCACCGTGCCATCCCTCGTCGAGCGGGTCCTCCCCGTCCTGCGCCGGTATGGCG
>CAZHCI010000213.1:0-4313 GCA_964530905.1 uncultured bacterium
CTGGCGCTGCGCGGGCGCGACGACCACTTCGCGCTGCGGGTGCGTGGCGACTCGATGGCCGACCGGATCGAGGCGGGCGACGTCGTGCTGCTGCAGCGTCGCGCGCCCGAGCGGCAGGGCGAGATCTGCGCGGTGCGCGTCGGAGACGACGAGAGCACCCTGAAGTACCTCGGCTGGTCGGGGCCGGCGCGGCGCCCGACGCGCTACCGGCTGCGGCCCCACAACCCGGCCTACCCCACGCTCGAGGTGGCGCCCGCCGACCTGCGGGTCGACGGGGTCTACCGCGGGCTCCTGCGCGGCGAAGTCCTGCACGACCTGCTCGTCGAGGGAGGTGCCGCCGAGCGTTGACCCCGGGCCCCCGGGGCCCACCCGCACGAACGACGACGAAGGCGCATCCCCGAGCCGGCAAGCATGGAGGACGCGCCCTCGCTCCGCCCCAAGACGCCGACGTGCGCGCAGCGCACGCCTCGCCCCTGGTGCTGTGGGCATCGTAGCACCCGAAGGACGCACGATGGACACGCGTTCCCCCACCCGCCGGCCGGCCGCCACCGGCGGTCCGCCGCCCCATCCCACCCCCCGCGTCGCGCCGGCCCGGCGCCGTGACCCGGCCCCGAGCGGCGCCGACGCCACGCGCCTGGTGGCCGTCGTCGTCGAGCCCTTCCCCCTCTGGTTGGCCGAGCGTCGGGAGCCCGGCCTGACCCGTACCCCACTGTTGGCCTGCGACGTGGGGCGGGTGCTGCACGCCAACCCCGCCGCCCGCCGCTGGGGCATCGACCGCGGCATGCGACTGGCGGGCGCCCGCCTGCGGGCGACATCGCTCGCGATCGCCCCCAGCGACGAGCCGGGGCTGGCCCTGGGGTGGCGCGAACTGGTGCGCGAGCTGCTCGGCTGGACGCCCTGGCTCGACGCCGGGCATCGCGGCCGCGCCTTCCTGCGCCTGAGCGAGACCGAGGCGGAGGCCTTGGCCGTGCGGTTGAACGCGCGCGTGGGCATCGCCGACGACCTGGAGACCGCGGAGCTGGCGGCGCTGGCGGCGCGGCCGGGGCAGGCCCGCGGGGTGGCACCACGCGCCGAGGCCGACTTCCTGCAACGGCTGCCGCTGCGCTTCCTCCGCGGCGTCGGGCTCGCCGAGGGCGACCTCACCCGGTTGCACTGGCTGGGGCTCGCCAGCGTCGGCGACCTCACGGCGTGGAGCCCGGCACAGCTGCGCGCCTACCTGGGCGAGGGTGCTCCGGGGCTCCTCCCCTACCTGCACGGGCCGCGGCGGCAGCGGCTCACCGCCTGGTCGCCACCCTCCGTGCTGCGCCGCCGGCTGGCCTTCGAGCGGCCGCTGTTCGAGCCCGCCGAGCTCGAGCCGGCGCTCGACCGACTGGCACGCTCGCTGGCGTTGGGGCTCGAAGGGCGGGCCGTCCGCCACGTGACGGTGGCGACCGAGGGGGGCGGCGGACCCCGGCGCGCCTCGCGGCTGGCCAAGCGGCCGCTGCGCGCCGCCGGCCAGATCCGCCAGCAGGCACTGTTCGCCCTGCGCGACAGCGGCGCCGCGGCGGGCGGCATCGAGGACCTGACGGTCGAACTGGCCGACCCCGAGCGGGTGGCCGACGCGGTCGGCCTGTGGGACGCGCGGCGCCAGCAAGAGGCCGCCGTCGACGCCGTCCTCGAGCGCTACCCCCACGCGTTGGTACGCGTGCGCTGGGGCGACCCGCACGCGCCCGCCAGCGACCAGGCCTGGCGCTGGGCAGCGCTGGAAGACGGCGCGCCCGAGGCCGCCCGCACCGGCGGCCGCCGCGACCGCCGTCAGCCGGCCCACGCGCTGCTCGAGGCCCCGCTCGGCGCGGTGACGCCCGCCGCGCTGCACGCCAGCCCGCCCGTGGCCGTGCACCTCACGGGGATCGAAGCGCGCGGCGTCGAATCCGAGACGCGGGTGCCCGCGCCAGAGACGCGGGTGCCCGCCAACGCGACGCATGTCCCCGCGAACGCAACGCGGGTGGCCGCGAACGGCGCACCTCTCCTCTCCCCTACCGGCGCTCCCCTGGCCGCGGCCGCCCCGGCGGTCGCGCCCGGGTCGCGCCGCGCCCGGCCGTGGAACCGGCCGCCGGCGGCCCCGGCGCAGGCGCCCACCGCCCAGGGGATCGCCCCCACGGCCCCGCCACCCCGTCGGCCGGCGGGCGCCCCGTGAGGCTGCCGTGCAACCCGTGATGGCTCCGGCCACGGTGCGCACGCGTGGCGACGACGTGCTGGACGTTCGTTGGACCGACCCCGACGGACGGGCGCGAACGGCCAGGATCGCCCGCCTCGTCGACGACTGGGACTACGTCGGCCGCTGGTGGACGCGCGAGATCCGCCGCCACTACCGGCTGCTGGAGGCCGACGACGGCCGTTGGTTGGAGACCTACCGGGAGGACGGACGGTGGTGGGTATCGCGGGCGAACGGCTGAGCGCGCTGCTGTGCACCCGCTCGACCTTCACCTTCGGCGCCGGCACCGCCACGCCCACGACCCTGGTGCGGCGCGCCGCCGAGCTCGGCTACCGCAGTCTGGCCCTCACCGACCTCCTCAACGTCACGGGGGCGGTGGAGCTGTTCCAGGCGGCGCGCGAGCACGGCCTCCAGGCGCTGATCGGCGCGACCGTCCCGGTCCAGCTCGACGACCGCGACGTCGTGCCGTTGGTGCTGCTCGCGGCCTCACGCGCCGGCTACGCCACCCTGAACGAACTGCTCACGCACGCCCACGCGTCCCAGACGCCCGTCGTGCCGTGGTCGGTGCTGCTGGCCCACACGCACGACCTCGTGTGCCTCACCGGCGCGCGCGACGGCCTGCCGGCCCGCTTCCTGGCGCGCCGGCAGGTCGCCGACCTCGATCGCCGCGTCCGCGAGCTCAAGGGCGCCTTTCCGGAGCGCCTCTACGTGCAGCTCTTCCACGACCGCCTGCCCTGGGACGGTCGCCGCGCCCGCGTGCTGCGGCGCTTCGCCCAGGACGTCGGCCTCCCCGTCGTAGCGGCACCCGAGGTACGCCACGCACGGGCCTCCGACCAACGCCTGCTCGACGCACTCACCTGCGCCCGCCTCGGCATCACCGTCGACGAGCCCCACCCCCAGCGGCCGCAGAACGAGGCGGGCGCGTTGCCGTCACCGGACGAGGTCCACCAGCGCCTCCCCTTCCCCGAGGCCCACCTCAACGCCGACTGGGTGGCCGAGCGCGCCGCCTTCGATCTGCTCCCCGAGCGGCTGGTGCCGCCGCGGGCCCGCGTGCCCACCGGCCTCTCCCCTGCCGAACACCTCGAGCGCCGCTGCTACGAGGCGTTGCTCCAGCGCTACGAGGGCGACCGCCTCGCTCAGGCCCGTCGCAAGCTCGAGGAGGAACTCACCACCATCCGCGCCCTCGGCCTGACCGACTTCTTCCTGGTAGCCGCCGAGGTCACCGACCACTGCCGACGGCACGGCATCCTCGCCGCCGGCCGCGGTTCCGCCGCCGCCTCCAACTGCTGCTACCTGCTCGGGATCACCCGTGCCGACCCCATCGAACACGACCTGCTGTTCGAACGCTTCCTGCACACCGGCAAGAGCGCGATGCCGGACGTGGACATCGACGTCTCCTCCGCCCGCCGCGACGAGCTGCTGGCCTGGGTCGAGGAGCGCTTCGGCGCCACCACCGAGGCGATGGTCGCCAACAAGATCACCTACCGCCTCCCCCTCGCCATCCAGGACCTCGGGCGCGCGCTCGGGATCCCGCCCGAGCAGCGCGCCCTGCTCACCCGTGCGCTCGGCCGCGACTACCGCCACCTCTCGCCGCAGCGGGCCAGGGAGGCCGCCCCCGTCTTCGACGAGGTCCTCGGCGACGCGCCCGCCAAGGAGGCGCTGCTCGACCTGCTCACGCGGATGGAGCCTCGCCACGCCCGCCATCTCGCGCCCCACAGCGGCGGGGTCGTCCTCGCGCGCGATCCCCTCACGCACTACAGCCCCCTGCAACGCTCGAGCGGCGGGATCAAGCTGCTGCAACTCGACAAGGACGACGCCGAGGCCCTCGGCCTCATCAAGCTCGATCTCCTCGGGCTGCGCATGCTCGCGGCGCTCGAGCGTGCCCGCGAGGAGGTCCTGCGCACGCAGGGCACATGGCTCGACCTCGATCGCCTTCCCGACGATCCGCGCGTCTGGGACGTCATCGCCGCGGGCGCCACCATGGGCCTCTTCCAGATCGAGAGCCCCAGCCAGGTCAACACCGCCCGCGTCATGCGCTCGCGCACCCTCAAGGACCTCGCCCACCAGATCGCCCTCATCCGGCCCGGCCCGATCCAGTCCGGCACCGTGCACCCGTACC
>CAZHCI010000214.1:0-4258 GCA_964530905.1 uncultured bacterium
CGCCGTCCTTCACGACGTCCGCCGTCCGGCCCCGCTCACGCAGGTGATCGCGGAACGAGATCAGCGCCTCCGGCTCGCCGTGGACCAAGTGCACCGCGGCGTCGCCGGCGTCCGCCAGCCAGGCGGTCAGATCGTCGCGGTCGGCGTGGGCGGAGAGGCCGCCGATGGTGTGGATCTTGCCGCGCACGGCGATCTCGTCGCCGACCAGCCGGACCCGTTTCGCCCCTTCGATCAGCGCTCGCCCCAGCGTTCCCGACGCCTGGTAGCCGACGACGATCAGGTGCGTCTCGGGCTTCCAGATGTGGTGCTTCAGGTGGTGCACGATGCGGCCACCGGTCATCATCCCCGAGCCGGCCAGCACGATCGCCGGCTCGTCCAGGTCGTTCAGGGCGCGACTCTCGTCGCTGGACACGGTCGTCTCGAAGCGGGGCGGCGCGAACGGATCGATGCCGGCGTCGGCGATCTCGCGGACCTCGGGCCGGAACCGGCCCACGTGCTCGCGGTAGACGGCCGTCATCCTCGTCGCCATCGGCGAGTCCAGGAACACCGGCAGCTCGGGGATCTCGCCCGAACGCTGCAGGCGGCCGATCTCGTAGAGCACCGTCTGGGTCCGCTCCAGCGCGAAGGTGGGGATCAGCACGCGGCCCCCGGCCTCGGCCGCTTCGGCCAGCACCTCGCGGAGCTCGGCCCGGGTGGCCTCGCGCGAGCGGTGGGCGCGGTCGCCGTAGGTCGCCTCGCACAGCACGGCGCGCGCGTTCCGCGGTCGTTCGGCGGAGCGGTGAAGGATGCTGTCGCGATTGCCCAGATCGCCGGAGGCAATGAGCGTTCCGTCGCCGTCGTCGATCTCGAGCCAGGCGGAGCCGATCACGTGGCCCGCAGGCCGGAACCGAACCGCGAGGCCCGCCACCTCGACGGTCTCGTCGTACGCCACGGTGCGGAACGCCTCCAGCGCCCGGTCCACGTCCTCCTCCTCGTACGGCAGCGGCTCGACCTCGTCCTCGCGACCGGCGCGGCGGGCCTTTCGGAGCTCGCGCGCGTGGTCCTCGCGGGCGATCTTCGCCGCGTCGCGAAGGATGATCTCGGCGATCGTCCGCGTCCCCGGCGCCGCCAGCACCGGACCCGCGAACCCCTCTGCGACCAGCTTGGGAAGCCGCCCAACGTGATCGAGGTGGGCGTGGGTGACCAGCACGGCGTCGACGTCGCCGGGATCGAACGGGAACGGCTCACGGTTTCGGCGCTGAAGCTCGGGCCGTCCTTGGAACATGCCGCAATCGATCAGGATCCGGGCGTCCGGCGTGCGCAGCAGGTGGCACGATCCGGTCACGGTCTCCGCCGCGCCGGCGCTCAGAAGCACGGTCGCGGACGCGTCGCCTGCCTGGTCGGTCGTCATGCGGGCCTCCTGACTCGGGAGCTGGGGCGCACCCTCACGATACAGCGTCGCGCCGCCTGAGCCGGGCCATGAAGAAGCCGTCGAGCCCGTCCAGCGGCAGCAGGAACGTGCCCGCTCCGGCCGGCCGGGTCGCGACCGGAAGGTCGATCGGCTCCGGGGCGAAGCCCCGGTGACGGCGCAGGAACGCGTCGACGCGCGCGGGGCCTTCGTCGGGCGTCAACGCGCACACGGCGTAGACCAGCACCCCGTCCGGAGCGACCAGCGCGGCCGCGCTGTCCAGCAGCCGGTCCTGCGACGCCGCCAAGGCGTCCACGTCGGCGGGGCCCAGGCGCAGCGGGATCTCCGGATGACCGCGCAGCGTGCCCGTGCCGCTGCACGGCGCGTCCAGCAGCACGTACGGGGCGGGCTCGACGCCGGGGGGAGGCTCGCGCAGATCGGCGACGCGGTGCTGGACCTCGAGGCCCAGCCGCGCCAGGTTGCGGCGCGCCTGATCGACCTTCGCCGCCGACAGCTCGATCGCCTCGACCTTCGCGCCGCGTGCCGCCAGGTCGGCGGCCTTCACGCCTCGTCCGCTGCACAGGTCCAGCACTCGGTCGCCCGGCCCGGCGGGGAGCGCGGCGGCGACGAGGAACGACGCGGGGTTCTGAGGCTGCACGCGTCCCTCGCGGAACGCCGCGAGGTCGCCCAGACGGCGGGAGGGGCGAACGCGAAGCGTGCCGTCCACGGGGCCGCCCGCGACCTCGCACCCCTCGGCCTCGAGCGAGGCGCGCGCATCGGGCGCGAAGGCGACGAGCCAGAGCGGCGAAGGCGTGCGCATCGCGTCGGCCGCGGCCTCGGCGTCGTCGCCGAGGGCCGACGCGAGTCGCTCCCAGAGCCAGGCCGGAAGCGACGCGCGCGTCGCGGGCGACGGCTCGTCCGGCGCCTCGACGCGCCGCAGGACGGCGTTGACCAGCCCGGCCAGGCGCGGGCGTCGTCGCCGCACGATGCCGACCCAGGCGTCGACCGCGGCGTGCGGAGGCGTTCCGCGGATCAGCTTCTCGTAGGCGCCCAGCCGGAGCGCCTCGACGACGTCGGCGGGGAGGCCTTCGGGATTCCGGAGGCGCGGCGCCAGGGCGGCGTCCAGCCAGACGCGCCAGCGCACCGCCCCGTAGACCAGGTCGGTGATCAGCGAGCGGTCCCGCGGCGACACGGTGGACCGGTCCAGCGCCCGCCCGAGCTCGCGCGAGAGCAACGCTCCGCTGCTGGCGCGGAGCGTCGTCTCGAGCGCGATCTCGCGTGCGCCCGTCGGAGCCGCCGGCGTCGCCGGGGCGGACGTCACGCGGCCTTCGGTCGTGGGCGCCGGCGCCGCGGCACGCTAGTCGCGCGCGGCCATCAGGAAGTAGAGCAGGTACATCACGCTGCCCGCCGCCGCTGCGACGTAGGTCAGCGCCGCGGCGTTGAGCACGCTGCGCGCGCCGCCGGCGTCGTTCTGGGTGACGATGCCCATCTCGCGCAGCTCGGCGTGCGCACGACGCGAGGCGTCGAACTCGATCGGGAGCGTGACGAGCTGGAACAGCACGGCCGCGCCGAACAGCACGATGCCGACCTGCGCCAAGCCGGTCATGCCGAGCATCAGGCCGAAGATCGCCAGGTACGGACCGAAGCGTCCACCGATGCTCGCGACCGGCATCAGCGCGCTCCGCCACTGCAGCGGCGCGTACGCCTTCGCATGCTGCAGCGCGTGGCCGACCTCGTGCGCGGCGACCGCCATGCCGGCCACGCTGGCGGAGCCGTAGATCGGCTCCGACAGGCGAACCGTCTTCTTGGTGGGGTCGTAGTGGTCGCTGAGCTGACCGCGCACCGACTCGACGTCGACGTCGTGCTCGAGGCCGTGCTTGCGCAGGATCGCCCGGGCGACCTCGCGGCCGGTGAGGCCCGAGGTGTTGGGGCGCTGACTCCAGGTGCCGAAGGTGGACCGGAGGTACCACTGGGCGCCCAGCGTCATGACCATCATCAGGATGAAGATCGCGAACATGATGTCTTCGTCGTCCTCCTCGTTCACGGGCGCGCCGCTCGGCGCGCCCGGGGGGTGCGGGGTTCTTCGTCTCGGATCGATAGCGTACCGGGCGGAGCCCGTCCAAGATCGTGTTCAGGCTACCCGGTTCCGGTCCGGCCGGAGACCGATTCGTCGCCGAGCGGGACGGCGGTGGCGTGGAAGCGGAGGGCGGTGCGTTCCTGGTCGTGCAGCTCCAGCGTCACGAACGACGGGACGGCGGACAGGTCCAAGCCGTCGTCGCGCACGTACCCGCGCGCGATCGCGAGCGCCTTGACCGCCTGGTTCACCGCCTGCGGTCCGATCGCCTGGAGCTCGACGACGCCTTCGCTGCGGAGGAGGGCGGCGATCGCACCCGCGACGGCGTTGGGGCGCGAGGTGCCGGAGACGCGGAGCACTTCGATGGCGACCACCTCCATCGGATGGCGACCTTCGTGAGAGGTCGGCACGACCACCGAGCCACGGGAGCGGGCCACGGACGTGGCCGACGAGCCGCGGCGCGAGCGCCATTCGTTGACACACACCCTAGCACCCCGTATACTCCGGCCCAGTGAGCGACACGGCAGCAACCCTCTCCAGCGGCATCGTGCGGATTCTCGGCCTCGGCCGGGTCGTAGTCCTACGGTCGAGGGGTGGCGCCGCGTAGTCGTTTCACGACGATAGAGTGGCCCGCACCCCGCCGAAGACCCATTCGGCGGGGTGCGTTCGTTTTGACTCAGGGGTCCACGGAGGAAGCCATGAATGGTGCGGAAGTCCTGATTCGTGCGCTCGAACGCCAAGGGGTCGAGGTCGTCTTCGGCCACCCCGGCGGAGCGATCATGCCCGTCTACGACGCC
>CAZHCI010000215.1:0-4237 GCA_964530905.1 uncultured bacterium
CCGGGTCGAGGCGCCCTGCCTCGGCAAGAACGTCATGGCGGCCGCCAACGCGCTCGCGTGCGCCAACATGGCGCTCGCCGGCTTCGACCCGCTCATCCCGCTCGACGAGGTGATCGACGCGGCCAAGGCCGTGGCGGAACGGATGCCCCGCGAGCACCGCTGCACCTCGCTCGGCGGGCTCGCGGTCACGCCGACGTCGCTGGCGATCGAGCGACGGCTCGCGGGGCGGGCGGGCGGCGGCTGCGTCGGGTGCGGGTGCGGCTGACCGAACGGGCGCGACGGGTGTCGCGCTAGCGTTCAGCGCACGCGGCGTTCCGCCTCGTCGAGCAGCAGGTGGGCCTGCTCGAGCAGCCCGCTAGCCTCCTCGAGCTCGCGTCTCGCCTCGGCGGCGGGACCCGCGGCTTCGGGCGTGTCGGCGAGGTCCGCGACACGCCGCTCGGCCGCGTCGACCCGCTGCCCGAGAGCCACCAGCAGCTCGCGCAGGGTGGCCATCTCCGACACCGTCATGAGGCCGGTCATGCCCCTCGTGCCCGCGGTTCCGGGCGCCAGCGGGCCGACCTCCGCCCATTCGGCGCTCACGGCGATGGTCCTCAGAGGCTCCTCCTCGATCGGCGTGCCCACCAGGAAGACGGTGTGGATCAGCCCAGGCGTGTGCTCGATGCCCGACACGGCGTCGATCGTGGCGGTCGTGCCCACGGCTCGCACCTCGAGGCGACCGTCGTCGGGCGGGACATCGACGAACCCGCTCGCGTCGAGGTACGACACGGACGCGAGAACGTCGGCGCCGTCGTCGCGGACGTGCACCAGGTCGACGGTGTCGGTCCCCGGTGCCAGGTGCACGATCCGGTACGCGGGTGTGTCGGGCCCGTAGGTGGCCCCGCCGACGTCGTCCAGGATCAGGGCGCGCAGCGCGAACTCGGGCCGGTCGGGCGTGAAGAGTTCGCGGATCCACGTGAGCAAACCGTCGCCCGCGTCCTCGTCAGCCACCGGCTCGTCGAGCGCGAGGCCGGTGACCGCGACGGTGTAGACGCCGCCGGGGACGGTGTCGAGGCGCTCGCTCGTGGCGACCGCAGCCTCGCCCTCACCGCCGAGATCGATCGCGATCTCGTAGCTGCCCTCGGGGAGCTCGCGGTAATCGGTCGTGTCCAGGTAGTCGAGTTCGACGACGTGGCGCTCGTCGAGCCCCTCCATCGTGCTCGTCACGACGACGCGCGCGGCCCCGGCGTTGGGCGAGGCGTGGACGAAGCGGACCAGGGCCCCATCGAAGACCGGGAGCCGGTCGACGACCGGCCCGGCCGGCGGCGCGGCCTCCTGCGCACCGGCGACGAGCCATGCGGAGGATAGGAACAGGAGCGTGAGCAGGCGTTTCATGAGCGCCTCCCTTGCGGAGGAGAGAACGGTGGAGGTGAGGAGGCGCGTCGACGCGCGCGGGCGTTCCACGATGCGGGCCGTCGCCTCACCAGAGGTAGCCGATGCCGATGGCGACCGCCATCACGACGAGAGCGATCCACAGGTACACCCCGACCGCGACCACGGTGCCCGCCGCCGCCTCCTCCTCCGGCGTGGTGCTGCCGGGCACCTGCGGGGGCCGCTGGGCACGCGGCGGGCGCCCGTCGAGCGGCGTAGCCGCGGCGATCACCAGCGCGAGGAGGACGCCGAAGACCAGGTAGGGCATCCAGTAGACGCCCCATAGGGCCGGCCCCATCGGTCGCACCCAGAGGCCCATGGTCCAAGAGAAGAGCAGAACGAGGAGGAAGAAGACCCAGAACCCCGACCACGGGCCGGTCGTCCCGACGGCGACGGTGAAGAACCAGGTGAGCACCAGCGCGATGAGGAAAGCGAGGAGAAAGTCGACGATCATGCTGACCTCCTTGACGTGCATGGACCGTGAGAGGACCCGACGGCGTGGGCGGCGACCGCCATCGCGACGCCGTACAGCCGCGCCGAAGGACGCGGCTGCTGCGACGTCGTCGACGGAGCGCCCGCCGCTCGGTCACACCGCGAGGCGATGCCGCGCGCGGCGGCGCGGCGGTCGCGCCTCAGGCGAGCCGACCCTTGAGGAGCGTCTTGGCCCGCTCGGCGAGCTCGGCGTGTTGCCGCTGGGCATCGCGGAACAGGGCGGCCAACTCCTCGTCGCCGGCCTCCTCACAATCTTTCACGTACTCGCTATACGTCCAGGCACCATGGGTCATGTGGTACAAGCCGCTGATCAGGTTGTAGTGCTCGTCCTTCACGGCTGCGTCGTGGTGGCGGACCATAGGGTCGACTCCTTCCGGAGCTGGACACGTCCACGCCAACCAACGTGCTGGAGCGCCTTGCGCTCATGTGTTCCCGAAGGGCCGACGCGAACGACTGCGCTTCTTGCAGGACCGGGAACGAATCCATGATGCACCCCGAGCGGCCGAACCCATGTTGGCCAGCTACCGCCCCAGCGATCGACCCGCCACCGATAATTCATCCGTCACGAAAGTATCGTCCGAGGCTCGAGCCGACGATCGAACTGCTGGGACCCGGTGCCGGGGTCGCCGACGACGGCCCGCCCCTCCGATCCCGGGCGCGCCGCTGGCGTGGGACCGGTCTACGCCGGAGGCCGGGTCCTGCGACCACGTGGCCGGAGTAGGGTGGGCGCACGGAGGGGAGGACAGTTGGTGATGATGGACGTCGTCGGCGTCATCGTGCTGATCGTGGTGGTGTATCTGGCCTTCCGGATCGGCGCCATCCTGATGAAGGTGCTGCTCGGCCTCCTGGCGCTCGCCCTGGTCGCCTGGCTGGTCGCCGGTCTGTTCGGGGGCGCGGCCACCGCCTGGCAGGGCCTCGCGGGCCCGCTCGCCTGAGGTGCCCAGGGAAGGGCCCCCAGCCGTCCGGGTCGCGGCGCACGGCGGCGCGCGCAGGCACGCGCACCCTCAGGTCGGCCGGAACATGACCCACGAGCGCACGCCCGGCCCGACCTCCAGCGTGCCGCGCAGCTCGAAGCCGAGCGCGCGGTAGAAGCCGACGTTCGCCTCGGTCTCGGTCGACAGCGACACGCCCCGCGACGTCGGGTGGGCGAACGAGCGCTGCACGACGGCGCGGACGAGAGCGGCCCCGAGACCGCGTCCGCGATCGGCCTTCCGGACGCCGATCAGGTTGAGGTGCACGTGCGGCTCCCGCACGAGCAGCCGCCCCCAGCGCTCGCCGAGGTCCTCGTAACGCGCGCGGGCATTCGCGCCCAGCAGCGCCCAGGTCCGCTCGCGCGCATCGTCGAGCGTCGCGGGCGAGGCGACGGCGTCGGGGAGCGTCGCCAGGGCAACCGCCACCCAAGCCTCGCCCGAGCGGACGCCGAGAACTGGCTCTCCACGGGCCCGGCGCGCGGCGACGAAGAACCCGAGCAGCGCGGCGAGGCGCTCCTGGAACGCGGCGCCCGCCGGGCCGATCACGTAGCGCAGCGCCGGGTAGTCGGCGAAGGCCTCCGCCAGGACCGCTACCGTCTGCGCATCGGCGTCGACGGGCACGGGCTCGACCCGTGGTGGGGTGGCTCCGGGACACATGCTGGCCCTAGGTTACGGGATGGCCACCCGCCTGGCCTCGCCGCCGCGACGTCGCGACCCGAGCTCGGCGCGCATCATCGCCGCGCATCAGTCGAAGACGGCCGCGATCTCGCCGGGGCGCAGCCGGAAGAGGGCGCCGGTGCCGTAGTCCACCAGGATGGGCGCCAGCGACACCCCGAGCAGGCCGGCCCCGAGCGCGTAACCCCCCGGCTCCACCCTGCCGCCTTCGATGGATGAGCCCAGGGCACCGGCGAAGACGACGAGGCCCCCCGCCACGCCCACGGGCACGAGGTCCAGGCCAACCATGGCGCCCTGCGCCTCGCTCTGCAGGACGAAGGACCGCACCCGATCCCCGAGGCGAACGTCGACCGTGACGTCGGTGTGGCGCGGCAGCGTGAGCTCCAAGGGCGTGAAGCCCAGCGAGACACCGTCCACGAAGACCTCGGCGCGCTCGGGGCGCGAGGTGACCGGAACCAGTTGGGTCGCACCATGGAACATGGTGGCGCACGACGTCAGCAGGACGAGCATCGCCAGCACCGCCAGGACGATCGCGCGGCGCCGAAGGGCTGCCGTAGAGCTCCTGCCGTCGCTCCGAGACCAGGGCATACCGACCTCCCTCGAGTGACGACCGTTGTAGCACGCGCTCGCGCCCGGGAGTCGCTCGGCGCGTGCCTGCCGTCGATCCCCGGCACCGTCGCCCGCCGGCGCCT
>CAZHCI010000216.1:0-4236 GCA_964530905.1 uncultured bacterium
GGGCACGCCGCCCAAGCCCTAGTGTCCGGAGGCCCGGCGACGCCGGACTTGTGGCGCTCGATCGTCGCCGCCGCGCTCGATGCGCGCGAGGCGCACGTGCCCGAATCCGCGGCGCCCGGCGGCTCACGTCGGCGCAACTGACGCGAGGTCGCAGCATGAAGCCCTTGCAGGCGTACCGCCGCAAACGAGACTTCGAGCGCACGCCGGAACCGGAGGGGGGCGAGGCGACGGGGGTGAACGGACAGCGCTTCGTGATCCAGAAGCACCAGGCGACACGCCTGCACTACGACCTGCGTCTCGAGCACGGTGGCGTACTGCGCAGTTGGGCGCTCCCGAAGGGCCCCAGTCTCGTACCTGGCGAGAAGCGCCTGGCGGTCGAGGTCGAGGACCACCCGCTGGAGTACGGCGAGTTCGAGGGCACGATCCCGCAGGGCGCGTACGGTGGTGGCACCGTCATGCTCTGGGACCGGGGGCGCTGGACGCCGACGGGCGACGGCGTGAGCGACGGCCGCATCGACTTCGAGCTCGAGGGTGAGAAGCTGCGCGGTGCCTGGACGCTCACGCGCACCGGCGGCCACGCGCGCGGCGACGACACCCAATGGCTGCTGATCAAGCGGACCGACCCCGGCGCGTCGCCCCTCGAGCCCGACGACGACCACAGCGTCCTCACCGGTCGGACGATGGCGCAGATCGAGCGTGGGGAGGAGGCGGCGATCGTGGCCGTGGGGTCCGACGGGGCCGACGTCGTCGACGTCGGCACGATCGAGGGGGCCAAGCGCGCTACAGCGCCCGCCGAGCCGGGGTTGCAGCTCGCGAGCCTCGCCGACGAGGCGCCTCAGGGCGACGACTGGATCCACGAGATCAAGTACGACGGTTACCGCGTGCTCGCGCACGTGGAGAACGGCCAGGTCCGCTTGCTCACGCGCAACGGGCACGACTGGACCGACCGCTTCCCCGAGATCGCGATGGCCCTCGCGCGGCTCCCGGTTCGCGTCGCGCGGCTCGACGGCGAGGTCGTGGCGCTGGGCGCCGGCGGCGTGAGCAGCTTCCGGGCGTTGCAGGAGGCGCTCGGCAGCGGCCACACGGCGCGCCTGCGGTTCCAGGTGTTCGACGTGCTGCACGTGGGCGACCACGACCTACGGGGCGTGGCGCAACTCGCGCGCAAGGAGGTCCTGGAGGGGCTCGTGGCACGCGCGGGCAGCGCGCTCGGCGGCCTCGTGCGCTACACCGACCACGTCGTGGGCCAGGGCCCCGCGTTCCTCGAGCAGGCCTGCCGGATGGGGCTCGAGGGGATGATCAGCAAGCGCGCCGACGCGCCGTACCGCGCGGGGCGCGGCACGCGCTGGCGCAAGGTGAAGTGCACGCGCCGCGAGGCGTTCGTCGTCGGCGGGTTCACCCCACCCAAGGGCTCGCGCACCGGCTTCGGCGCGCTGTTGCTGGGCGCCTTCGACGGCGACGCGCTGCGCTACGTGGGGCGGGTGGGGACCGGTTTCGACGAGCGCACGTTGGGACAGCTCGGCGAACGGCTCGATGCGCTCGCGCGACCGACCTCGCCGTTCGCCGACGAGGTGCCCGATGCGCGTGGCGCCACGTGGACGGCGCCCGAGTTGGTCGTCGGGGTGGCCTTCGCGGAGCGGACCCGGAACGGTTTGCTCCGGCACTCGACGTTCCTCGGGTTGCGCGAGGAGGAGAGCGCAGGCGACGTGGCCTGGGTGGCGGTCGACGCGGCCGACGCGGAGGTCCAACGCGGCGGCGCCGCGGGCACGGCCTCGTCGGGCGGCAGCAGGGGTGCGCGCAGCCGCTCCTCGGGGCGCAAGACGGCGCCACTGCGCGAAGGCGAGGCGATCGTCGCCGGCGTCAGGCTCACCAACGCCGACCGGGTGCTCTACCCGCAGCAGGGCATCACCAAGCGCGATCTGGCCGAGTACTACGCGTCGATCGAGGCGCACGTGCTGCCGGGGATGGTCGAGCGGCCGTTGGCGCTGGTGCGCTGCCCCGAAGGCCGGGCCAAGGCGTGCTTCTACCAGAAGCACCCGGGCAGCGCCTTCCCGCGCGACCTGCCGAGCATCGACATCACCGAGAACTCGGGCACGAAAGCGTACGCCTACGTGCGCGACCTGGCCGACCTGGTCGGGCTCGTGCAGGCGGGCGTGCTCGAGGTCCACGTGTGGAGCGCGCGCGTCGACGACGTCGAGCGCCCCGACCTGCTCGTCATCGACCTCGATCCCTCGCCTGGTGTCGACTGGGCCGTGACGCGCGCCACCGCGCTCGACCTGCGCGAGCGCTTGGGCGGCCTCGGGCTGACGAGCTTCGTGCGCACCACCGGTGGCAAGGGCCTGCACCTCGTGGTGCCGCTGGTGCGGCGCCACGGTTGGGACGAGGTCAAGGCGTTCGCGCGGGCACTGTGCGAGCGCCACGCCGCCGACGACCCCGAGCGCCTGACCACGCAGGTCTCGAAGGCGAAGCGCGAGGGCAAGGTGTTCCTCGACTACCTACGGAACGGCCGCGGCGCGACGGCGATCGCCAGCTTCTCGACCCGCGCCCGCGAGGGCGCGCCAGTGGCCGTGCCGGTCCGCTGGGACGAGCTCGACGCCTCGCTCCGCGCCGACGCGTACGACGTGGGCAACGTGCGGCGCCGGCTTTCGGCGCTCCGCAGTGACCCGTGGGCGGGGATCCATGACGCCGCCCGCACGATCACGGCCGCCGTGCGCAAGGAGGTGGGGTTGCGATGAACGACCTCCACGGGCCCACACGGACGCCCTGGTGGCTCGAGCGCGGGGACGCGATCTGCGTCGACTGCGACGACGCCTTCCATCCCGAAGCCATGGTCCGCTGCCAGCACTGCGACGAGCTGGTGTGCGCCACCTGCGTCGTCGAGGTGCGCGACGAGGGCGAGGTCGTGGTGGTCTGCCACGGCTGCGCCGAGGCGCGCGGCTGATGCCGGCGCGCGCGATGTGGAAGGGCGTCGTGCGCATGGGCGACGTCGCGACGCCCGTGAAGCTCTACGCCGCCGTCGAGGACCGCAGCGTCCGCTTCCGGCTGCTCGAGCGGCGCTCGCAGTCGCCCGTGAGCCAGAAGTTGGTCGATCCGGTGGCGGGCACCGTCGTGCCGTATGACGCCACGCGCCGTGGCTTCGTCACCGACGACGACGAGCTGGTGCTGCTGGAAGACGAGGAGCTCGACGCGCTCGAGCCCGAAGCCTCACGCGACATCGACGTGGTGCAGTTCGTGCCGCCGGAGGCGATCGACCACCGCTGGTACGTGCGCCCCTACTACCTGGGACCCGACGGCGACCTGCCGCGCTATACCGCCCTGGCGGCCGCGCTCGCGAAGGCGGGGCGCGAGGGGGTGGCCCACTGGACGATGCGGAACAAGGCGTACGTGGGCGCGCTCCGGCTCCACCGCGGCTACCCGGTGCTGGTCACGCTGCGTAGCGTCGACGAGGTGGTGCCTCTGGAGCGGGTCGAACGCCCTGCCTGGAAACCGCTCGACGACCGCCAGCTGAAGATGGCGCGGCAACTGCTCGAGATGCTCGAGGCGCCGTTCGAACCCGACGCCTACCGGGACGCCTACCGCGAGCGGGTCGAGGAGCTCATCGAGGCGAAACGCGACGGGGAGCGACCGAAGCCGCCGAAGAAGCGCAGCAAGCGGCCCGTGCGCGACCTCGACCAGGCGCTCCAGCGCAGCCTGAGTGCGGCGGGCGGCCGTGCCTAAGGGACGCGGCAAACCCCACATGGCTCGGCCGCTGTGGTCGGGCACGGTCGCGTTCGGTCTGGTGGCCCTGCCGGTCCAACTGTTCCCCGCCAACCGCACCACGCGCGCGTCGCTGCGCATGGTCGGCGAGAATGGGCAGCCGTTGGAGCGTCGCTACTTCGCGTCTGACGACGCCGCCGAGCCGCTCGCGGCCGACGACATCGTGCGCGGCTTCCCGATCGACGAGGACCGCTTCGTGGTCGTCGAGGACGAGGAGCTCGAGGCGCTCGATCCCGACAAGTCGCACGAGATCGACCTCTCGCGCTTCGTCGCCGAGGACGAGGTCGACCCCATGCTCTTCGAGCGCGGCTACTTCTTGGCGCCCGACCGCGGTGCGCTCAAGGCGTACCGCCTGCTGGCCAAGACCATGGAGGAGGCCGGCCGGGTGGGGATCGCGACCTTCGTCATGCGCGACACCGAGTACCTGGTCGCGATCATCGCCGACGACGGCATCCTGCGCGCCCAGACGCTGCGCTTCCACGA
>CAZHCI010000217.1:0-4181 GCA_964530905.1 uncultured bacterium
CGACGTACACGATCACCAGGCCGCCGTGCACGCTGCCGAACACGAACACGAGCCGGTCGCCCAGCTCCGCGTAGCGGACCAGCACGCGCTCCAGGAACATTCCTGCCAGCAGGCCGGTCCACGAAACCGCCTCGAGATGCGCCACGAGGCGGAAGGCCGCCAGGAACGCCGGATGCCTGAGGATCGTCGTCACGGCCGGCACGCTAGCACGGCGTCCGCGAAGCGGTCGTCAGGGCGCGCCGGCCGCCGTGCGGGCCAAGGTCTCGAGCAGCGCGGCGATGTTCGGCAGCGGTCCCTCGTCGCCGGTCAGGCCGTGGTGCGTGGCCAGCACCGTCGGGTCGCGCCAGGTGACGAAGACGTCGCCGGCCTCGTCCTCCCATACGAGCATCTTCTGGGGCAGATCCAGCGCGATCGTTCGTGCTGCCTGCATGAGTGGCGTGCCCGCTTGCGGATTCCCGAACACGAACACCGTCGTGGGAAGGAGATCGAGGCCCGCGTTCTCGGCGTTCGCGGCGTGATCGATCGTCGTGACCAGGACGAGTCCCTCCTCGGCGATGGCGTCTTGGAGCTGCGTCGCGGTCGTGTCGAAGTCGTGGCTGCTGGGGAGCGTGAGAACGCCGGCGCCTGCGCTCTGCGCGGCGACCAGCGTGGACGAGAACGCCGCCAGCATCAGCGTGGCGAACAAGGACCACGCGAGGCGTCGTCCCGTGATCGTGGGGGTCGTGGGAACGCGTCGATCGTATCGAGGACTCATGCGTAGCTGCCTCCTCACGGCACCGTCGCCTGCGCGTGCCGCAGACGGCTCGGGCACACTGCCAGTATCGGTGCGGAGCGCACGCCTCCGCGTCGGCCGGTGAACCTTGTCGATACGCGGCCGCTGAATCGTCGTGCTAGCGTCGGACCCACGCGAGCTTTCCCCTTCCGATGCGGAACGCCTCTTCTTCGAGGCGTCCACCTTCGATTCCGGTCCCCAGCCACGCTCGATCGCCCGGCGCACGGGAGGTGCGTATGAAGAGACCCGGCTTCCTGTTCGGTACGGTCGTGGGCCTGCTGGTCACGGCCCCCGTGGCCGCGCTGGCGTTCCTCGCCCAGCGCGCGTTCGGCGCGCCGTTCCTGCCGTTCGACCTGTTCGACTGGCTGGCGCGGGTGCTGCCCGGCCCCGTCGTGACGTTCGGCATCGACGCCATGGTCGACACGATCCGCGCCCTGAACCTCGGCGACGTCTCGGAGGTCGCGAAGACCGCCGAGCAGGCGCTGGCCGTCGGACTGTTCCTGCTGGCCGGCGTGATCGTCGGAGCGGCGCTGTTCGCCGGCACGCGCGCTCGGCGCAGCGCCGTCCCGGCCGCCCTGGCGGTGGGCGCTCTGCTGGGCGTCCTCGCGTTCCTCGCGAGCTTCGCCGTCGACGCCGATGCGCGAGCCCGACCCGTCGCCTACCTCTCCTGGGCGGTCGGGGCGTTCCTCGTCTGGGGGCTCGCGGTCGGTTGGATCCGCGATCGCCTGGTCGTGCCGGGTCGGACGGAGCAGGGGGAAGCGGAGGTGCCGCCGAACGCCGGTGGGCGCCCGAAAGCGACGGCGCGAACGGTGGACCGTCGGCGTTTCCTGGTCCGGGTCGGCGGGGCCACGGCGCTCGTCACGGTCGTGGGCGCGGGCGTGGGCGCGCTGTTGCGCAGCGACGTCCCGAGCGCTCGCACGGAGGCGGGTCCGTCCGGGGTGCCTGACCGGCCGTGGTCGTCGCGGAACCCGCTGCCCAACGCCGGAGCCACGCCCCAGCCGGCGCCGGGCACGCGACCGGAGCTGACGCCGGTCGACGAGCACTACCGGATCGACATCAACCTGAGGCCGCAGGCGGTCGACGCCGAGACGTGGCAGCTGAACGTCGGCGGGCTGGTCGACCGGACGCGGCAGCTCACGCTCGACGACCTCCGGGCGTACCCGGCCCTGGACCAGTTCGTGACGCTCTCGTGCATCTCCAACCGGCTGGGCGGCGACCTGATCGGCACCACGCGCTGGACGGGCGTGTCGCTCCAGCGGCTGCTGCCCGACCTGGGCCTGTCGGACGAGGCGACCCACCTGCGCATCAGCTCGGTCGACGGGTTCTTCGAGGTCGTCGCGATCGAGACGATCCTGGCCGACGAGCGCGTCATGCTGGCGTACGACTGGGACGGACGGCCGCTGCCCGAGCCGAACGGCTTTCCCCTGCGGATCTACGTGCCGGACGTGTACGGCATGAAGCAGCCCAAGTGGATCGACGCGATCGAGGCGATCGACGGCTGGGAGGAAGGGTACTGGGTCCAGCGCGGCTGGGACGCCGAGGCCCGGATGCGCGCCACCTCCGTGATCGATACCGTCGCGACCGACATGATGATCGACGAGACCGAGCGGACGCTGATCCCGGTCGGCGGGATCGCGCACGCCGGTGCGAGGGGGATCGATCGCGTCGAGCTCCGCGTCGACGACGGCGAGTGGCGCGAAGCGGAGCTGCGGCCGGCGCTGTCCGGCACCAGCTGGGCGATCTGGCGCTACGACTGGCCGTTCGAGCCGGGCGAGCACACGCTGACCGTCCGCTGCGTCGACGGGAACGGCGAGCCGCAGATCGCCGAGCGCAACCCGGTCCGGCCCAGCGGGGCGACCGGCCTCCTGAGCGAGGAGGTCATGCTCACGGCCGAGGACGCCGGGTAGGCGAGAGCCGCGTGACGAGTTCCCGCAGCGTGCGAGCCAGACGCACGAGCTTGGCGGTGTCGACCAGCTCCGGGGTGTCGTGCGACGTGTGAACGACGGTGGCGACGAGCTCGTGGGCGTGCTCGGAGGTTACGGCCAGCGCGGGCACGCCGTTCATGACGAAGATCGCGTGGTCGCCTTGGAACCAGGGCGGGCCGGGCACCAGCGTGCCGTCGGCGTCGAGCGTCCCGGCGATCGCCTCCTGTAGGTGGCCCGCGCAGCCGTACGTCGAGTACGCGTCGCGGCCTTCGCGGTAGCCGACGGCGTCGAGGTTGATCGCGAGGGCGACGTCGCCAAGACGCCCCTCGTTCGCCGCGAAGTACGCCTGCTCGCCGGGGTTGGCGTAATGGTCCTCGCCGTTCAGGGCGACCAGCTCGACGCGTAGCGGTCCGTCGTGATCGGTCAGCAGCTCGCCCAAGAGCAGAAGGGCGACGACGCCCGCCGCATCGTCCAGCGCGCCGGGCGTGCCGATCTTCGCGTCGACGTGGGCGCAGGCCACCACGCGGCGCGCGTCGCGCGGGCCGCGCCTCGCCACGACGTTGGTGCCCCACGAGGGCATGCGGACCGCGCGGCTCTCGAGCGCGATCGGTCGCCCGACGAGCCGGGCCAGCCGTCCGCCCTCCTCGTCCCGCATGTACACGGAGGGGATGTCGACGTCGCCGTCCTCGATCAGGGGGAACGGGTCCAGCGCGCCCGCCGTGGCGACGTCCTGGCTGGTGGCGGCGACGATGGCGGCGGGCCTCGCCGCCTCCACGGCCTGAACGATGCGCCGGTGGCGCTCCGCCTCGTAGTACGGGAACCGCTTGGGCGTCAGCTGTTCGGCAGCGACCTCGCCTCGCAGGAGCACGATCCGTCCCGCCGCGTCGATCCGCTCCAGCTCCTCGACGGTCGAGGCGACGGCCAGGGGAGCCGTGACGCGGCAGCCCGGCGCGTAGGGGCTGGCTGCGGCGGTGAACGCCTCGCCGGCGGCCTCGAGGCGGACGCCCTCGCTGGTCCAGTGCATGCAGGCGAAGCGTGGGGTGGCCACGTCGAAGCCCATGCCGGAGAGGGCGGTGGCGACGTACTCGGTGGCGCGGTGATTCCCTTCGCTCCCGGTCGCCCGTCCGGAGACGTCGGCGCACAGACGGTGAAGGTGCGTCCGCGCGCGTCGTTCGAGTCGATCGGCCATCCTGGACCTCGCCTCCCTGATCGAGCTCCATGGTAGGGGGGCGGGCGGGCCGGTGAACGGGGCGAGCGTCCCGAGCGTCCACGTATCATGCCGTCGGTGCGGCGATCACGCGTTCCCCTCCTGCCTCTGCCTGCGTCGACCGTCTACCTGGTCCATGCGGGCGTCGCGGCGTTCGCCTTCACGGTGATGGCCACCCTGTCCTCCGTCTACCGCTTCCAGGTGGTCGGGCTGACGCCGCTCCAGCTGGTCCTGGTCGGCACCGTGCTGGAGGCCACGGTGCTGCTGGCGGAGCTGC
>CAZHCI010000218.1:0-4129 GCA_964530905.1 uncultured bacterium
GGGAGGTGCCCGACCTGCTCACCGCGATGGACCTGTACGGCGACCTGCCCGACGTGACGATCGTCGCCATCGGCGTCGCTCCGCTCGAGTTCGAGAGCGGCGAGGTGGGCGTGGGGCTCAGCCCCACCGTGCGCGACCGCATGAACGCCCTGGCCACCGTCGTGCTGCGCGAGCTCGAGGCGCACGGCGTCACGCCCCAGGTGGTTCGGCCCGAGATGCGGGCCGACGACGTGTTCAGCGCCGAGGACATCGTGTTGGCCCATGCATGAGTTCTCGCTGGTGATGAGCATGCTGGACCTCGCCGAGAGGACGGCGCGGGACGACGGCGCGACGCGCATCGACGCGATCCATCTCGAGATCGGCGCCCTCGCGGGCGTCGTTCCCGAGGCGCTGGACTTCGCGTTCTCCGGAGCGCGCCTCGGGACCATGGCCGAGAACGCGCGGCTCGAGGTGGACTACCTGCCCGCCATCGCGCACTGCGGCCGCTGCGACGTCGCCTTCGAGCTCGACAACCGCTACGGCGTCGCGCTCTGTCCCACCTGCGGGACGCCGTCCGCCGACCTCCGCCAAGGGCGCGAGCTGCAGCTCAGCCACCTCGAGGTGGCGTGAGAGGTGGCATGATGGGGCCCAGGATGGAGAGGGAGGTCGCCTGATGGGAACGAAGGTCGCGACCCGCGACGTACGCGTCCGTGCCCACGGCACGTCCGCGGGCACGGACATGCGCGTCGTCCAGGTACAGAAGTCGCTGATGACCCACAACGACGGGGTCGCCGCCGAGAACCGGACCCGCTTCGCGCGGCGCCTGGTGCTCAACATCGTCTCCTCGCCCGGATCGGGCAAGACCGCGCTGATGGAGCGCACCGTCCGGGAGCTCGCCGCCGACCTCGCCATCGGCGTCGTCGTCGGCGACTTGGAGACCGACAACGACGCGGTCCGCCTCCACGGCGCCGGCGCGCCGTCCGTCCAGATCGTGACCGGGGCGGTGTGCCACCTCGAGGCCGAGATGGTGGCCCGCGCGGTGGACGGCCTGGACCTCGACGGCCTCGACGTCGTCGTGATCGAGAACGTCGGCAACCTCGTCTGCCCGGCCGCCTGGGACCTGGGCGAGGACCTGCGGGTCACGATGCTCTCGGTGACGGAGGGCGAGGACAAGCCGCTGAAGTACCCCCGCATCTTCAAGGACGCGGACGCGGTGATCATCAACAAGATCGACATCGCCGAGGCGGTCGGGTTCGATCGCGAGCGCGCGCTGGAGAGCGTGCGGCAGGTCACCCCGAACGCGAAGCTGTTCGAGCTGTCCGCGCGAACGGGCGAGGGGATGGCTCCCTGGCTGGCCTGGCTGCGCGAGCGCCGCGCCGCCAAGCTGGCCTGAGCACCGGTCCACCAGCGGGCGCCGGGGGTGTCGGGCGCCGACGGGCTGCAGAACCACGAGCACGGCACCAGAGCTGGAGGCTCGACATGTGTCTAGGGATTCCCCACGAGGTGGTCGACGTGATCGACCAGGACCGCTGCCTGATCCGTCTGGGCGAGGCGACGCAACACTGCTTCATCGGCCTCGTCGAGGACCTGAAGCCGGGCGACTGGGTGGTCGTGCACGCCGGGTTCGCGATCGACAAGATCGATCCGGACGACGCGAAGGCCAACCTGCGCCTGATCCAGCGCTACCTGGAGCCCGAGACTCGTGCCTGAGCGGGACGACGTCGCGGTCGCGCAGGCGTCGAACGCCGCAGCCGTCAGCGCCGACCCCCAGGAGGGGCCGGCGTTCGACTTCCGCCCCGAGACGTACAAGGACGCCGCGCTGGTCGGGCGCCTGCAGAGGCGCATCGCCGAGCTCGCGGACGAGATCGGCCGGCCCACGAAGCTGATGCACATCTGCGGCACGCACGAGCACGAGATCGGCCGCTACGCGCTTCGAGACCTGCTTCCCGCCAGCGTCGAGGTGCTGGCCGGACCGGGCTGCCCGGTGTGCGTGTGCGACAACGAGTACATCAACATGGCGATCCAGCTGTCGCTCACGCCCGGCGTGATCCTCGCCTCGTTCGGCGACATGCTGGCCGTGCCCGGCAGCATCCCCCTGCAGGGCGAGCGCCGCGGCGACGTGCGCATGAGCCTGCTGGACGCGCGCGCTCAGGGCGGCGACGTGCGCGCCGTGTACAGCGTGTTCGACGCCGCCAAGCTGGCGCGCGAGAACCCGGACCGGGAGGTCGTGTTCTTCTCCGTCGGGTTCGAGACCACCGTCGTCGCCGTCGCCGCGATGCTGAAGCGCGGCGCGCCCGACAACCTCACCGTCATCGAGGCGAACTACTACACGCCGCCCGCCACCGCGATCCTGCCGCAGCTCGACGGGTTCGACATCGAGGGGTTCATCCTTCCGGGTCACGCCGCGACGATCACCGGGCTGCGGGTGTACGAGCACCTGAACGATCACGGCATCGCCTGCGCCGCCGGCGGGTTCGAGCCCGTCGACGTGCTGGCGTCCGTCGCGTCGCTGCTCGAGCAGATCCGGGACGACGCCCCGATCGTCGCGAACCCGTACCAGCGGCTGGTCAAGTACGACGGGAACGAGCGCGCCAAGCAGGAGCTGGACGAGGTGTTCGAGCTGGCCCCGATCCGCTGGCGCGGCATCGCCGAGATCCCCGCCTCCGGCTACAAGCTGCGCGAGGCCTACGCCAAGCACAGCGCCGCCCGGCGCTTCGCGGGGACGCTCGACGAGGTCGCCCTGCGCGGCGCCGAGCACCCCAAGGGCTGCCGCTGCGCCGAGGTGACCCTGGGCCAGATCCGGCCCGACGAGTGCAGCGTGTTCGGCAAGCTGTGCACGCCCGACAGCCCGTACGGCCCCTGCATGGTCAGCCACGAGGGCACCTGCCGCGCCTGGTACGTCTACGGGATGCACAAGGAGCGCCTGACGGTGGAGGCGGCCTGACATGACCATCGAAACGCCCACTGACGGGCAGAACGCGGGGCGCTCTGCTGGGGATGCGCCCGACCGCCTCGTGACGCGCTACGACTCGGTCCGCCTCAGCCACGGCTCCGGCGGCAAGCTCACCCTCGAGCTGATCGAGGAGCTGTTCGTCTCGGTCTTCAGCAACGAGCCGCTGCGCGAGCTGACCGACGCCGCCATCGTCGAGAACCGCGGCGGCCGCATCGCCTTCGCGACCGACTCGCACACCGTCAAGCCCGCCTTCTTCCCGGGCGGCGACATCGGCCGCCTGGCGGTCGCCGGCACGATCAACGACCTCGCCGTCATGGGCGCCAAGCCCGCCTACATGACCGCCGCCTTCCTGCTCGAGGAGGGCTACGACATGGCCGAGCTCGAGCGGGTGGTGCGCTCGATGAAGGTCACGGCCGACGAGGCGGGCGTGGCGATCGTCGCGGGCGACACCAAGGTGCTCGAGCGCGGGCACGGCGACGGCGTGTTCATCAACACGACCGGCATCGGCTTCCTGCCCGACGACGTGCGGCTGGGCGTCGGCTACGTCCGGCCCGGCGACAAGGTGCTGGTCAACGGCACCCTCGGCGACCACGGCATCGCCGTGATGTCGCGCCGCGAGGGCCTCGACCTGGCGGTCGAGCTCGAGTCCGACGTCGCGCCCCTCAACGGCCTGATCGAACAGGTGATGCAGGTCGCGCCCAACGTGCGCTTCATGCGCGACGTCACCCGCGGCGGCCTGGCGGCCGTCGCCAACGAGGTCGTGCTGCGCCAGAGCTTCGGGCTGCGGGTCTTCGACGTGGCGGTGCCCATCCACGACGTCGTCGACCAGTACAGCGAGATGCTCGGCATCGACCCGCTGCTCGCCGCCAACGAGGGCAAGGTCATGATGATCGTGCCGCCCGAGGAGGCCGAGGCCGCCCTGGGCGCCATGAAGGCGCACCCGTTCGGGCGCGAGGCCGCCATCATCGGCGACATCGTCCGCAAGCCCGAGGGCGTCGCCCTGGTCGAGACGGCGTACGGCACGCGCCGCGTGCTCGAGATGCCGATCGAAGAGCAGCTGCCCAGGATCTGCTGATGTTGCGTAGCCAGCGCAAGTTCATCGAGGCGGTCATCGAGGAGGTCCGCGACGCCAAGGACGTGCTGTTGCCGGCGCTCGCGGTCGACGAACCCGAGGCGCCGTGGACCGCGGCGTCGCTC
>CAZHCI010000219.1:0-4107 GCA_964530905.1 uncultured bacterium
AGATGACCACCGCGAACGCGAGGGTGAGCCCCTGGACGACGGCGTAGTCCCGCCCGTAGATGGCGTCGATCATCAGCCGGCCGACGCCGGGAATGGCGAACACCGTCTCGGTGATGACCGCGCCGCCCATCAGGCGGCCGATCGACAGTCCGAACAGCGTCACGGTGCCGATCATCGCGGTGCGCAGCACGGGGCTGGCCAGCACGACTCGCGGCCGCAGCGCTTTCGTGCGCGCGCAGGTTCCGCATCAGCATGGCAGCGAGATAGAAGCCCAGCGAGAGCGCCGGAAGGAACAGATAGTAGAGGTTCTCGCTGAACGACGAGCCGATGCCGCCCACGGGGAACCAGGAGAGCCGCGCGCCGAACACCGTCAGCAGCTGCAGCGCGACGTAGAACACCGGCAGCGAGAGGCCGACCTGGAAGAAGCCTCGAATCGTTCCGTCGATCCAGGTGCCGCGCTTCAGGGCGGCGAGGATGGCGGCCGGGATGGCCAGCAGCGCGGCGACGAGACCTGCGTAGAGCGTCAGCCCCATCGTGATCGGGAGACGCTCGGCGATCAGGCGGGTGACGGGCACCTTGAGGTTGATGCTGGTGCCCAGCTCGCCCTGAGCGACGTTGCGCATGAAGAGCGCCAGCTGGACCGGGATCGGGCGATCGAGGCCAAGCTGACGGTTGAGGCGCTCCACCGCCTCGTCCGTGACGCGGTCGCCCAGGATGGCGGTCGCGGGGTCGCCCGGAAGCAGGCGCACCATGAAGAACACCAGCACCAGGATCACCAGGAGCGTCGGGATCATCTGCAGCAGGCGGGCCAGCACGTACTGCCAGCGGTTCAACGGAGGCCTCGGGGGTCCTGGTGGCTTCGTCGCCCGTCGGGGGTCGGCCGACCCCCCGCCCAGCCGCGGCCTTCCCGGACGGATCCGGGAAGGCCGCGACGCGTGGGGGCGTCACTCCAGGTGGACGTCCTTGAGGACGTAGGCGCCCAGCGGGATCTGCACGAAGTCTTCGACGTTCGTGCCCATCGCGACGGGATAGGGGGTCTCGTACAGGAAGACGATCGGAGCAGCGTCCAGGTAGATCTCCTGGATGCGCTCGTACTGCGCGGCGCGGGCGTCGGGGTCGAGCTCGACCTGCGAGGCGGCGAACAGCTCGTCGATCTCGTCGCTCTGGAAGCCGGTGTGGAGCGACTCGACGTTGTCGTAGATCGCGAAGTACGACGTGATCTGGCTGGGGTCGTTGATGTCGTTCGTCCAGGCGGCGGTGCGCATCTGGAAGTCGTTGTTGCGGTAGCGCTCGGTCTTCGTGGCGGCCTCGAGCTGTTCGATCTCGAGCGTCACGCCGACGTCGGCCCACATGTTCTGGATCGCGGTCAGCAGCGCGAGGTCGTCCTGGCTGCCGGCGGTGGCCATGGAGCTGACGGTGAAGCCGTCAGGGTAGCCGGCCTCGGCCAGGAGCTCGCGGGCGCGCTCGGCGTCGTAGGGGAACCCTTCCTGCGCGTCGTAGTACGGCGTCGTCGTCGACATGTAGGAGTACATCGGCGTGCCGTTCCCGAACAGGACGACCTGGATGAGCGCTTCGCGGTTCACGGCGTAGTTCAGCGCCTCGCGGACGCGCTCGTCGGACAGCGGGTTGGGCGTGCCGTCGAGAAGGGTCTCGCGGTTGTTCATCAGGATGCTGTTCACGCGGGTGGAGGGGAACAGCTCCATGTCGATGTCGGCGGAGGCGTCCAGCTGGGCCGCGCGCGAGAACGGGATGAACTCGGCGACGTCGAGCTCGCCGCCCTGCAGGCGCAGGATGCGGGTCGCGTCGTCGGGCACGATCTCGAACCGGATCGAGTCGAGGTAGGGGAGCGCTTCGCCGTCTCCGCCGATCTCCCAGTAGTACGGGTTTCGCTCGAGCACCATGAACGAGCCGCGCTGCCATTCGGTCAGCACGAACGGACCGGAGCCGACCGGGGCCTCGGCGAACGTCTCCGCCTTTTCGCGCATGGTCTCGCCTTCGGCGGCCTCGAACAGCGCCTTGGGCATGACGGCGGAGTTGAACATGGCCAGGGCCGGCTCCAGCGTCGGGTCGGGGCGGGACAGGTTGAGGGTGACGGAGCCGTCGCCGGTGTCGATCGACTCGACCGAGGCGAGCGTGAAGTTCCAGATGCCGTTCTCGGGGTCACGGGCGCGGTCCAGCGACCACTTCACGTCCTCGGGCGTGACGTCGCTGCCGTCGGCGAACTTGATGCCGTCGCGCAGCTGCAGGGTCAGCTCGAGGCCGGTGTCGGAGAAGGTCCACGACTCGGCCAGGCCGGGCTTGACGCCGGTGCCGTCGGCGGTGGGCTGGAGCAGGGTGTCGTACAGGTTCGTCAGAACCCAGATGTCGAGGTTCGCGTCGTTCAGGACGGGGTCGAGGAAGAGCGAGTCCGCGTAGCGGGCGAACGTCAGCTCGCCTCCGCGTTGCTGGGCCAGGCCGGTACCGATGGCCAGCACGGACAGAAGGGCTGCGAACAGCAGGACGGGTCGTTGCATGCCTACCTCCAAGGATGGAACGCCAACGAGCGGTCGACCCTTGGATCGCACCGTGGATGGCCCAGAAAGAGCCGGTCTCCCGCATCGCTGTTACGGCTGACCATAACACTCGAACTCTATGCGGTCAAACGTGTGGAGTTGCGGTGGGCGCCGCCGCGCTCTCGGACCCGCCGAGAGCCCGTCAGGAGTCCGCACGGATCGAGGGCACCGGGGTACGGGGGGCCAGCGCCTCGAGCGCGCGGGCGACGCCGAACACCTTCGCGTCCTCGTCTCGCCTGGCCGCCAGCTGGATCGACACGGGAAGCCCCTCGGCGACCCCCCACGGCATCGCCGCGGCGGGCACCCCCAGGACATTGAACGGTCCGCTGAAGTGCATCTCCGACGCGCCTTCCTCGCCGTGCACCGACGGATCCTCGGCGGGCGCCTGGAACGGCACGGAGGGAGAGAGCAGAACCTCGAGGCGCGAGGACGCCACGCCCGTCCCGTCCATCCACGCCTCGAACGCCTGCTTGGCGGCCTCCTGGCGGCGGCGAGCCTTGACGTACCGAACGGCGGGCAGGTCGAATCCCGCCTCGATCTGTTCCCGGGTCGCGGAGCCGTACCCCGCCGCGTTGCGGCGAACGTGTTCCTCGTGTATAACACTCGCTTCCGGGAGCAGCAGATCGAGCAGCGCGTCGTTGAGGTCGGAGAACGCCGCGAAGGAGACCTCCACGAGGCGCGCTCCGGCGCGTTCGGCCGCCGCGATCGCGTCCTCCCAGGCGGCCCGGACGGCGGGCGAGGGCGACCCGGCGTCCACCCAGTCGCGCGGGACTCCGATCGCGACGCCCTCCAGGCTGGCAGCCGCTTCCTCGTCCAGCCGGGCGGCCCGCCCCTCGATCACGTCGTGCAGGAGCGCGGCGTCTTCGGCCCTTCGCGCCAGCGCGCCGGCCGCGTCCAGCGACCAGGCGAGGGGGAACACACCAGCCATCGGCACCCTCGACGGCGTCGGCTTCATGCCCACGACGCCGCAGTACGCCGCGGGGATCCGCACCGATCCGCCGGTGTCCGTGCCGACCGCCAACGGCACGCAGCCGGCCGCGACCGCGGCGGCGCTTCCGCCCGACGAGCCCCCCGCGGTGCGGGACGGATCGTGCGGGTTACGCGTGTCGCCCACCTCGGGGTGCACGGCGCCGTAGGCGTACTCGAGCAGGTTCGTCTTGGCCACCACGACGGCGCCGGCCTCGCGCAACCGCCGCACCAGCTCCGCATCGCGGGGCGCAGCGTCCACGCGGCCCACGCGCGAGCCGTAGCCGGTCGGCGCGTCCGCCACGTCGATCAGGTCCTTGATCGCGACCGGGATGCCGTGCAGCGGCCCGCGATCGCGGCCGCGGGCCAGCTCGGCGTCCAACGCGCGCGCCTCGGAGATCGCGGCGTCGCTCCGCAGGTGAGCGACCGCGTTCAGGGTCGGCTCCCAGGCCGACAGCGCCTGCAACGAGGCGACGACGAGCTCCTCGGCGCTGAACGCTTCCGAGCGGAGCCCGCGCGCCAGCTGTCGCACGCCCCCGGCCAGCACCTCTCGGGCCCGCGTCACGCCGGGCTCGCCCGAGACGCCTCG
>CAZHCI010000220.1:0-4085 GCA_964530905.1 uncultured bacterium
GAACGGCCCGAACCGGGCGACCGAAGACGGAGGCGACCGAGCAGGAAAAGGAGATCGAGGGGCTTCGTTTGTTCCCTGATTCGAAGCTGTCCCCTGATCCGAGCCACCCACCCCCGCCGCGGCGGGGGCGTCGTCGTTCTTGGGCGTCGTAGCGTGTCGCATGGAGCTGCGTTCTCTGACCGCCTGGACCGAGTCGTGGTTCGTCGAGGAGGTGCGGGATCTCGGCGACGCCGTCGCGCTGCGCTGCCCGACCGAGCCGACGTTCCGCTGGGGAAACGTGCTGATGATCCCGGACGCCCCCGCGCCCGGCGACCGGCCGCGCCTCGAGGCGCGCTTCGCCGAGGCGTTCGCCGACCTGCCGGGCGTGCGGCACGTCACCGTCGCCTGGGACGATCCGGAGGGACGCGAAGGCGACGTCGCCGAGTGGGAAACCGCGGGGTACGAGATCGACCGCAACTTGACGCGCGTCGCGGGTCCGGCCGATCTGCGCGCTCCCCCGAAGCGACCCGCCGGCTTCGCCGTCCGCGCCGCCCACGACGACGAGGACTGGCGCCGGGTCGTCGCGATGCAGGCCTCGGAGCCGGGCAGCGAGGAGCCGGAGGCGTACCGCGCGTTCATCGCCGGCCGGACCGCCTATCGACGGCGGCTGACCGAAGGACTCCGCCCCGGTCTGCACGGGGCGTGGTTCCTCGCGACCCTCCACGGCCAGCCGGTGGGCAGCGTGGGCCTGTTCGTCCACCGCCGGGTCGGCCGGTTCCAGTTCGTGCACGTGACGACGGAGCACCGTCGCAAGGGCGTCGCCACGGCGATGGTGCACGCCGCCGCGCGCGAGGGGCAGGCGCGCCTCGGCGCCGACCGCCTCGTGATCGTGGCGGACGAGGGAACGCCGGCGGACGCGATCTACGCCGGGCTGGGCTTCCGGGCCGCGGAGCGCCTCGTCGGCGCGTGCCGCAAGGCGTCGGCCCGACCCGAGCCGGGCCGGCAGGAGCCGGGCCCGGGCGTCAGGTCCAGGACAGGATGACCTTGCCGGCCTCGCCCGAGCGCATCGCGTCGAACCCCGCCTGGTAGTCGTCCACGTCGAACCGGTGGGTGATCACGGGGTCCAGGTTCAGCCCGGCTTGCAGGAGGTTGCCCATCTTGTACCAGGTCTCGAACATCTCGCGACCGTAGATCCCGCGAACCTCGAGCCCCTTGAAGATCAGCTGGTTCATGTCGATCGGCACACGCCGCGACGGAATCCCCAGCAGCGCGATCCGGCCTCCGTGGTTCACCGTCTCCAGGATCTGCGCGTAGGCGCCGGGCGCGCCCGACATCTCGAGCACCACGTCGAACCCCTCGGTCATGCCCAGCTCGTCCATGACCCGCGTCAGGTCGGCATCCTTGGACGACACGTCGACGACGCGATCGGCGGCGCCCATCGCCTCCGCCAGCCGAAGGCGGTGCGGGTTCACGTCCGTGATGACGACGTAGCGCGCGCCGACGAAGCGAGCGACGGCCGCGGCCATCACGCCGATCGGACCCGCGCCGGTGATGAGCACGTCCTCCCCCACCAGGTCGAACGCCAGCGCGGTATGGACCGCGTTCCCGAACGGATCGAGGATCGCCGCCCAGTCGTCGGGAATCTCCGCCGGCACCTTGTACGCGTTGCCCGCAGGCAGCACGAACCGCTCCGCGAACGCGCCGGGGCGATTCACGCCGACCCCCAGCGTGTTGCGGCACAGGTGCCGACGCCCGGCCCGGCAGTTGCGGCAGTGTCCGCAGGTGAGGTGCCCCTCTCCGCTGACGCGGTCGCCGACGGCGTAGCCCTCGACCTCCGACCCGACCGCGCGCACCACGCCGACGTACTCGTGCCCGGTGATCATCGGGACCGGCACGGTCCGCGCCGCCCAGTCGTCCCACTCGTAGATGTGCACGTCCGTCCCGCAGATCGACGTGTGCGTGATCCCGATCAGGAGATCGTTGGGGCCCGGCGTGGGCTCCGGCGCGTCGATCATCCAGATGCCCGGCCGAGGCTCGAGCTTCGCGAGCGCCTTCACGGCCCGATCACGCCGAGCTCGGTCCCCACGCGCGTGAACGCCTCGACCGCCCGTTCGAGCTGCTCGCGCGTGTGCAGCGCCGACATCTGCGTGCGGATGCGGGCCTGGCCGGTCGGCACGACCGGGAACGAGAACGCGATCACGTAGATCCCCTCGTCCAGCAGGCGATCGGCCATGCGCGAGGCCAGCGCCGCATCGCCGATCATGACCGGCACGATCGGATGCCCGTCGCCGGCCAGCTCGAAGCCCGCCTCGCTCATCGCGGTGCGGAAGAACGACGCGTTGTCGCGCAGCCGCTCACGAAGGTCGCTCGAGCCCTCGAGCAGGTCGAGCACCTCGAGCGAGGCCGCCACGACGGGCGGCGCGACGCTGTTCGAGAACAGGTACGGCCGGCTGCGCTGGCGGAGCCAATCGGTCACCTCGCGCTTGGCGGCGGTGAAGCCGCCCGTCGCGCCACCGAGCGCCTTGCCGAGCGTGCTGGTGATGATGTCCACCCGGCCCAGCACGCCGCGATGCTCGTGGCTGCCACGCCCGTGCCGACCCAGGAACCCCGTGGCGTGGCAGTCGTCCACCATCACCATCGCGTCGTAGCGGTCGGCCAGGTCGCAGATCGCCTCCAGGTCGGCGACGATGCCGTCCATCGAGAACACCCCGTCGGTGGCGATCAGCCGGAAGCGGGCGTCCTGGGCCTCCACCAGCTTCGCCTCGAGGTCGGCCATGTCGTCGTTGGCGTAGCGGAACCGCTTCGCCTTGCTGAGCCGGATCCCGTCGATGATGCTGGCGTGGTTCAGCGAATCGCTGATCACGGCGTCCTCGGGCCCCAGCAGCGTCTCGAACAGCCCGCCGTTCGCGTCGAACGCCGAGGCGTACAGCACCGCGTCCTCGGTGCCGACGAAGTCGGCCAGGCGGGCCTCGAGCTCCTTGTGGATGTCCTGCGTGCCGCAGATGAAGCGGACCGACGCCATCCCGAAGCCGCGCTCGTCGATGCCCCGCTTGGCGGCCTCCGAGACGTCCGGATGGTTCGCGAGGCCGAGGTAGTTGTTCGCGCACAGGTTCAGGACCTCCCCGCCGCCCTCGACGGCGATCAGGTCCTGCTGCTGCGAGGCGATGACGCGCTCTTCCTTGTACAGCCCGTTGCTCCTGAGCGTCTGGAGCTCGTGGGCGAGGTGGGGAATCAGGTCTCGGGACATGCGCAGTCCTTTCCGAACGGTGGGCTCGTGCCGCCAGGCTACCGCCGAAGCGGCGCCGACGCACCCGGGCCTGGACGGGACCCCGTGCCCGCCGTGTACGCTGACGCATGCGACGAAACCTGGTCCGACGCGCGCTGGACGAAGGCAGGTCGGTCGTGAGCGGCTGGCTCACGGTCGGTCATCCGCTCCTCGCCGAGACGCTGGCCCACGCCGGCTACGACGCCGTCACGGTCGACGCCCAGCACGGCGCGGTCGACGACGCCGAGCTGCTCGGCGTGCTGCAGGCGATCTCGACGACGGACGCGGTTCCCCTGGTCCGGGTCGCCTGGAACGAGCCGGCCCGCATCATGAAGGCCCTCGATCTGGGCGCGTACGGCGTGATCGCGCCGATGATCGAGGGGCCGGACGACGTCCGAGCGCTCGTCGCGGCCTGCCGCTACCCGCCGCTGGGCCGAAGGAGCCACGGCCCGACGCGCGCGGCGTTCTACGGCGGCCCCGACTACCCGGAGCGCGCGAACGACGAGATCCTGGTCGTCGCGATGATCGAGACCCGCGAGGCGCTCGCGTCGCTGGACGCGATCCTGGAGGTCCCCGGCCTGGACATGGTGTTCGTCGGCCCGGCCGACCTGTCGCGGGCCCTGGGAGGGCCGCCAGGGGCGGACTTCGTGGACGGACCGGTCCCGACGGCGCTGGACAGGATCGTGGAGCGCTGCGCCGCTCACGGCGTGCCTGCCGGCGTGTTCTGCCGCTCGGCCGAGCATGCGCGCGCCATGCTGGCGCGCGGGTTCCGCTTCGTCACGGCGGACAGCGACCTCGGCTACGTGAAGGCGGGCGCTGCCTCCGCCCTGACCACGGTGCG
>CAZHCI010000221.1:0-4084 GCA_964530905.1 uncultured bacterium
GGGCATGAAGCCGGCGCCGGTGTGGCCCGCTGCGGCGAGCAGCGCGAACAGCGAGGCGCCGGCCAGCGGGAAGCGCGCGGACGCGAGCGACACCACGCCGGGCCACAGCAGGCTGGTGGCCAGGCCGGCGGCGGCCACGGCCGCGAGCGACAGCCACACGGTGCCGGCGAAGGCCATCAGCAGGGCCGCGCCCGCGGAGGCGATGGCGCCGCGGCGCATGAGCGGCACCAGGCCCGCCTCGTTGCCGCGGAAGCCGAACCACAGCCGCCCCACGATCATGCCGACGCCGAACGACCCGAGGCCGAGGAGGTCGGCCGTCAGCTTGTCGACGCCCAGGCCGCGCTCGGCGAAGGCCGAGGCCCACTGTGCCAGCGACACCTCGGTGGCGCCGGCGAGCAGGATGGCGGCCAGCGCGAGCCAGGTGGCGCGCGTGCGCAGCAGGTCGCGCACCCGCGTGCGGCGGCCGACCTCGAACATCGGCGGCAGCCGGATGGTCGCGAAGGCGAAGGCGTTGACGGCCGGCACGATCGACCAGCCGAGCATCATCCAGGGCCAGCGCTCGGTCCCCAGGGTGAAGAAGAGCAGCCCGGTCGTCACCGTCACGATCACCTTGCCGATCGGGTAGAAGGCGTGCAGCATCTGCATCATCGCCGCCTTGCGCTCGCCCGGCGTGCGCTCGACGATCGGGCTGACGATCACCTCGAGCAGGCCGGAGCCGATCGAGAACACGACCGTGCCGAGCATCAGCCCCAGGTACGGGTCCGCCATGCGGAAGGGCGCGAGGGCGAAGATCCACAGGCCGATCACCGCGAAGACGTTGGCCACGACCGCGAGCGCCTTGGCGCTGACCCGGTCGACGATGGCGGTGGAGACGAGGTCGGTGAGCATCTGGCTGGCGAAGTTGACCAGCACCAGCCGCCCCACCTGCTCGAAGCTGAGGCCGAACTGGCCGGCCAGCGTCAGGAACAGCAGCGGCGTGAGGTTGACGAGCATCGCCTGCACGAACATCCCGGTGTAGCAGGCGCGCAGGATCGCCTTGGGGCGCAGGCCGCCGACGAGGGTGGTGGGGGGCACGGGGGGATCGTACCGCCGGTGGGCTTGCCGGTGTTTCCCGTCCCCGACGACGGGGCCGCGGTCGGGCGTGGGCGGGGCGACGCGCGGGCAGGCGATTGCCTACCTGTGATAGGTCGATCACCATTGCGGTTACGCTAGGCGATCGATAGCATCGCGTATGATGCTTTCGGAGGCAGATGTGGATACCATCACGATCTCCCCGAAGTTCCAGGTGGTGATCCCGAAGCGGATCCGTGAGGCCATGGCGTTGCGGCCGGGCCAGAGGTTGCTCGCCGTGCAGGTCGGCGACCGCATCGAGCTCGTCCCGCTGGCCGACGCCAAGTCCCAGCGCGGGTCGCTGCGCGGCATCGACACCGACGTGCCGCGAGAGGATGATCGCGTGTGAACGTCGTCGACTCGTCCGCGTGGCTCGAGTACTTCGCCGACGGGCCCAACGCGGACGTGTTCGCCGAGCCGATCGAGTCGCCGGAGGACCTGGTCGTGCCGGCCATCAGCGTCTTCGAGGTCTTCGAGCGCGTGGCGCAGCAGCGCGGCGAGCGGGTGGCGCTGGGGTACGTGGGCGTGTTGTTGCGGTCGCCCGTCGTCGACGTGACGGCGGAGCTGGCGGTCGAGGCCGCCCGGCTCGGTCTACGCCTCGGCCTCCCCATGGCGGACAGCCTGATCCTCGCGACGGCACGAGCCCATGGCGCGACGCTGTGGACGCAGGACGCCGACTTCGACGGCGTGGACGGCGTGCGCTTCGTGCCGGCGGTCAGGCCCCCCTGATGTGTTTCCGGGGGCGCCGGCCCGGTAGCGCCCTGCGGGCCGTGGAACTGGCGGGGCCCGCGTGCGGTGTCGCCGTCAGCCGACGAGGTCGAGCGCGGCCCGCAACGCAGCGTCGATCTCCGCCATCGTGCCGTTCGGTAGGCTGCCCAGCGGCGCCGACAGCTTCGACCGGTCGAGCGTCGTCACCTGGTGGCACACGGCGACGGAGGGCTCGGCCAGCCCGGGGAACGCTCCGTCGATCCTGACCACGGTGGGGCCGCGGCGTGCCTGGCGCGGCGATGTAGACACCGGCACCACGACGACGGATCGCCACGTCGACCGCGCGTTGAAGGCGTCGTGCGAGACGACGACCGCGGGGCGACGGCCCTGCTGCTCACTGCCAGTTCGAGGCCGGAACTCGGCCCACAGCACGTCGCCGCGCTTCATCGGTCGAGGTCCGCCCACGTTTCGAGGGCGGCGGCTTCGAAGTCCTCGTCGAGGTCGACCCCGGAGCCCGCCATGGCGTCGGCGTAAGCCCCGATGGCCTCCGCGAGCTGTTCCCGCTCGAGCCGGGTGAGGTGCTCCTCGATCGCGCGCCGCGCCAGCACCGTCACCGGCTCGCCCACGCGCTGAGCCTGGGACTTGAGGCCGGCGTGCAACTCGGGTGGCAGCGGCACGTGCAGGTTCTTCTTGCTGGGTTCGGACACGATGGCCTCCTTCATGACAAGATATCATGGCACGGAGATGGCCACGATCCGTGATGGCCTTGGCAATGCAAGCAGGGCCCGCCCCACGTCGTAGCATCTCGCCCAAGGAGGGACCATGCGCCTCGACATCGTCATCGACCGAGAGCACGTCGACGACCTACTCCGGTTCGCCGGGACGAGCGATCCGGCCGAGGCCGTGCGGGTGGCGGTCGACGCCTACGTCCGCCGTGCCAAGATCGACGCGCTCATGGCCCTCGCGGGACAGGTCGACATCCTGAGCAACGACGAGATCGAGGCCGCCGACCTCGAGCAAGCCTTGGAGGCCGCCCGCTCGCCCGACGGGTTCCCATCCGGTAGCGCTTGACCCCCACCCCCACCTGGCGCACCCACGCCCGCGACCTGCGTGCCACGCTCGCGCTGGTGTGGGCGACCGACCCGCGCCAGACGGCGCTCATCGGCACGCTCAGCCTCGTCCAGGCCTTCGTGCCCGCGGCGAGCCTGTGGGTCGCCAAGCTGCTGCTCGACGCGGTGGCGCAGGCGGTCACCGGCGGCTTCGCGGGCGAGGCGGAGGCCTTCGCGCGGCTGGCCGGGCTGCTGGCCATCCAGGTGGGCATCGGCATGCTCGGCAGCCTCCTCACCACCCTGCAGACCGCCACCCAGGACCTGCTCGGCGACGCCCTGCAGCACGCCATCAGCCGCCGCATCCTCGACAAGGCCGCCGGGCTGGAGCTCGGTCGCTTCGAGGACGCCGACACCTACGACCGGCTTCAGAACGCCTACCGCGAGGTCGGCTCGCGGCCGCTGGGCGTCTTCACCCAGGTGGTGGGGCTCGGCCAGGCGGTCATCACCCTCGGATCGGTCAGCGCGCTCATGGCGCAGCTCGGCTGGGCCGTGGTGCCGCTGGTGCTGCTGGCGTCGGTCCCGGGCGTGTGGGTCAGCAGCCGCTTCGGCACCCTCGACTACCGCCGGCTGCGGCGCCAGGCGGCGGACGCCCGCGTGCAGAACTACCTCGGCCGCCTGCTCACCTCCGACGAGGCCGTCAAGGAGGTGCGCCTGTTCGGCTTCGAGGGCTACCTGCTCGAGCGCTGGCGTGCCTACTACCTGAAGTTCCGCGCCGAGCTCGTGGCGCTCATCCGCCGCCGCAGCGGCTGGGGCCTGGCGGCGTCGCTGGCGTCGACCGGCCTCATCGCGCTCGCCACCCTCGCCGTGCTGCGGCGGGCGGCGCAGGGCGCGTTGACGGTGGGCGACTTCGGCCTCTTCGTGCAGGGCATCGGGGCGCTGCAGCGGCAGTTCTCGACCCTGCTGCAGGGTGTGACCGGGGTGCAGCAGAACCTGCTGTACATGCGCAACCTGTTCGACTTCCTCGAGCTGCCGGCCCGCGACCTCGACGCGGGCGAGCCGTGGACGGGGCCGATCGAGCGCATCGACTTCGAGGACGTCGGCTTCCGCTACCCGCTCACCGACCGCGACGTGCTGCGCGGCGTCACCTTCACCGTGGTGCGCGGCGAGTCGCTGGCGCTGGTGGGGGAGAACGGCGCCGGCAAGACGACGCTGGTCAA
>CAZHCI010000222.1:0-4066 GCA_964530905.1 uncultured bacterium
CCGTCCTGGTGTTCGACTTCGGCGGCGGCACCTTCGACGTGTCCGTGCTCGAGGTCGGCGAGGGCGTGTTCGAGGTGCGCAGCACCCACGGCGACACCCACCTCGGCGGTAGCGACATCGACTACGCCATCGTCGACTGGCTGGCGGAGGACTTCAAGAAGGAGTACGGCGTCGAGCTGAAGAAGGACAAGCAGGCGCTCCAGCGCATGCTCGAAGCGTCCGAGAAGGCCAAGATCGAGCTCTCCGGCCTGCCCGAGACCACGATCAGCCTGCCGTTCATCGCCATGGACCCCGGCAGCAACGCCCCGCTGTACCTCGAGAAGAAGCTGACCCGAAGCAAGCTCGAGGACCTGATGGCGCCGCTGCTGAACCGGCTTCGCGGCCCCGTCGAGAAGGCGCTGGCCGACGCGAAGATCGATAAGACCGGCATCGACGAGATCATCCTCGTCGGCGGCTCCACCCGCGTTCCGGCGGTCAAGAAGATCGTCCAGGAGATGCTCGGCAAGCAGCCGAACCAGTCGGTGAACCCCGACGAGGTCGTCGCGCTGGGCGCCGCGATCCAGGCGGGCGTTCTGACCGGCGACGTGGACGACATCGTCCTCTTGGACGTCACCCCGCTCAGCCTCGGGGTCGAGACCAAGGGCGGCGTGTTCACCAAGCTGATCGACCGCAACACCACCGTTCCCGTCCGCAAGACCGAGACGTTCACCACCGCCGACGCGAACCAGACCGGCGTCGAGGTGCACGTGCTGCAGGGCGAGCGCGCCATGGCGCGCGAGAACAAGTCGCTCGGCAAGTTCAAGCTCGAGGGCATCCCGCCCATGCCGGCAGGCATGCCGCAGATCGAGATCACCTACGACATCGACGCGAACGGCGTGCTGCACGTCACCTCGCGCGAGAAGTCGACCGGCAAGGAAGCGTCGATCACGATCCAGAACACGACCACCTTGGCCGAGGACGAGATCGATCGGATGGTCAAGGACGCCGAGAGCCACGCCGACGAGGACGCGAAGTTCAAGGAGCAGGCCGAGGCCCGCAACCAGTGCGACTCGATGCGCGCCCAGGCCGAGAAGATCGTCGCCGAGACCGAAGGCGCCACGGACGAGCAGAAGCAGCCCGTCCAGGAGGCCATCGAGGAAGCGAAGAAGGCGGTCGACGACCCGAGCGTCGACAAGGAGCGCTACGAGCAGCTCACCCAGCAGCTCGCCGAGGCGCTGCAGGCGTTCCAGCAGGCCACGACCGCGCAGGCCGAGCCCGACGAGGGCCCCGGCGGCGACGGCGAGGCCGGTGGAGCCGGCGACGAGGACGACGTCATCGACGCGGACTTCAAGCCTGCGGGCTGACCGCTCGCCCTTCGATCGTCGGCGAGGCGGCGCCCGCAGGGGTGCCGCCTCGCGCCAGGCGTGCACGGAACCGGAGACCCCATGAGTGAACACGACCCGAACACGCGCGACCGCGAGGCCCGGGACGCGGAGGCCCGCGACGCCGAGGCCCGCGACGCAGAGGAGCGCGCCCAGGAGCAGGCCGAGGGCGTCGAGCCCGAGGCCGTCCCGCCCATGTCCGAGCAGCCGCCGGAGACGCCGGAGGACGCCCCCCAGACCGAGCTCGAGATCCTGCGCGGCGAGCTCACGGCGCTACAGCAACGCGTCGCCGAGGCCGAGCGCGCGGTCGAGGAGCAGGAGGCCAAGGCGCTCCGCGCCCGCGCCGAGCTCGACACCGTCCGCAGGCTGGCCGCCGCGGACCAGGGCCGCGCCCGCGACGCCGGACTCGACGCCGCCGTGCTGCCCGTCATGACCGTCTACGACGATCTCCGCCGCGCCCTCGCGGCCGCCGAGGAGGGCGATCCCGCGCTGATCGTGCCCGGCGTGCGCGCCGTGATGGAGGGTCTGGAACGGAACCTCGGCAAGCTCGACATCCGCCGCGTGGGCGAGGTCGGCGAGCCGTTCGACCCGGACCTGCACGAGGCGCTCACCAGCGCGCCCCCGGTCGACGGCGCCACGCCCGGCACGATCGCGGAGGTGTACGAAGCGGGCTTCGCGCGGGGCGACCGCCTCATCCGCCCGGCCCGCGTCGTCGTCTACCAGGACGCGTAGCCGCGAGGAGCCGGATCCGAGCGCGACGCGAGAAGCACGAGGGGAGGTGACCGGATGGCTTCGTTCAAGGACTACTACGAGATTCTAGGCGTGTCCAAGGACGCCGAGCAGGACGAGATCCGCCGTGCGTTCCGCAAGGGCGCCGCCAAGCACCACCCCGATCGCAACCCCGGCGACCCGGACGCGGAGGAGCGGTTCAAGGAGATCAACGAGGCGTACACGGCCCTCTCCGATCCGGAGAAGCGCAAGATCTACGACACCTACGGCCGCAGCGGCGACGTGCCGCCGCAAGGCGCGTGGACCGGCGGCGGTCCGGGCGGCGGTCCGGGCGGCGGTCAGGTGTGGACGAACGTCGATCCCGACGACGTCGCCGGCTTCAGCGACTTCTTCCAGAGCCTGTTCGGCGCCGGCTTCGGCGGCTACGCGCAGACCGGCGGCCCGCGCGGCACGGTCCGGACCGGAGGGCGCGCCGCGACCGGCGACCCGTTCGCCGACCTCCGCGGTGGCGCCCGCGTCGGCCGCGCCCAGCCACGCCCCCGCAGCGTCGAGGGCGACCTCGAGCTGAACCTCCAGCGCGGGTTCCAGGGCGGTCAGGTGCCGATCACGATCGAGGGTCGCCGGATCGACGTGAGCGTGCCGCCCGGGGTCCGCCACGGCGCGAAGCTGCGCCTGCGGGGCCAGGCGCCGGGCGGCGGCGACCTGCTGCTGGCCGTGAAGCTGCGTCCGCACGGCGGACTGTCGCTCGAAGGGGACGACGTCCGTGCGGTCGTGCGGATTCCCGATCACCTGGCGGCGCTGGGCGGCAGCGCCATCGTCCCCAGCCTGGAGGGCCCGATCGAGGTGTCCGTCCCGGCCGGCAGCTCCAGCGGACGCGTCCTGCGCCTGCGCGGTCAGGGCTGGCCCCGCAAGGAGGGCGGCCGCGGCGACGAGCTCGTCGAGCTGCGCGTCACGGTGCCCGAGGTCCCGACCGAGCGTCAACGCGAGGCGTACCGACAGCTGCGCGCGCTGGACCCGAACGAGGACGGCGGCGCCACGAAGGCCGAGCCGGTCGAGGACGAGGCCACCCCCAGCTCCTGATCGTGACGGGAAGCCGGTGCGCACGCCGCGCCCGATGAGTGTCCGGAACGCTGACCCAGAGCGGTTTTCGGCCGCCGTTCTCATCTCGCGTCATCCGCGTTCATCGACGTCGCCGGTACGGTCCGACCCATGCGACCCTTCTTCTCGACCGCCCTCAATCTTTCGTTCCTCGCCGCCCTGCTGCTCGGCGCCACCGCCTGGGCGCAACAGGGCGACGACCCCGTCGTGCTGCGCGTCGGCGACCAGGAGCGCACCCTCTCGCAGTTCGACGACCGCTTCGAGATCGCGATCCGCGGCGTGGCGGCCCAGCAGGGCCTGCCGATGAACGACGAGGTCCGTGCCCAGCTCGAGCCGCTCGCGCCCCGTTTCCTCGAGCAGCGGGCCAGCGAGATCGCCCTCCTCTCCGAAGCCGAGGCGCGCGGCCTCGAGATCGCGCCGGCCGAGCTGGACGAGATCGTGGCCGAGGTGCGCGGCGAGGCGGACGGCGCCGAGTTCGACCAGGTGCTCGAGTCCAGCGGCATCGGCGACCTCGAGCAGCTGCGCACGCTCCTCGAGGAGGGCGCCGTGCTGGAACGCCTGCGCGCCGACGTCGCCGGCGAGGTCGAGGTCGAGGAAGCACAGCTCCGCGAGGCGTTCGAGGCTCGCGCCGAGTCCGAGGACGTCGAGTTCGAGGAGGTCCGCTCCGAGCTGGTCGAGACGGTCCGGCAGCAGCTGGTGCAGCAGCGACTCGCGGAGATCGCGGACGCCGCCGATACGGAGACGTTCCCGGACCGGCTTCCGTACGCTGCCGCCGCGCCTGCCCCGACCGAGCCCGCCCCCGCCGACCCGGATCCCGCCGCGCCCCTGGCCCCGTAAGCGCACACACACACGACGCACGTGCCCGAACGACGCAGGCG
>CAZHCI010000223.1:0-4066 GCA_964530905.1 uncultured bacterium
CGTGGCTTCCACGTCATGGCGAAGCCGACGGGCGCGATCTGCAACCTGGACTGCGACTACTGCTACTTCCTCGCGAAGGAGATGCTCTACCCCGGGTCGCGCTTCCGGATGGCGCGCGAGACGCTGGAGCGGTACGTGCGGCAGCTGCTCGAGGCGCAGCCGGGGCCGGAGGCGACGTTCGCCTGGCAGGGCGGCGAGCCGACGCTGATGGGCCTGCCGTTCTTCGAGGAGGTGGTGGCGTTGCAGCGGCGTCACCGCCGGCCGGGCCAGCGCGTCGTGAACACGCTGCAGACGAACGCCACGCGTCTGGACGACGACTGGGGCGCGTTCCTGCACGAGCACGGCTTCCTGGTGGGGGTCAGCATCGACGGCCCGCGCGAGCTTCACGACGCCTACCGCGTCGACAAGGCCGGCCGCGGGAGCTTCGGCGCCGTGATGCGCGGGGTGGAGGCGCTGCGGCGGCACGGCGTGGCGTTCAACGTCCTGACGACCGTGCACCGCGCCAACCAGGACCGTCCGTTGGCGGTGTACCGCTTCCTGCGGGACGAGGTGGGCGCGTCGTTCCTGCAGTTCATCCCGATCGTCGAGCGGGAGAACGACACCGGCTTCCAGGAGGGCGAGACCGTCACCGAGCGGTCGGTCGACCCGCTGGCCTACGGCCGCTTCATGACGGCGATCTTCGACGAGTGGGCGCGCCACGACATCGGGCGCGTGTACGTGCAGCTGTTCGACGTGACCCTCGCGAAGTACGTGGGCGAGCCGGGCGGCCTGTGCGTGTTCGAGGAGACGTGCGGCCGGGCGGTGGCGCTGGAGCACACGGGCGACGTGTACTCGTGCGATCACTACGTCGAGCCGGACCACCTGCTGGGCAACCTGGAGGAGGCCACGCTGTCGGAGATGGTCGACTCGGACGCTCAGCGCGCCTTCGGCGAGGCGAAGCGCGACGGCTTGCCGGCGACGTGCCGCGCATGCGACGTCCGTTGGCTGTGCCACGGCGGCTGCCCGAAGGACCGCATTCGGCGTACGCCGCAGGGCGAGCCGGGCCTGAACCATCTGTGCGAGGGGTACCGCCACTTCTTCCGTCACACGGGCGAGGCGATGCGGTACATGGCGGAGGAGCTGCGCAACCGGCGTCCTCCCGCCGGCCTGATGCGGGCGCTCCGTGACGCGGACGGCGCGCGGACCGGCCGGCCGCGGCCGAGTCCGAACCGGCCGTGTCCGTGCGGGAGCGGGCGGAAGTACAAGCACTGTTGCGGGAAGGTCGGAGCGTAGACGAAGCGCGCTGCCACGCGCACGCTGGTGTCGAGATCGTACGTCAGTAGCGTTCCTCGTCGCGAAGTCGGCCGACGAGCTCGCTGGCGGACTCGGGCTGCCGCGGTAGGCGCCGGGCCGGCGGCGACGCTCGCGATCCTGCTGCCGTCGCTGCAGCGTCCGCGCGGCCGGCCGCAGCGGCCGCGCGGACGCTGGACCGTCAGTCGGGGTCCAGCACCTGGTGCAGGAAGTCGGCCACGAGGGACACGTTGCGGACGGGCGAGCCGTCTGGCGGCGTCCACGCGAAGCAGTAGGTGTTGGTGCCGCTCGCGTAGCTCATGATCGACGGGCCGGTGGGCCCGAACTCCCAGATGCCGAGGAAGGTGCAGCGTTGCGAGTTGTCCGCCTCGCCCGTGCTTCCGAACGCGTCGTTGTCGTGCCGTCCGTTCAGGGCGTGGCCCGCCTCGTGGATCACCACCAGCGACGTCCAGTCTTGCGTGTGGCCGCTGCGCAGCTCGATGTAGCCCAGCGAGCCGCAGTTGGCGTAGCTGCGGTTGTCGATCTGGTCGCAGTTGGCGCCGGCGTTGGGCGCCAGGTCGATCACCTGGGTGTACGAGCAGCCGCCTCCGGAGAAGTCGTCCTGGGTGGACCAGAGCCAGTACTCGTTCGCGTAGCGCTCGGTGGTGAGCGAAAGCTGGCGAATCTCGTCGCGGTAGGACCCCGATCCGCCGCAGCCCGACGACGGGTGGGGCACCAGTCGGTCCTTGCCGGTCTGGGTCAGGACGCGGTACTCGGGGATCCGTGCTCGCACCAGGAAGCGGTTGTTGTCGGCGTCCGCCGATCCGGCGTGATCGGGATGCACGTTCACGAACACGTTGAACAGGGACATGCGGTTGACCGCCGCCTCCATGCGCGAGAACCAGTCGTCGATCGCCCAGGTCCCGTCTTCGGGGTCGTACACCGTGTCGTCCGCGACGGGCACCAGGTTCACGGTCCGCCAGCCGTCGGTGAAGGCGTGATCCTGGGGCGCGAGGGTCGTCGCGCGAGGCTCGGAAGCCTCATGCTGCTCGTGGCCCTCCTGCTCGTGATCCTCGTGCTGGGCGGCCGGGACGGCCGGCGCGTGGTCCTCGTCGACGTGTTCCAGGCCGGGCTGGTAGTGGACGTGGTTGTAGACGAGGTAGTTCTCCTCGACCCCCTGCAGGAGCGACTCGACCCGGGCGGAGCCGTGTACCGGCGTCAGCAGGCTCCGCAGGCCCTGCAGCACGCTGGGGGCCTCGAGACGCGGGCCGTAGTAGGCGCCCTCGAGCTCCTGCCCGAACGAGGCGCCGGAGAGGACATTCAGCACCGACGGCTGGTAGATCTCCTCGTCGTACTCCTGCGCTCCGCTCCAGGCGCTCTCGAGCAGCCCACGGTAGTCGTCCGTCGTCATGACCGGGACGCCCTGGAAGGTCAGGCTGGGGCCCGTCAGCACGTCCACGAGGGGCTGCCCCAGCTCCAGCGACGGATCGTGCACCCCGAAGACGGGTACGCCGCCGAACTCCTGGTTCAGCGTGCGGACGTCGTGGGGGTAGGCGGTCCAGACGAACTCGGGAGTCAGGGTCCCGTCCGCGTCGACCACCGGCAGCGGAAAACGCAAGGGGGTCGAGCCGTCGCCCTGAAGCGCGGCTCCCTCGAGGCGCTCGAGGAGCGGTCCGTCGTCCAGGCGCACCAGCGTGTACTCCTCGAGCGCCGGCAGGGCCTCACGGATCGCCTCGTCCAGGTCCGGGTCGACGTCGCCCAAAGTCTCGCAGGCGGACGCGACCAGGACGATCGCGCCAAGGACGAGCGCGGTGACCCACGTTCGGTTCGATGCGTGCATGCGTTCCCCTCTCCATACGGTTTCGTGCGTTCGATCTCGAAAACGTCGGAGGGAGCGCCGAACCATCCAGGCTCGCGCATCGGCGCAGCGAGCGGCTCGGCGAGGCTCCGGCGTCCAGGCTGACGCCGCAACCTACACGGTCGGGCGTGAAAACGGCGTCAACGCGCCGTGACGGTCCGGAGCGGCCGCGTCCCCTCGCCGACGACGCGACGTGGCGCTTGGACAGGCAGATCCGGTCGCGCGCCCTGCCGCTCACGTTGGTGACGATGCACCGCTGCATCTCGCGGATCAGCCGGGACGAAAGCGGGAAACCGCCTGCGTCTCCGTGATCTGCGGCGACGCGAACGCCTCCTCGCCAGCGACGGTGCGCGTCGCATACGTGCCCGGTCGAGGGTTCGCGGACCGTTGTGAAGCGTTCGCTTCATACGCCACGACGCCATTACGGCGATCGAGCCATATGCTCGATCGTCGACGCTACCCAGAACGCTCGAAGAGTGCTCGAGGAGTTCGACGCCGTATCGCGCGATGACCGATCGGGACGCGGTTCGTCGGACGCGGGCGTGATTGAGACGGCGCGCGCCGGCACTCGGCCCGACCTACGCGTAGTGCGTCCACATACGGAGCACCTTCACGATGCGGTCGTCGTCCAGAACCTGGTAGACCAGCCGGTGCTGGATGTTGACGCGTCGCGAGTAGGCGCCGGAGAGGTCGCCCACGAGCTTCTCGAACGGCGGTGGCGAGCGGTACGGATCCTCGGCCAGGAGCCGCAGGAGCTCACCGGCCTTCGCGTCGAGATGGGCAGATGCCAGTTTCTTCGCGTCCTTCTTCGCAGCCTTCGTGTAGACGAGCTTCCATGTCACCCGTCGAGGTCGTCGTCGAGCTCCTCGTCGAGCTCGTCGGCAGGCGTCGCCATGCCCTCGAGGATGGACTCGCGCATGCCGGGAATCGAGACGAGGT
>CAZHCI010000224.1:0-2441 GCA_964530905.1 uncultured bacterium
ACCTCGTCTCGATTCCCGGCATGCGCGAGTCCATCCTCGAGGGCATGGCGACGCCGACCGATGAGCTCGACGACGACCTCGACGAGTGACGTGGAAGCTCGTCTACACGACGGCTGCGAAGAAGGACGCGAAGAGGCTGGCGAATCCGGTGCCGGTGCCGTTGTGCTACGATGTGACCACCTAGGTGGTCAGGAACTAGCCGGTCAGGAAAGGGTCGTGATGGAACGTCGAACCGTCGGCCTGGCGGAAGCCAAGGCGCACCTGAGCGAGCTCACCGACCTCGCCGAACGCGGCGAGGAGATCGTCATCACCAAGCGAGGCCGCGCCGTCGCCGTCCTGTCGCCGGTACGTGCGCCACGTCGTCCTCTCGACCTGGGCGCCGCCCGTGCGCTCGTTCGACGTCTGCCACGGCAGCCGGAGCCCGCCAGCGAGCAGGTCCGCCGACTTCGCGACGAGGAACGCTACTGACGCACTACCTGGACACCAGCGTGCTCGTCGCGGCCCTCACGCCCGAAACGGCGACCGAGGCGGTGCACGCCTGGCTCGCCGAGCACGCGCCCGGCGCGCTTGGCGTTAGCGACTGGACGATCACCGAGACCGCGTCCGCACTGTCCATGAAGGTCCGTCTCGGCCACCTCACCGAGGATCAGCGGAGCGACGTAGGCGTAGTCCTGGCCGATTGGCTGGACGGGAGCCTCGAGGTGGTCCCCGTTCCGCGCGCCGCGTTCGACGACGCTGCGCGCCTCTTGCGCCGGCACGAGACGGGCCTTCGTGCAGGTGACGCGCTGCACCTGGCTACGTCCAGCCTGCACGGCGCGCGTCTCGTGACCCTGGATCGGCGCCAGGCGGATGCAGCGCGGGCGCTCGGGCTGGATGCCATCCTCGTCGCAGCACGACCCTGAACCGCCGGGACGTGCGGGCTCGCTTGGTAGCCTCGCTTCGTGAAGACCGTGCAGCCTTCATCCGAGGCAGCGGCACCACGGCTCCCGACGGACGACGAGATCCGCTCCGCCGTCGCCGACCTGGAGCGACCGATCCGCGACTACCGCTGGCTGATCGACGAAGTGCGCCGCCTGGACGTCACGACCGATGCCGACTTCCAGCGCCGCTACAACCACTTCTGGCGCGTCCGGAAGAACGCGACGTGGCGAGCGGCGTACTACGAGCTGCTGGAGCGTGCCAAGCGGGCCGGCACCGACTTCCCGACCGCGTTGCGCGCGATGCACGCGAGGACCGGCCGCATCGAAGCCTCGTTCTCGAGCAAGCTGGTCGCCACCCTGGATCCCGACATGCCGGTGATCGACGCGTTCGTGCTGAAGTTCTTCGGTCTTCGCCTGCCGTACCCGTACCAGGACGACCGGATCGGCAAGACGATCGACGTCTACGAGCGCGTGGCGGCCGGGATCGACGCGATCGTTCGCAGCGACGCGATGCCGCGGGTTCGTGCGGCCTTCGCCGAGCGCTACCCGACCGCGGCGTTGAGCGACGTCAAGATGGTCGACTTCGTGCTGTGGCAGGTCCGCGGCGAGCGGCAGGATCGCGCACGCGAGGCGGCGCCATCGCGGCGATCGCGTCTGTCCGTCGCCGACGCCGAAGCCGGCCTCCGCGAGCTCCTGAAACGGACGGCGAAGGGGGAAGCGTTCGTCATCACGGACGGAGACACCGATGTCGCGTATCTCGGTCCGGTCGAGAGGGACGAGGGGGTTTGACGGGAGGCTGCGGCTAACCGTCGAACCGCAGCACCTCCCCCGCCACCGTCCGCCGATCGATCGTCACCTCGACCAGCGTCGTCGTGAACGGATGGAACAGCTCCACGCCGTCCATCAGGTCCAGGTCCAGCGCGGCGGTCCACGCCTCGCTCTCCTCCGCCGTCTCGATGTCGTTCAGCATCGTGATCGACGCGCTGCTGTAGCCCTCGTAGCGGATGCGCCTCGTCCCGGTGGACGCGATGAGCCGCACGCCCAAGGCCGTGTCCGGCCCCACGTCGAACGAGTCGAGATCGACGTGGAAGCAGCGGTAGCTGGGGTCGCGCCGGTAGGGGTGCACCTGCATGTCGACGCCCTCCAGCACGCGCCAGCGGCGTTGGCGCCGGTCGCGATGGACGAAGTCGATGAAGTAGTCCTCGACGCCGTCGCCACGCTCGTCGCGCACGTGGAACAGCAGCTGCTGCCAGCGACCGAGCGGCTTGCGCTTCCGACGCCGGGCCGCCTCGATCACGCCGTCCGAACGCTTCTCGGCGTCCGCGCGCCAAGCGTCGTAGGCGTCCGCGTCGCGCACGTCCAGCGCCGACAGGACCAGCTCGACGGCCTGGTCCGACGGATCGCTCATGATCGTGCCGTGGTTCTGGCCGGCCAGCGCGATCATCGGCACGTCCGGCGTCGACCACGGCGCCGTCACGGTTCGCTCGAGCGGTCGCTCGTTTCCCGTCTCGGCGTCGCCCG
>CAZHCI010000224.1:2541-4063 GCA_964530905.1 uncultured bacterium
GGTCACGTCCACCCTGGTCATGTCCAGCTCGATCTTCCGGGAGTTCAGCGCCGTCGCGGCCAGCCGCACCGTCCCGTCGGTGCCCGGCTCGTTCACGATGCCGCGCAGGCCGCGGTAGCCGTCGATGCCGCACAGCACGAAGGTGTGCGGGTGCGGCGCGCCCCTCGGTCCCTGCGCGCCCTCACCGACCAGGTCGCGGTGGGCCAGCTCCCAGGTGAAGCGGCTGCCCAGCTCCAGGCCGTCCAGCACCTCGTCGCCGACGGCCAGGAAGTCGGGCCCGACGTCCTTGTTGCCCACCACCATCCGCGCCAGGTAGCCGCGACCCTTGTGCGCCAACGGCGAGCCGAACGTCGCCGGCGCCAACGCGACCAGGCGCTTCAGCCGCGCGCGGTTCCGCGCCGGGTCGAGAGCGACCCAGCAGCGGATCACCAGCATCCCGGTCGAGTGCACGATCGCGTCGAACGGGCGATCGCCCCTCAGCTCGGGATGGACCGCGATCGCGTCCTCGAACGCCTCGCCGATGTCCTGGATGTTCACGCGGTGCACCAACGAGTCGTAGCGGCACGCCAGCAACGACGCCGGGTCGTACCCGCGCCCCTCCAGAATCACCCGCCACGCGTCGAACGCGCCCGGACCGGACGAGTAGCCGTGCACCAGCACGACCGGCCTTCGGGGCGCGGCGTCGAGAGCCTCCATGCGGGCCAGCATGACGGGGCCGCCGGTCCGAGCCGCGGGCCACAGGGAGCCATGCCCGGACGTCCTCGGGACGCGACCCACCCCGCCTCGGCACCTGCCGCCTCCCGACTGCACGACGCGGCCTGTGGGCCGGACGCCATGCGGCGGCGAGCCTGGATCGACCGTCGTCAGCCGGCGTCCGTCCCCATCTCGGCCCTCGCCAACGACGTCGTCGCGTGCGACCACAACAGCCGCCGCGCCGACGGTCCCCAGCGCTCCGTCCACCAGCGCAGGAACCACGCGTCGCTGCGGCTGGTGGGCACCTGCTCGGGCAGCGAGCCGTCCTCGGCCCGCTGCGCCTCGACCCACGCCAGCAGCTCGGCCGCCCGCCCGCGCCTGCCGTGGCGCGCGTGGTGCCACGCCAGCCAGGCCGTGAGCAGGACCCAGGCGCCCCCACCGTAGAAGGTGTCGGCCCGGTAGCGGATCACGCCGCCGTCCACCACCAGCTCCCGCTCGATCCGCTCGAGGGTCCGCCCGAACACCGGATCGTCCTCGTCCACCAGGCCGAACGGCGTGGCCAGCCACAGCAGCGAGGCGTCGACCTCCTCGCTGCCCACGCGCTTCGTGTAGTGGCCGTTCGCGACGCAGCGGTCGCTGATGTAGCGCCACGCGGCCCCGGCCGCCTCCGCGTACGGATCCGAAGCGGAGCCGCTGCCGGAACCCCCCAGCAACGTCGACGCCGCCCGCAACCCCGCGCAGCACGACGCGAGGGTGCTGGTGTGGTGCTGCGTCCGGCCCTCCTCCCAGGCGTCGAAGCAGGGCTCGTCCCAGAAGGCGGCGAGGTAGT
>CAZHCI010000225.1:0-4056 GCA_964530905.1 uncultured bacterium
GTCACGCCGCCGATCCATCCCTCGACCACCTTCGTGCGCGACCCGGGCGGTCAGCCCCGCGCCGAGTGGGTGTACACGCGGGCCGAGAATCCGACCCGTCACGCCCTGGAGGCCGCGCTCACGGCGCTGCAGCCGGGCGCGGGCGCGTGCGCGGCGTTCGCGTCCGGCTCGGCGGCCGCCGCGGCCGTGCTCAGGACCGTCGAGCCGGGCGGCCGCCTGCTCGTGCCGGACGACATGTACCACGGCGTTCGGACGCTGCTCGAAGGGGAGCGGGACCGCTGGCGGGCCGAGGTGACGTACGTGGACATGGCCGATGCGGCGGCGCTCCGGCGCGCCCTGGAGCCGGGCGCCTCGCTGGTGTGGGTCGAGACGCCGTCGAATCCTCGGCTGAAGCTGACCGACCTTCGCGCGGCGGCCGACGCGGCCCACGCCGCGGGGGCGCGCCTGGCGGTGGACGCCACCTGGACGCCGCCGCCGTTGTCCGATCCGTTCGCGCTGGGCGCGGACGTGGTGATGCACTCGACGACGAAGTACCTCGCCGGGCACAGCGACGTGCTGGGCGGGGCGGTGCTGGCGCGGGGCGAGGACGATCCGACCTTCGCGCGGGTCCGTTGGCTGCAGCGCCAGGAGGGGGCGGTTCCCTCGCCGTTCGACGCCTGGCTGACGCTGCGCGGGCTCCGGACGGTGGCGCTTCGCGTCCAGGCGTCGTGCACCGGCGCCGAGCGGGTCGCGGCGTTCCTGGAGGGACATCCGGCGGTGATCGAGGTTCGCTACCCGGGCCTCGCATCCCACCCGCAACACCGGCTGGCTCGCGCGCAGATGACGCGTCCCGGCGCGATGCTGTCGTTCCGCGTCCGCGGCGGCGCCGAGGCGGCCGACCGCGTGGCGTCGGGCACGCGGCTGTTCGCCCGAGCCACGAGCCTGGGCGGGGTCGAGAGCCTGATCGAGCACCGCGCGCCGGTCGAGGGTCCGGACACGCCCACGCCTCCCGACCTGCTGCGCGTCTCGGTCGGCATCGAGCATCCGGACGACCTGATCGCCGATCTGGAGCGTGCGCTGTCCAGGGCGGACGCCGTCCAGGGCGGGCGGGTAGACTCGCGGGCATGACGCAACCCCGTGCCGCCTTCGGCATCGACGACGTCGCCTTCGGCGAGACCGGGCTGGTCCCGGTCGTGACGCAGGACGCCGCCTCCGGCGAGGTGCTGATGCTGGCCTGGGCCGACCGGGAGGCGCTCGAGGCCACGCTCGCGAGCGGCGACGCGCATTACCACAGCCGGTCGCGTGACGAGCTGTGGCGCAAGGGGGCGACCAGCGGCCACGTGCAGCGCGTCGTCGAGGTCGTGCTCGATTGCGACGGCGACGCCGTGCTCTACCAGGTCCGCCAGACCGGTCCGGCGTGCCACACCGGCGCGCGAAGCTGCTTCCACCGTCCGATCGTCGAGGCCGAGAGCGGCGTCCCCGCCTCCGCGTTCGGTCTGCTGCAGCGCGTCGTCGACCAGCGACTCGCGGAGCTTCCCGAAGGCTCGTACGTCGCCAGGCTCCACGAGCGCGGATTGGGCTACGTCGCGCAGAAGGTCGTCGAGGAGTCGGGCGAGACGATCGTCGCTGCCCTCGAGGGCGACCTGGACGGCATGCGGGACGAGGCGGCCGACCTGCTGTTCCACCTCACGGTGCTGCTGCGCGAGCGCGGCGTCGGCCTGGGCGAGGTGGCCGAGACCCTGATCGCGCGCCATCGCGAGCGGACGGTTCCCGAGGGCTGACGCAAGGGGGCCGAGAGGCGCGCGCTCGCCGACGCGGACGGGCGCCTCGGTCGCATGCTTCACGTACAACACGGGCGAGCCCCGGCGCGCGGGTCAGAGTGGACGCATGGACGATCTGACGCACCCCGCAGCCGACGCGACCGCCCTCGAACGTGCTCTCGTGCTGGACACGGTCCGGGTGACCGAGCAGGCCGCCATCGCCGCGGGCCGCGTGGCCGGGATGGGTGACGAGGATCTCGTCGACGACGCCGGCACGGAGACGATGCGCCGCGTCCTGAACGAGCTCGAGATCGACGGCGAGATCGTCATCGGCGAAGGGGAGCGCGACGACGCGCCGATGCTCTACATCGGCGAGCGCGTGGGGCGCGCCGGCAAGGGCGCCTGGGCGGTGGACATCGCCGTCGACCCGGTCGAGGGGACCGGCATCACCGCCCGAATGGTGAACGGATCGGTCGCGGTGATCGCGATCTCGGAACGGGGCGGGCTGCTCCACGCGCCCGACGTGTACATGGAGAAGCTCATCGTCGGTCCGCCGGCCGTGGGGATGGTGGACCTCGACTGGCCGGTGGCCGCGAACCTGCAGGCGATCGCGTCCAGCCTGGACCGGAGCGTGCGCGACCTGACGGTGGTGATCCTGGACCGCCCTCGGCACGAGGAACTCCTCGCCGAGGTGCGCAAGACGGGCGCCCGCGTGAAGCTGATCGGCGACGGCGACGTCATCGCCGCGCTGTCGGCGACGGTGCGGGGCACGAACATCCACGCGGTGATGGGCACGGGCGGCGCTCCCGAAGGGGTGCTGGCCGCGGCCGCGCTGCGCTGCCTGGGCGGGGAGATCGTGGGCCGGTTCGTGCCCAGGGACGACGACGAGCGTGAACGGCTCGACGCCGCCGGGATCGAGCACGGCCGCTCGTACCGCACCACCGATCTGGCGCCAGGCTCCCAGATCGTGTTCGCCGCGACCGGGATCACCGACGGCGACCTGCTTCGGGGCGTCAAGTTCTTCGGCTCCGGCGCACGGACCCACACGGTGTCGATGGGCCTCCGCTCACGCGTGATCCGCTTCTCCGACGCCGTCCACCTGCTGGGCGAGGACGCGCGCGTCCACATTCAGGTCTAGCGCACGAACAGCTCGCGCGGGAAGTCGGTCAGGCGTTCCGCGCCGTCGGCCGTGACGCGGATCGTCTCGGTGCAGCCGACGCCGCCCTTGCCCGGCATCTGTACCCACGGGAGCAGGTGGAACGTCATGTTCTCTCGAAGCGGGCGCGTCTCGCCCGTCTTCATGCTGAGGATCTGCCCCTCGCCCCAGTCCGGAGGCACCGCGATCCCGACCGAGTAGGCCACCCGCGACGCTTGCGTGCCGCCGAACCCGCTCCGCGCGATCACCTGCCGGGCGACGCGGTCGATGTCGCCGGCGGGCACGCCGGGGCGGATCGCCTCGAGCGCGGCGTCGAAGGCGTCCTGGACGGCGGCGAAGGCGTGGCGTGCGTCCTCGTCCGGATCGCCGACCACGACGGTGCGCATCATCGGCGCGTGGTAGCGGCTGCGGCATCCCGAGATCTCGAGGAACACCGTGTCGGCCGGCTCGATCCGGCGACCCGCCCAGGTGGCGTGGCCGATGGCGCCCCGCTCGCCCGAGGCGACGAACGGCACGATCGAGGGCCACTCGCTGCCCGATCGGATCAGGGCCGACATCAGCTCGGCGGCGACCTCGTTCTCGGTCGCTCCGGCGCGGACCGCGTCGATGCCGGCGCGCATGCCCGCCTCGGTGGTGCGCGCCGCGTCGCGGATCCGCTCGATCTCGCGCGGGCTCTTGACCACGCGCCCCTCCTCGACGGTTCCCGACGCGTCGATCCAGTCCACGCCGGGCAGGAGCGAGAACAGCCGGTCCTGCTGCGCGGCGGTGAAGAACCAGCCGTCGCGCTCGTAGCCGACGCGGCCTCCGTCGAGCCCCATGGCGGTGAGCTGACCGGAGAGCATCTCCATCGGATCCTGATCGTCGCGGTAGCCGACGTTGAACTCCGGCTCGATCCAGGCGAGCGCGGTCATGCCGGCGATCTCGAGCAGCCGCGAGATCGTCGTCGGCTCGCCGTGCAGCGGGATCACCATGCCCTGCCACCAGTAGTGGCCGGGGCTTTCGAACCCCGTCAGGTAGGTGATGTTCTCGGGGGTGGTGGTGAGCATCGCGACCAGCCCCCAGGCGTCCATCCGCCTCCGGAGGCCGTCGAGTCGGTCGTGGTACTCGCCTAGGGGGAAGGGCAGTCCGGGATGATCGCGCATGGGTCCTCCAGGAGGGCCG
>CAZHCI010000226.1:0-4045 GCA_964530905.1 uncultured bacterium
GGCCGCCTCGCGGTCCAACGCCGCGAGGTCGAAGATCTGCGTGCGGTAGCCCTGCAGGACCAGCTCGGTCCCCTCGAACACCGCCGAGTCGGCCCGGACCAGGGTCAGGCGCTCGCCCTCCCACCGTTCGATCCGGACGCCCTCGATGCGGGAGCCGCGGCCCGCGGTGCGGTCGAACGTCAACGCGAACTCGCCCACCGGCAGCGCCTGTCCCGCCAGGCGGAACAAGCCGGTCCCGCCGGCCGTCATGCGCCAGTACTCGGTCGCGACCCAGGCGTGCGTGCGGGGCGTCACCCACTGGTACACCGCCAGCGTGCCGGCCGTCGCGAGGGCGCCCAGCACCAGCATCGGCGCGATGATCCGGCCCAGCGCCACGCCGCCCGCGCGGAGCGCCAGCAGCTCCTTGTCGCCCTCCATCCGGCCGAACGTCAGCAGCACCGCCAGCACCATCGCGATCGGCATCGTCTGCGCCAGCGCGGTCGGCATCTGCGCCGCCAGCCAGCGCAGCAGCTCCGGCACGGTCGCGCCCACCAGCCAGGTCAGGCGCGGCAGCGTCGTGCTGGTGACCGCCAGGATGGAGTACAGCAGCGCGCCGAACATCAGGGCCGGCAGGGCCTCGGCCAGGAGGGCGCGATCGATCCGCTTCACGGCGCGTCACCATACATCGGCAGGCCTTGCAGCAGCTCCTCCAGCGGCAGGTCGGTCAGCTGCAGCGTGGGCAGCCGGACGCCCAGCTCCACGCTGAGGCCGTCCTCGTCGTCCGCGCGGTAGCCGACGATCAACGTCCCGCAGCAGTCCCGCAGGTACGCCCGCAGCCCGTGACCGCTCAGCCGCGGGCCGCCCTCCCCCGTCCACCACGGCGCCACGTCCAGCGCGACGAACGGCACCAGGCGCACCCCCGCCTCGTCGCCACCCAGGTCGAACGGCCAGTGGACCGACGCCTCGAGCGAGGTGAGCGTCCACGGCTCGGGGCGCAGCTCGGCCTGGAGGCCCAGGCCCAGATCGTCGCCCTGGACGCCGGTCACGCCGGCGCGCACCGACCGGACCGTCCACGCCTGGGCGTCCCAACGGACGGCCAGGCGACCCTCGACCGTCGGATCGAAGGGGGCGTCGCTAGCACGGTCGGCCTCGGCGCCTTCGCGCCTGAGGTCGAGCCGCGCCTCGAGCCAGTCCTCGTCGGCGGGGCCGCCGGCCAGCGCCGCCAGGTCCGCCTCCACCGTCGGCGTCACGCTCCACGCCCCGCCCAGGCCGACCTGCGCCGACAGCCGGGCTTCGAGGTCCTCGGCGCCCGGGTCCTCCGGCGCGAAGCGCCAGAGCACGTCGGCGCGAGCGCGAAACGGACCGACCGCGGCCACCGCGTCCGCGCTGAGCCGGGCGCGATCGCCGACCTCGTCGAACTCGAACGGGCTGGCGCCCGCCGGCCAGCGGCGGATCCCGCCCAGCTCGAGGCTGCTGCGCGCGTGGTCGAAGCGGATCGACGGCGCCACGCTCACGGCGGCCTGACCGAACCCGGCGCTGGGCGTCGCCCCGCCACCCGGAGCGGCAGGCACGATCGCGCCGGGGTACGCGACCGCCTGGCCCGTCAGCCGTAGCGACGCGCGCGCCCACGGCGCCAACGGCGCGTCCAGGCGGGCGTCCGCCCGGCCCGGCAGGCGGATCGAGGCGGGGCCCCGGCCCGCGTCGGGTCCGTCTCGGGCGGGCTCCGCGGCGATCTCGGCGCCCGCCCGGACGTCCAGCCGCGCCGTGACGCCCTCCAGCGGTCCCAGCGGAACCGGCGTCCGTCCGCTCCAGCCCAGCGCGCCGCCGCTCCGGAGCACGCCGGGTTCGCTCTGTAGATCGACGTCGGTGAGCGTCTCTCCCCATGCGCCGCCGCCCAGCGATCGCCGGCTCCTGGCGGTCAGGTCCAGACCGCGCCCGTCCACCTGCAGGCCCACGACCGTGCCGTCCTGCTGCACGCGCAACGACACCAGCGGGGCGAGGCTCGGCTCGCTGGCGGCGCCCAGCTCCAGCCGTCCCTCGGCGGCGTCGCCCACCCGCAGCACGGCGACCGTGCCCAGGTCCTTCCTCTCGGCCACCTCGACCGGCAGCTCGACCTGGGGACCGTCCGGGCCGAGGACCAGCTCGTCGCCCAGCGGGATCTCGACACCGAGGATGCGGAGGCGGGGCTCCTCGACGATCGTCTCGGCGAACCCGCTGCCGGCACCGTCGACCGACCCATCGACCGACCCATCGACCGACCCATCGCCCGTGGACAGGTTCGTGCGGACGGTCCTGCCCAGCAGCCGGTAGCGCTCCACCCCGCAGGTGCAGCTGGTCCCGCTGGCGTCGGTCAGGACCAGCTCGCTGCCCCGCAGCCGCGCGACGCTGGCCTCCAGAAGGTAGTCGCGGGTCGCCAGCGTCACGTCGTTCAGGATCGAGCCGCCCTCCGAGAACCGGCCGCTGCGGGCCGTGCCCACCACGCCGGTGCCCAGCACGATCACGCCGCGGACCGACAGCGCGTCCACCGGACCGGTCAGCTCGTCGACCCGCAGGCGCCAGCCGTCGACCCCCAGGATGGCCGGACCGGCGCTCAGCACCGGCGGCGGCGCGGCGACGCTCGGATCGACGTTCAGGCCGGTGAGCTCGACCACGTCGGCGCGGAGGCGAAGCTCGATCGCGGGCACCTCGACGCACACCCCGCCCGACAGGCGAGCGAGCCCCAGCGCGCCGTCGAACACGATCGTGTCGTACACGGCGCGCCCCACGCCCTCGATCTCGACGACGGCGCCGTCCTCGGAGCACGGCTGCCCCAGCGGCGGATCGAGCAGCGAGGCGGCGTCCAGTCGGCGCTGCTCCGTGGCGCCCGGAGCCTGCTCCTGCCCGACCGCGACGCTCAGCGTCACGGCGATCGCCAGGACGGTCAGGAGCCGCACGACGCGGCTCAGAGGAGCGGCGCCATGCGCGTCCACAGATCCTCGTCCACCTCGTTGGCGGCGCGGTACGTCGGCGTGCCCGCATCGGTCGTGACGGGCCTCAGCTGCAGCGCGGCGTCCTCGCGATCGTCGGTCAGGACGAACGGACCGTCCTGGAAGCGGTACGGCCCCAGCAGCAACGCGTCGCCGGTCCGGATGTCCAGCAGCAGCGCCCGCGCCTCGAGGTCCAGCGACTCGCCGGTGGGATGCTCGAACCGCACCAGCTCGGAGCCGAAGCGAAGCTCCGCGGCGTCGGCGATCAGCTCCAGGCCCTCCCGCTCGTACCGCACGCCCTCGGGCGCCGTCGCGACAAGCGTCGGCACGTCGATGCGCAGCGCCGGCGCGGACAGCGAGCCGCCCGCCGTTTCGGCGGTCGCGTCGCGCGCCTCGATGTAGTCGCCCTCGCGGTAGCGCACGAACCCCGCGTCCAGCCGCAGCCCGGTCTCGGTGTCCACGATCACCCCGCCGTCCGGCAGCGTCGTCTCGCCGGTCAGCAGGTCGAACGACTGGTCGCCGTGCGGAACGACCGTCAGGCGCGCGATGGCGTCGGCGGAGGGGTCGGTCGAGCGGTCGGTGGCGGAATCGTCGTCCGCGGCGGCGTCGCTGTCGGTGCTGGTGTCCGGGTCGTCCTGCGCCCACGCCGTGCCGGGCACGGCCCGCGCATCGGTCTCGGTCGAGGCGACGGGCGCCGGCGCGACGGCCGACTGGACGAGAGCCGCGGCGACGGGAACGGCCGGCGGAACGGTCAGCGCCAGGACGAGGCCCGCAGCCACGGTGCGCAGGTAGGCGCGGGGAGTGGGCGCGTGAGCGGGGTGGTGAACAGGGTAGTGAACGGGGTGGTGGCCGTGCGCGCTCTCGGGCGTGCGATCGGCCGGCCCAGGCGCGGTCGGGATCGAAGGGGTACGGTCCGCCTGCATGGCGTCAGGGTACCCGGACCGAATGAGCTTCGGTCGGGTCGGCCTGGCTGCCGGACCGGTCGGCAGGCCCCAGCGCCACCAGGGCGCTCAGGTCGAACGGACGCGCGGCCAGCAGCGCCTGCCCGGCCTCCGGCGGGGTGGCCAGGATGCGGGCGACCTCGGCCGCGGGATCGTCGA
>CAZHCI010000227.1:0-4037 GCA_964530905.1 uncultured bacterium
AGGATCGCCAGGAACACCCCCGCCGCCACCGCCGAGCCGATCACGCCGGCGACGTTGGGGCCCATCGCCGCCATCAGCGGGTTCACCCGCCCGTGGGTGTGCTTGGCGACGAAGTTCTGCACCACGCGTGCCGACATCGGGACCGCCGAGACGCCGGCCGCGCCGATGCACGGGTTGATGCGCTTGCCTTTGGGCAACAGCAGGTTCATGCCCTTCGCCAGCAGGATGCCGCCGGCGGTGCTGGCCACGAACGCGACCGCCCCGAGCAGCAGGATGAAAAGCGTCTCGGGCCGGAGGAAGCTGGCGCCGTCCATCGTGGCGCCCACCACCAGTCCCAACAGGATCGTGACGATGTTGATCATCGGACCCGAAGCGGTCTTCGCCAGTCGATCGGTGACGCCCGACTCGCGCAGCAGGTTGCCGAACATCAGCAGGCCGATCAGCGGCGCGGCGGGCGGGACGGCCAGCGACACGAGCACGGTGATTAGAATCGGGAACAGGATCACGGCGGTCCGGGACACGGTCCGCTCCTCGGGGACGGGGATCTCGCGTTCGGCGCGGGTCGTCAGGGCGCGCAGCACGGGCGGCTGCAGCACCGGGACCAGCGCCATGTAGCTGTACGCGGCCACCGCCACGGCCCCCAGCAGCTCCGGCGCGAGGATCGCGGTCAGGAAGATCGAGGTGGGACCGTCGGCGCCGCCGATGATGCCGATCGACGCCGCCTCGCGAAGGTCGAACCCGAACAGGTAGTGCGCGCCCAGCGCCGCGACGAAGATCCCCACCTGCGCCGCCGCGCCCAGGATCAGCATCACGGGCCGCGCCAGCAAAGGCCGGAAATCGGTGAGCGCGCCGACGCCGAGGAAGATCAGCGGCGGCAGCAGCTCGGTCGCGATGCCCGCGTCGTAGATCAGCTGCAGCAGCGGGGTATGCGCGCCGGGGTCCGCCACGTACGTGCTGGACGCCATCAGGTTGGCGCCCGGCAGGTTCGCCAGCGCCGCGCCGAAGCCGATCGGGATCAGCAGCAGCGGCTCGTAGTTGCGGGTCACGGCAAGGTAGATCAGCACGCCCGCGATGACGAACATCACCAGGTTCTGCCAGCTCAGCGCCGCGAATCCGCTGCCTTGCAGCAGCGCGGTCCAGCCGTCCACCTCACCCTCCGATCGTGACGATGGGGGTTTCCGCGCCGACCTCGTCGCCAGGCCGGACCGGGACCGTGACGACGGTCCCCGCGACCGGCGACCTGACGTCGTGCTCGGCCTTCATCGCCTCGACCGTCGCGACGACCTGACCGGCGGCGACCGTGTCGCCCTCGTGGACGTGCACGGTGAGCACCTCGACCTTGCCGCCGAACGGCGAGTGGACGGCGACCGGCTCGGCGACCGGCTCCGGCGCGGGCGACGTCGGGGAGGCCGGCACCGGAAGCGGCGTCTGCACCGCGGTCGCGGAGGGGCCTTGCGCCGCTGCGGGCGCGTCGGCCGCGGGCGGGGCCAGAATGACCTCGAACGTGCGCGTCACGCCGTTCTCGCTCACGGTGCACGTCGTGCGCACCGGCTCGGTCCAGGCGGGGACGGCGGGGGACGCCGCCGCCGTGGGGGCGGGCGCAGGGGCGGCCGGGGCGGCAGCGGCCGCCGGGGCGGCGGCGGCCGCGGGCTCGGCCGTCTCCTTCAGCGGCAGCCGGACGCGCGCCTTGCCGCTCAGCAGCCGCAGACCCTCGTTCAGGTCCATGCTCTTGCCGGGCACGATCGCCGAGGCGACCAGGAACACGTTCTCCTCCGTCACCGGCAGGCCGTGCTCCTTCAGCGCGGCTTCGGCCGGCCCGAGGCTGTCGGGGGCCCGCTCCAGCGGATCGCCATCGTACGGCTCGAGCCCCAGCTGGTCCGCGGCGATGCGGACGACCTCGGGGTCGGGCGGCTCGGGCGGACGGCCGAAGTAGCCCAGCACGGACCGTCCGAAGCCTCCGTCGATCTTCTCCCAACGACCGTAGAGCACGTTGTTGAACGCTTGCAGCCAGTACTGCTGGCTGCCGGGCGTGACGCTGGTCCAGGCGCCGCCCGCCTTGACGACGACGGGAAACTCGGCCAGCACCTCGCCGTAGCGGTCGAGGATCCCCGCGCCCGCCATCATGTGGACGTTGGGTCCGATCGCGCCGCCAGGCATCGGGAAGTTCACGACCCGCGCATCGGCGGCCAGGGTGATCGGGTTGAACGCGTACGCCTCGAGCCCGTCGGTCAGGGCCCCTTCCACCTCGCCGATCCGGCTCACGTCCAGGTCCAGCTCGTAGCCGGTGCCTTTCAGCGCGTGCCACATCGAGCGGACGTCCGGCTGCGAGGTGCCGGACGCCAACGGACGGACCGAGAGGTCGATCCCGTCGACGCCGCCCTCGATCGCCGCCATGTTGCACGCGACCGCCATCGAGGCGGTGTCGTGCGTGTGGAACCAGAGCGGAATCTCGTCGCCCAAGAGCTTCTTGATCCCTTTCGCGGTCTCGTACACGGTGGTCGGATCGGTCGTGCCGGACGCGTCCTTGATGCAGAGCGAGTCGATGCGGACGTCGCCGTCCATCAGCCGGCGCGCCACGTCCACGTAGAACGCCGGCGTGTGCACCTTCTCCGAGGCGTAGGGCAGGCCCATCGTCGACACCGTGACTTGGTGGTGCATGCCCGCCTCGACGATCGGACGGCCGGTGCGGATCAGGTTGTCGACGTCGTTCATGAAGTCGAAGTTGCGGTCCCACGTGGTGCCGTGCCGGTGCATGAGGCGCGCCTGCAACGACAGGGCCTCGATTCCCTGCCCCGTGAGCGTCACGCCCGACACGCTCCGCGTCAGGATCTGCAGGTCCACGTCGGGACCGACGATGGCCCGCATGCGATCCATCGACTCGAACGGGTTCTCGCCGACGTAGAAGATGGGCGCCTGGAAGCGAGCTCCTCCACCGAACTCGAAGTGTCGAATCCCCATGTTCGCTGCGATCTCCATCGCGGGGAGGATGTCGTCGGTGCGCACCTTGCCGCCGAACACGCTCTGCAAGCCGTCGCGGAACGCGGTGAGCATGACGCGGATCTTCTTGGGGCTGCTGGCGTGGATCATCGCGGGCCTCTCATCGTGCGTCGGACCTCACTTCGTCGACGCGGGTGACGCGCGCCCCGGGATGGGCACGCTGAACCGCGGCGTGGATGGCGGCAAGAACGAACGCGTCGGTCCCGCCCGCGTCGGTCCCGCCCGCGCCGTCGGCACGCCCGGGAGCGGGCCCTGCGGGGGGAGCTGCGACGGGCGCTGCGACGGGCGCCGGAGGAGGCGCCTGGAACACGAGCGTCAACAGACGGACCGCGGTGGCCAACAGCGTCAGGACCACGATCACGGCGGAGAACGCCTGAAGCGACAGCGTCCAGAGTGCGGGTTCGGTCATGATCGCCTTCCACGCGCTCCGCCGAAGCGGAGTCGAAGCCGGCGTCCAGCGGGACTCATGCTCGGCCGTGGACGCGTGGACGCCTTCGCGCGAACGGCCGACCTTGGAATCGTACGCCTGATCGGGACCCGGGCGCAGGGGACCGACGTCCTTGCTTCGCACGTTTCCTTCGTCCGCGAGCGGCGCGTCATCGGTCGATCGTCATCCGGCCGTTCCGGACCGGCTCGGCCACGCCCTCCAGGATCAGCGACAGGTCGGGCCGAAGCTCCAGCACGCGCCCCTGGGCGATCGGCGTCGGCGCCTGCACGCGTCCGGCGCCGTCGTCGTCGACCGGCCAGATCGTCACGTGGCGACCCAGGAACGCGGCGCGGTCGCGGTAGCGGTCGACGAGACCCGCGCCGTTTCCGCGGGCGACGGCGTCACGGCCGTGCGCCAGCCGGCGCGCGAGCGCAGGAAGCAGAACGGCCCATGCGTCGGGACCGGCGAACACGCCGTCGGCATCGGCCAGGCGTCCGGCCGTCAACGTGCCTGGAGCCGAAACGATCTCGGGAGCGTACGTCAGGTTCACGCCGATGCCGAACCGCGCATCGCGCACGCGGCCGGACTGCACCTGCGTGCTGGTCAGCACGCC
>CAZHCI010000228.1:0-4000 GCA_964530905.1 uncultured bacterium
GGCCCCTCACCCACCCCGTGCCTCCCGTTCCATCCGGCCCGCCACGATCCGGTCGGCCATGCCGGGTGCGACCTCGGCCAGCAGCGGCAACCAGCGGATCCAGCCCGGCACGAACACGCGTCGCCTGCGGGCGCGGACGCCCCGCAGTACGGCCTGCGTGAGCGTGTCGAGGTCGGTCGCGCTGGCGTCGCGGTGCGGCGCCGCCGTCGAGCGCGGCGCGCCGTCGGGCCCGAGCGCCCGCGACCGGAGCCCGGTGCCGCGCACCCAGTGTGCGAGGACGGTGAGAACGTCGACGCCGCTGCCGCGGAGCTCGATGCGCAGGGAGTCGCACAGGCCTTGCAGCGCGTGCTTGGAGGCGGCGTACCCGCTGCGCCCCGGCACGCCCACGACGCCCTGCACCGAGGAGATCGTCACGAGCATGCCGCGGCGCTCGACGACGTGCGGCAGCGCGGGCAGGAAGACGTTCGCGACGCCGTGGTAGTTCACGTCCATCAGGCGCCGCAGGACGCTCGTGTCCGCGAGCTCGTCGAAGCGCGCCGACATGCCCAGCCCGGCGCTCGCGACGACGGTGTCGAGGCGGCCGAACCGGTCGACCGTCCGCGCGACCGCCGCGTCGCACTCCGCCGGCACGGTCACGTCCGCCGGCACGACCAGCGCCCGCCGGCCGGCCTGGCGGCAGGCTTCGGCGACGAGCTCGAGGCCGGCCTTCGATCGCGCCATCAGCGCGACGTCGGCGCCGCCGGCGGCGAACGCCCGTGCGACGGCCGCGCCCACGCCGGAGGACGCCCCCGTCACGAGAACCACCCGGTCGGTGAACGTGCCGCCCGCGGGGCGTCCGGTCACGTCGTTCCGTCGGCGACGGGGTCCGCGGCCGGCGTGGCCACCGGGGCGACGGGCCCGAACGCATGGTTGCCCGCTCCGAACACGTCGTTCGGGTCGAGCGAGCGCTTCAGCGCCCGGGCGGCGCCGATCGACGCCTCGGAGTGGACTCTGGGGACGAAGTCCTGGCGGATCTTGCCGACCCCGTGGTGGTGCGATAGGGAGCCGCCCTGCTCCAGGACGACCTCGCGCATGCGGTGCTCGATCTCGTGGAAGGTTCGCTCCGGGTCGGCGAGGCCGCGGCCGCAGAAGCCCATCGTGAAGTAGATGCACACGCCGGTGCGGTAGCTCTGGGAGATGCGGTACGACAGGTACGGCTTGCCGGGCACGCCGCGCTCGTCGCACAGCCGCCTCAGCTCCGCCTCGACGGCGTCGGTGATGTCGTGGATCCGGCTCCACGGGGCGGAGGTCTCGAACGTTTCGCCCAGGATCCCCAGCGTGTTCAGGAAGTCGCGGATGTAGGCGATCGCGAAGGTGACGGCGTAGCCGCGGCGGCCGTTCTCCGGACCGCCCGAGAGGCCGCCGTGCTGGGCGAGGAGGCCGAACAGGCCGCGCGCCTGCTGGCGCACCTCGGCGGCCGAGCCCTCCATGACGACGGTGCACGCCACCATCCGCTCGGGGTCGAAGCGCTTCACGCGCGTGACGTACGCCTTCTTCAGCTTCGCGACCAGCGCGCTGGTGCCGCGTCGTGCGCGGCCGAGCGCCTGCCCGAGCCGGAACTCGGTGTTGTTGGTGAGGCGGATGCTGGCGGGCCGGATCCCGGCGGCCTGCACGGCGCGCAGGTAGCGGACGCCCGCCTCGAAGTCGGGAAACACGAACGAGGCGTAGCGCTGGGCCTCGGGCAGCGGCCACACCTGGAGCACGGCACGGGTGACGATGCCCAGCCCGCCCTCGCTGCCGAACGCCAGCCGCTGCGCCTGGATGCCCGTCGAGGAGCGCGGCACGACGGGCCGCGCGCGGACCTCGCCGCGGGGGGTCACCAGCACGGCGTCCAGGACGGCGTCCTCGACGTTGCCGTAGCGGTTCTTCTTCATGCCGCTGGCGTTCGTGGCGATCCACCCACCGACGGTCGAGAGCTCCAGGCTGTCGGGCACCTGGCCGGAGGTGAGGCCCTCCGCCTCCAGCCGGACCTCGAGCTCCTTGCCCGTGATGCCGGCCTCGACCACGACGAGGCCGTTGGCGCGGTCGATCTCGAGGATGCGGCTCATCCCGCGCATGTCGACGGAGACGATGGTGCGCCGCTCCTGCGGGGGGCAGGCGAGGGCGCCGGACACGTTCGTTCCGCCACCGTAGGGGATGAGCACCACGCCGTGCCGGTCGGCCAGGCGCACCAGCGTGACGACCTCCTCTTCGCTGACCGGGTGGACGACCAGGTCCACCAGTCGATCCGGGATGCCGCCGCCCAGAAGGCGGTAGATCTCCTCGACGCTGAGCTGGCCGTGGCTGTGGATCAGGCGGCTCTCGTCGTCGTCCTCGATCCGCGCGCCGGGATGCGCGGCGCGAAGCTCGTCCAAGAACGCCGGGGCGCGTACCGGCTCCGGCAGCACCGGCGGCGGCGGGGTCTGCTGCAGGTGCTCCGGCCCGACGGGGACGCCGAGCAGCGCTTCGACGAACGGCATGAAGTGCGGCAGCGGCGCCCCCGCCAGCGGGTAGCGGTCGCCGGTCAAGTGCACGGTCCGCGGGTCGAGGAACTCGAAGCGGGTGTCGTCGTAGCCCCACAGGTGCGGGTAGCGCCGGCCCGGTGCCGGGTCGTAGGGGCGCCCCGCAGCGCCGCCCCTCGGTGCGCCAGGGGGTTCCGGTGTGCTGCCCGTGGTCATCGCGCTGCCTCCTTCTCCTGAACGGTACCGCGCGCCTGCAGGCGCGCGACCGCGTCGTGCGCGTCGTTCGCGATGCGTCGCGAGACGCTGGCGACGCTCTCGCCGTCGAGACGCGTCAGGTACGGCTCGATCTCGATCGGCGAACCGAAGCGGACGCTCACGGGACGATGGGCGATCCAGGTCCGCCCCTTCGGAAGCGCCTGCGCCGCGCCCGTGATGGCGACCGGCACGATCGGCGCGGCCGACGCCAGCGCCAGCAGCCCCACCGTGCTGCGGAACGGATGCAGGGAGCCGTCGGGGCTGCGCGTCCCCTCGGGGTAGAAGATCAGGGCGTGCCCGTTGCGCAGCACCTGGGCCGGGAGCGCCAGGGCGCGCGCCACGTTGCGGCGCTGCCGGTCGAACGGGATGCCGCCCATCGTGGCGTGCAGCAGCCAGGCCAAGGCCGGCCGCCGGAACCAGTAGTCCGCGGCGGCGGTGGGGTGGGTGTGCTCCGCCAACGGCCCCAGCGCGGCCAGCAGCACGCCCGTATCGACGTGGCTGGTGTGGTTGGCCACCACGATGAAGGGACCCCGCTCGGGCACCTGTTCGCGTCCCTCCCACGCCAGCTCGAGGCGCAGGCGCGCCGTCAGCCGGATCGCCTGCAGGCTGGCGCGCCGGATGGCGCGCTTGTAGGAGGGGGTGGTCCAGGCCGCCGCCTCGGCGGGGCTCGTCTCTCGGGTCAGGGCCAGGACCTGCTCGGCCCGCGCCCAGCCGGAGCGCGGGATGCCCGGCGGCTGGGCGACGGCCTCCGCTCTGGGCGACGCGTGTGCCGGCGGGTCATCTTCGAGGTCGACGGGTGCCCCGCGGTCGGACCTGCGAAGCAGGAAGCGCTCCACGCCGGGAAGGTGTACCTGCTGGACGTAGCGCTTCCAGTCCAGGGTGCGGACGTCGAAGGGGAACGTGGCGCGGTCGGCCTCGCCCAGGGATCGCCAAGCCCGCTGCAGGTTGAACGTCATGAAGCGCGAGCGGCTCTCGGCGTACGGCCCGTAGATCTGCGCCATGCCGTGGAGCCACGCCAGCCGGGCGCGCCGGGCGCTGAAGATGGCGCGGCGCCGACGGCCCCAGGCCGTGCTCTCCGCCAGCCGGAACGCGGCCTCCATCGTGCGAACGGGCCGCAGCTGGCGAACCTCGAGGCGGCGCAAGAACGCCTCCGTCTCGGAGAGGGTCAACGCGGGCAGGTCGTCGCCCTCGCCCGAGCGTGGCGCGCGCAGTGGCGAGGCCTGGTAGTGCTCGCGCACGTCGTCGCAGAACGCCTTCATCCGGAG
>CAZHCI010000229.1:0-3923 GCA_964530905.1 uncultured bacterium
CAGGAACAGCTCGGCCTTGCCGGGCGATAGCCGGTTCACGTCCCGCAGGTTGCTCCGGTCCATCACCAGCACGTAGTCGAATCGCTCGAGGTCGACCGGCTCGATCTGCCGCCCACGCTGCGAGGACATATCCAGCCCGCGACGTTGGGCCGCCTCCTGCGCCCGTGAGTCCGAAGGGCTCCCAACGTGCCACGAACCGGTCCCGGCCGAGTCGATCCGGACCCGGTCGGCCAGCCCCGCCTCTTCGACCTTGCGACGGAACACCGCTTCGGCCGTGGGCGATCGACAGATGTTGCCCAAGCAGACGAACAGCACCGACACCTCGGCGGCGGGCGCAGCGCCGTGCGGACGGTCGGAACGCCCGCTCACGCCTTCAACCCCGGCTTGCTGCGGTAGATCCGGGTCACGTCCGCGATGCGGCTGACGGTCTCCTTGATGAACTCGATCTCGGCCTGGTCGCGGACGTCCACGCGGACGTGGATGCGGGCCTTGGTGGCGGACTGGACGTCCGCCGAGACGCGGGTCGCGGACTTGTTCATGCCGGCGATCACGTCCAGGACGTCCTTCAGCAGGCCCGGACGGTCGATGGCGACGATCTCGAAGTCGACCGGGAACACCTCGCCCGCGGGGACGTCCCAGCTGACGTTCACGAACCGCTCCGGCTCGGACTGCATCAGGTGACGCACGTTGGGGCAGTCGACGCGGTGCACGCTGACGCCGCGGCCCCGCGTGATGTACCCCACGACGTCGTCGCCCCGCACCGGCCCGCAGCACTGCGCCAGGTTGGCGGGCGCGTCCAGGCCGTCGACGAACACGCCGTTGATGCTCTTGCGTTCCGGCGTGTGCGTGGGCAGGTCCGGCTTGCGGTCCTTCGCCGTCTCGGGCGCCAGCACCTCGATCGCCTGGCGGGGCAGCAGGCGCCGGTTGGCGAGGGCCAGGTACAGGTCGTCGGGGCTGTCGCTGCGAAGCAGCTTGCGGGCGGCCGCCTCGAGCTTCGCCTTCGTCATGTGCGCGCCGATCGGCAGCTGCTTGCGGCGCAGCGCCCGCTCCAGCGTGCGCTTGCCGGCGTCCACCTTCTCCGTCCGCTCCTGCGCGCGGAACCAGTGACGGATCTTCTGCTTCGCGCTGCGGGTGATCGTCAGGTTCAGCCAGTCCTGGCTGGGGCCGTAGTGGCTGCTGCGGTTCGTGAGCACCTCGACGCGGTCGCCGGTGGTCAGCTCGTGGCCCAGCGGGACGATCTCGCCGTTCACGCGCGCGCCGATGCAGCGGTGGCCCACCTCGGTGTGCACCTGGTACGCGAAGTCGATCGGCGTGCTGCCGCGCGGCAGGTTCAGCACGTCCCCCGCCGGCGTGAACACCAGCACCCTCTCCCCCAGCAGGTCGTGCTTGACGGCGTCCACGAACGCGCCGGCGCTGTCGGCGTCCTCGTCCGCCTCCAGAAGCTGGTGCATCCAGTTCAGGCGCCTCTCGACCTCGTGGGTGTCGTCGATCCCCTGCTTGTACGCCCAGTGGGCCGCGACGCCGTACTCGGCGATCTCGTGCATGGCGCGGGTGCGGATCTGCACCTCGATCGGCTGGCCGCGCGTGCCGATCACGGTCGTGTGCAGGCTCTGGTAGCCGTTGGGCTTGGGCACCGCGACGTAGTCCTTGAACCGGCCCGGGATCGGGGTCCAGAGGCTGTGCACGATCCCCAGCGCGCGGTAGCACACCGCCTTCTCGGCCTCCTCGCCCACCAGGTCGGTCGCGGACGCGAACGGGTCCAGGATGGCGCGGATCGCCATCAGGTCGAAGATCTGGTCCAGGCTCTTGTTGTCGCGCTGCATCTTGCGGTGGATCGAGTAGAGGTGCTTGCTGCGGCCCGACAGGTCGAACGCCAGGCCCTCGGTGTCCAGCCGGCCGGTCAGGCCCGCGATGGCCTGCTGGACGTACTGCTCCCGCTCGGCGTGGTGCATGCGCACCTGACGGTTCAGCTGCTGGTACCGCTCGGGCTCCAGGTACTGGAACGCCAGGTCCTCCAGCTCGTTCTTGATGTGGCTGATCCCCAGCCGGTGCGCCAGCGGCGCGAAGATCTCGAGCGTCTCCTTCGAGATGCGCTGCTGCTTGTGGGGCGGCATGACCGCCAGCGTGCGCATGTTGTGCAGCCGGTCGGCCAGCTTGACCAGGATGATCCGCACGTCGCTGACCATCGACAGCAGCATCTGCCGCAGGTTCTCGGACTGCTCGTCGGCGTAGACGCGGACGGCCAGCTTGCTGATCTTCGTCTCGCCCTCCACGATCTGGCGGACGACCGGCCCGAACCGCTCCTCGACGTCCTCGAACGTGACGTCGGTGTCCTCGACCGTGTCGTGCAGCAGCCCGGCGCAGAGCGCGTCGGCGTCCAGGTGCATCTCGGCAAGCAACGCCGTGACCGCAACCGGGTGGGTGATGTACGGCTCGCCCGAGTGGCGCTTCATGGAGCTATGCGCGTCGTCCGCCAGCTCGAACGCGTCCTCGACCCGCCGGATCGAAGCGGGGTCGAGGTAGCCGAGCTGGGAGGTGAGGCTGTCGCGCAGACCTTGCATCAGACTTTCAAGAATAGCACCGAGACCTTGCGCGGCAGGAATGGGGAACGACGACGAGGCGTGTGCCCGGGCGCGTGTTTCTGCCCTTTCCGACCCACGAAGAAGCGCCGTCCTGGGGTCGGGTCCCCGGGACGGCGCCGTGCCGTGCAGGTTCGGATCAGCGTTCGGTTGCGAACAGCCAGGTCCCCTCGCCGGAGAACACGTTGCCCGCCAGGTCGGCGACGTCCAGGTCCAGGACGACCCAGTGCCACTCGTCCGCCTTCAGGGGCGTCGCCGGCGTGAACACCGCCTCCTGAGTCGCCTCGTCGTACGTGAGGGTGCCGTCGATGCCGGGACCGCCGAAGTAGAACACCTCGAGCAGGCCGGACAGGAAGCCGCTGTACACGCGGATCGTGCCGGTGCCGAGCGTCGCGGGGTCGATCGGCTCGTCGAAGCGGACGCGGATATCGGTGTCGCGGTCGGCGATCGACCACGGGGCAGGGCTGACCGAGGTGACGCCCGGGACGTCGACGTCCACGTCCTCGCCGTCGGGCACGCCGTCGCGGTCGACGTCGGGGTTGGTGGGATCGGGGTCCTCGCCGTCCAGCAGGCCGTCGCCATCCGTGTCGGGGTTGGTGGGATCGGGGTCCTCGCCGTCCAGCAGGCCGTCGCCATCGGTGTCGGGGTTGGTCGGGTCGGGGTCTTCGCCGTCGAGGAGGCCGTCACCGTCGGTGTCGGGGTTCGTGGGGTTCGGATCCTCGCCGTCCAGAAGACCGTCGCCGTCGGTATCAGGGTTGGTGGGATTCGGATCCTCGCCGTCCAGCAGACCGTCATCGTCCGTGTCGGGGTCGCTGGGATCGGGATCGTCGACGTCCGGCAGGCCGTCTTCGTCGGCGTCGCGTGCCGGATCGTCCACCGGATCGGCGGGCTCCGGCTCGGCGGGCTCCGCGGCGACGGTCGTGAAGCTCCAGTCGCTGGAGAGCTGCAGCTCGCCGCCGTCGGCGGAGCGCACGTCGTTGGACAGGACGACCGCGTAGGTCGTCGCGGCCTGCAGCAGCGTGTCGGGGCTGAAGCGCAGCGTGTTGGCCGCGGCGTCGTACGACAGCGCGCCGGACACGGCGGCGGAGCCGGCCTCGAGGGCCAGGACGCCGTCGTGGAGCATCGCCTCGTCGACGTCTCCGTCGAAGGCGACGACGACCGACGTGTCCAGCGGAACGTCCGCCGCGCCGGCGGCGGGGCTCAGCCCGATCACGCGCAGCGGCGTCGTCGGGGCCGGCGCCTGGGAGCAGGCGGCCAGCAGGGCGAACAGTAGGAGAACGGGAGCGAAGCGTCTCATCATGGTGCCTCCGGGTTTCGGCCGGTTGCGCTACTGGCTCCCCCCGA
>CAZHCI010000230.1:0-1690 GCA_964530905.1 uncultured bacterium
GGGCTCGGCGGCGCCAAGGCGCGTCGGCTGGCCGCGCTGGTGAACCGCGTGCGGGAGGCTCAGGCCGACCGCCAGCTCGCCGACGCCGAGATCGAGCGCGGCAGCGCGTTGGCGCGCGAGCTGCGCAAGCTCGCCGCCTCGAGCGTGTACCACGACGGCGGCGACGAGGGCGGCCCCGACCTCGAGGCCCGCATCCGGGCGCTGGACGCCGCGGGCGAGGTCGAGGAGCTCGACCGGCTCGCGCGGGACCGCGCCGTGCTTCTCGAGCACCGCGACGACCTCGCGGAGCGGCTTCGCGAGATGCGCGAGCAGGTGACCGCGGGGCTCACCCTGGGCGACGACCTGCGGGCGTTGCGCGAGGCGTTCGACACCGCCCGAGCGCAACGCGTGGACGAGGTCGCGCGCGAGCTCGGCGAGGTCGCAGCGCGCCTGAGCGAGCACGACGACGCGTGGACCGACGAGCTGCGACGCGAGCACGACGTGCTCGCCGGCATCGTGGCCGACGACGTCCTGCCGCCGATGGCCGACCTGGTCCGGTTCCACGACCGGGCCGCGCTGGCGCTCGATCGCGCCGTGCGCGAAGACCGGCACGCCGAAGCCGACGCGGAAGCCGAGCGTGCCCGCCTGGACGTCCAGGGCGAGCGTCTCGAACGCGGCCGGCACGAGCTGCTGCGCTACGGCGACGAGAGCGACGATCCCGCCGTCGAGCGTCTCCGGAGCGCGGTGAACGCGTTGCGCATCGCGCAAGCCGAAGAGCGGGTGGATCCCGTCGCGGACGACGAGCTCCGAGCGGCGTCCGCGGCCCTGTCGGAGCAGCGCAGCGACGGCCGCGATCCGGAGGTCGCCGCGCGGGCGCAGCTCACCGCGCTGCTCGCGCGGCTCGACGGGCTTCCCGCGTCGATCGATCCGGACGGCACCGCCGAGCTCCGCGCCGAGCTCGAGGGGCGCCTCGACGCGTCGCCCGGCGATCAGGAGCTCGCCACCGTCAGCGCCGCCGTCGCCGAGGCCGTCGCGGCCGCGACGCAATCGGCGCGGCAGCGCCTCGACCGGCTCGGATCGGAGGCGGGTCGCTGGTCGCTGCCTGAGCTCCTGGACGCCGTTCGTGACGCGAACGAGCGCCTCGAGGACGCTCGCGATCCGGATCTGCCGGGTCTCGAGCGACGACTCGACGACGCGGTCCAGGACGCTCGTACGCGACAGCTCGATCGGCTCCACGATCTCGAGCGGGCCGCTGCGCGACTGACCGGCATCGATCCGGCCGAGGAGGTCGCTCTGCGCCAGGCGCTGGCGCGAGCGCGCGCCTCCGTCGCCGAGGGCGAGCCGGCCACGACGATCGGCGAGGCCGAGGACCACGTAACGCGCCTCGAGGCGATCCTGGAGCAGCGCGTGGGCGACGTCGCCCCCCGGCTCGACACCGCGCTCGCGACGTTCCGGACGGTCGAGCGGCTGAACAGCGACGACGTGGCCACGGTGCGCCGGATCCTTCACCACCTCGACAGTCAGCGCGACGCGTTCGCGCGCGTCTCCCCCGCCCTGCGGGCTCGGATGGAGCGGTCGCTCCAGGAGGCCGAGGACCTGCTGGCCACGCTCGTCGAGGACGAGCGAGCCACCCGGGCCATCGCCGATCAGCTCATGTCGGGCAATCGTTTCGACGACGTGCTCGGGCTGTTCGGAACGGAGGCCGACCCCG
>CAZHCI010000230.1:1790-3922 GCA_964530905.1 uncultured bacterium
AGCTCCCGCACGGAGCGCTGCTGCTTCTCGACGGGCCGCTGGGCGCCGGCAAGACCACCCTCGTCGCCGCGCTGGTCGCGGCGCTCGGGGGTCCCGAGCGGACGTCGAGCCCGACGTACACGCTGATCCACGAATACCCCACGCCGCACGGCGACGTGATCCACATCGACGCCTACCGCTTGCCCGACCCGACCGCGCTGGACGAGCTGGGACTCGACGACTACCTGGACCGCGCCCGACTGGTGGCGGTCGAGTGGGGCGGCCCGCTGGCCCGGACGCATCCCGAGGCGTGGCGCCTGACGCTGGACCGGCCGATGGGCGCGGCGACGGTGCGGACCGCGCGGCTCGAGCCGCCGCGCGGGTAGCATGCCGATCGTGGACCCTCGCCTCGGCATCGATACCGCCGGCCCCCACCTCGCGATGGCGCTCTGGAGCCCCGCCGCCGGCCTGCTCGCTCGCCGCGCGCCTCGCGTCGAACGCGACCACGCCGCGCGGATCGTCACCGAGCTCGACGACCTGTTCGACGAGGCCGGCGTGCGACGTGGCGCGGTCGCCGCGGTCACGGTCGGCGTCGGTCCAGGCTCCTACACCGGACTCCGGGTCGGCCTGGCGGCCGGCCGGGCGATGGCGACCGCCTGGAGCGTCCCGCTGGGCGGCGCGGACTCGCTCGCGAGCCTCGCCTGGGCCGCGCTCGCTCCGGGCGAGACGGGCGTGGCGGCGATGGACGCGCGCCGCGGCAACGTCTACGCCGCCGTGTTCCGACGCGAGGAGCACGACCTGAGCGTGATCGCGCCCGCGGCCAAGCATCCGCGTGGCGAGGTGGCGCGGGCGTGGCCCGCCGCGAGCTGGATCGAGGACGTCGCCCCCGACGCGACCTGGGCGGCCATGCGGCCACCGGGCGAGCGGGAGGCCGAGGCGGTGTACCTGTGACGCGGAACGGTATACTTCGCGGGATTCGTCGCGCTCGAGGCGGCCCACGGCCGTTCCGGCGGCGACCGAGACCGCGCGATCACGCGCCGCGCGGGTTCGACCCGACCGGCGCCGAGGCAGGAGTGTAGGGATGTTCAGACCGTGGCAGGAGATCGGCGTCGACCTGGGGACGGCCACCGTCCTCATCTACGTCAAGGGGCAGGGCATCATGCTCCGCGAACCGTCCGTGATCGCCATGGTGCGGGACACCGGCGAGGTGAAGGCGGTCGGCGACGAGGCGTACCGCATGCTCGGGCGCACCCCGGGCAACATCACCGCGGTCCGGCCGATGCGGGACGGCGTCATCGCGGACTACGACCTCACCGAGAAGATGCTCCAAGCGTTCGTACGCAAGGTCGTCACCGGTCCCGGCCGCTTCTTCCGGCCGCACATCATGGTGTGCGTCCCCTCCGGCGTGACCGAGGTCGAGCGTCGCGCCGTCCTGCAGGCGACCCGGGAGGTCGGCGCGCGCAAGGCGTTCCTGATCGAGGAGCCGCTGGCCGCCGCCGTCGGGGCCGGCGTGGACATCGCCGAGCCCACCGGCTCGATGATCGTCGACATCGGCGGGGGCACCACCGACGTCGCCATCATCAGCCTGGGCGGCATCGTGGTGAGCGAGAGCCTGCGCATCGCCGGCAACGAGTTCGACGAGGCGATCATCCGCTACATCCGGCACAAGGAGAACCTGCTGATCGGCGACCGGACCGCCGAGGAGGTCAAGATGCGGGTGGGCGCCGCCATGCTGGCCGAGGGCGAGCAGAGCGACGAGATCGAGGTTCGCGGCCGCGACCTGATCAACGGCCTGCCCAAGACGATCACCGTCCGCACCGAGGACACCGTCGAGGCGCTCGAGGAGCCGATCCAGAAGATCGCCGACGGCGTCCGCCGGGTGCTCGAGCTGGCGCCCCCCGAGCTGGTCAGCGACGTGATCGATCGCGGCATCATCATGACGGGCGGCGGCTCGCTGCTGCGGAACTTCGACGAGCTGCTGCGCCGCACGACCGGGATTCCGGTCGTCGTCGCCGAGAACGCCACCGACTGCGTGGCGCTCGGGACCGGCAAGGCGCTCGACATGCTGCACGTCCTTCAGGACGCGCTGATCTCCGACAACTTCCTGCGGCGCTGAGGACGCACGTGCCGCGCACGGCTCGGCTCCGGCTGCT
>CAZHCI010000231.1:0-3920 GCA_964530905.1 uncultured bacterium
TCCGCGACGCGGGCAGGTACGAGATGGGCGCCGTCATCGGCGTGCACGTGGGTCCCGGAACGTACGGCTACTACGCGCTGGCCGACGAGACGCCGGAGCTGGGGATGTAGCGGACGCTTCCGCCTCCAGCCGCTGCGCTCCGCCGCGGCCGTGGCGCAGAGGACGCAGGGGGCTCGAGCGGATCCGCTGGAGCCCCCTGCCGCATCGTCGGTCCGCTAGAAGACGGCGATCCTGCCGTCGGTCGTCGCCAACCTCGCGACAGCGGCCTGGATCGCCGTGTCCAGCGCAGGGTCGAACGTGACGCTGAGCGAGCCCTCGGCGACGTTCGGCGAGGAGCCGTTCGTCAGAAGATCGAACAGGGTGAAGAAGTCGTCTCCGCTGAAGGTCATGGCGAGCCCTCGCAGGGAGTCGGCGCTGGGATCGTAGGCGCACACGAGGCTGGTTCCCGCCGCTTCGCACTCCGAGCGCTCGAAGGCGACCGCCAGATCGGACCCCTGGAACGAGAACGACACGCCCGTGGGATCCTGGTCGTCTCGTACCGCGAGCTCCAGCGTGATCGAGGTCACCGTGATCGTGCCGGGGAACGCCGCTTCGCTCAGGGTCGCCGGACCGACGAGCGCGACACGGTCGAATCCGAGCTCGGTCTTGAGCGATCTCGGGTCGAGGGGCGGATCGTCGAGGTCCGGGATCTCTGCCGTGAACGTCCCCGTGAAGCCTGCCGTACTCGTCTGCTGAGGCGACAACGGCGGAACGGCTTCGGCATCCCGCTGCAAGGTGACCTCGGTGCCGTTGACGCCCAGGGGGTCCTCGATCGGCGGCACCAGCGTGTTCAGCAGCCCGCACGAGGCCAGCGCCATCATCACGGGCGCTAGCGCGACGGCTTGGATCCAGCGACGGTTCATGGTGACTCCTCTGGGCCTGGGCGAGAAGGACGTCGATCCGTATCCGAGAGCGTGCCCAGGTCCGCATGCGTAGTCTAGCCCACGGCGCGACACGAACCCGCGTCCGTGCACGATCCAGAACGCCTGGGGTCGCGTGGCGGGTACCCCGGGCATGCGCCTCGCCACCCCGCGCGAGGGGTCCTCGCGGGCGCGACGCTTGGGAGACCATGTTCGCCGCCGTCCCCTCCGCCACCCTCGTCGGCGTCGACGCGAAACCGGTCCGGGTCGAGGTCCACGTGGCGCGCGGCCTGCCCAGCACGACGCTCGTGGGCCTGCCGGACGCCGCCGTCCGCGAGGCGCGCGACCGGGTCCGCGCCGCCCTGACCTCCAGCGGCTTCGGCGTCCCCCGGGCCCGGGTGCTGATCAACCTCGCGCCAGCCGATCTTCGCAAGGAGGGCCCGGCGCTGGACCTTCCGATCGCGGTGGCGCTCCTGGCCGCCGACGGCCGCGTTCCCGTCGACGCCGCGGCGCGCGCCCTCTGCCTGGGCGAGCTCGCGCTGGACGGAGCGCTCCGGCCGGTCCGGGGTGCGATCGCGGTCGGCCTGATGGCGCTCGCGGACGGTCCGAGCAGGCTGATCGTCCCGGCGGACGACGCACCGGGGCTCGCCGCGCTGGGCGGTCTGGACGTCTGGCCGGCCAGGAGCCTGGCCGAGGTCGCGTCGTTCCTGCGGGGCGCTCCCCGTCCCGCCACGGCGGACGCGCAGGGACCCGACCGCGGCGACGCGCCAGACGTTCCGCCCGCCGACCCGCCCGACCTTCGCGAGGTGCGCGGCCGGTCCATGGCGCGCCTGGCGCTCGAGATCGCCGCGGCGGGCGGTCACGCCTTGTTGCTGACCGGCCCGCCGGGATCGGGCAAGACGATGCTGGCGCACCGACTGCCCGGACTGCTGCCCGACCTCGCGACGCCCGAGGCGATCGAGGTGACCCGGATCCACTCGGCGGCGGGTGCCCGCACGCCGCGTGGACTCCTTCGAAGGCCGCCGTTCCGCGCTCCGCACGCGCGGGCCAGTCAGGTCGCCCTCGTCGGCGGCGGCCGCTCGCCGCGACCGGGCGAGATCAGCCTGGCCCACCGCGGCGTGTTGTTCCTCGACGAGCTGCCCGAGTTCCCGCGCGGCCACCTCGAGGCGCTCAGGCAGCCCCTCGAGGAGGGCCACGTCACGGTGGACAGGCACCGGGCGCGGACGCGCTTCCCCGCGGCGTTCCAGCTGATCGCGGCGCGCAATCCGTGCCCGTGCGGATGGTTCGGCGTCGAGCCGGCCCGCTGCGGCTGCCATCCGAGCGTCCGCAGACGGTACGCCGATCGCATCAGCGGGCCGATCCTCGATCGGATCGACCTCCACGTCCGCCTCGCCCCCGTGACGGCCGACGAGCTCGTCGGTCCGGCGACCGGCGAGACCAGCGCCGACGTCGCGGCCCGCGTGCTGGACGCCCGCCGAGCCGCGGTCGCCCGTCAAGGACGCACGAACGCCCGGCTCGAGACCGGGGGTCTGGACCGGATCGCGGCGCTGGACGACGCCGGCGTGCGGGTAGCGCTCGAGACCATCGACGAGCTCGGGCTCAGCGCGCGCGGCTACGCCCGCCTGCTGCGCGTCGCGCGGACCGTCGCCGATCTCGGCGGATCCGTGTCCGTCCAGGCCGAGCACGTACGCACCGCGGCGTCGTTCCGCCAGCCCGACCTGACGAGCTGACCCGTCCGCCGCCTCCACGCCTCCATGCCTGCGAGGCGCCGGGGCGTCCGCGCTTCGGTGTACCTACGTCACGTACCGTGACCGGTGCACAAGGTCGTGAGGTGGGAGCTTGTGATATCTTCGGCCCCGACACGTCTCCGCGAGGCGCCCGTCCTGCTCTCTCCGGCCTCGCGCGAACCCCTGCACATGAGGAGGAACGAACCGTGCCCATGACCCAACGGCTCCGTCGGGCCGCATTCCTGGTCGGAGGAATGCTTCTGCTCGGCGGTTGCGAGTTCACGGGACTCCAGTCGACGCTGGACCCGGCCGGGCCGATCGCCCAGGCGCAGTACGATCTGCTGATCTGGTCGTACCAGCTCAGCTGGATCGTGATGATCGCGGTCTTCGGCGTGATGGCCTACGTGCTGATCCGCTTCCGGCGCCGGCGCGCCGATCCGGACCGCATCCCCGCGCAGTTCCACGGCAGCGCGCCCCTGGAGATCGGCCTGACGATCGTGCCGGTCCTGATCGTCATCGCGATCGCCGTGCCGACGGTGCGGACGATCTTCGCGACCGAGACCCGCGTCGCGCCCGAAGAGGGCGACGTGATCGTGAACGTCACCGGCTACCAGTGGTGGTGGCGGTTCGAGTACCCCGAGCTGGGCGTCGTCACCGCCAACGAGCTCCATATCCCCGCCGGACGCCGCGTGATCCTGAACCTGGACTCCGCCGACGTGCTCCACAGCTTCTGGGTCCCTCGCCTCGCCGGCAAGCGCGACCTGATCCCGAACCAGAACAACCAGCTCTGGATCGAGGCCCCCGAGCCCGGCACGTACTACGGTCAGTGCGCCGAGCTGTGCTTGGGCGCGCACGCCTACATGAAGTTCCGGGTGATCGCCGAGAGCGACGCCGAGTTCGAGGCGTGGGCGGACACGTTCCAGACGGTCGACTCGCGCGCCGTGCAGGGCGATCCGGAGGTCCAGCAGGGGTACGAGCTGTTCGCCTCCAAAGGCTGCACGAACTGCCACGTCGTCCAGGGCTACCGCGAAGCGTCGTCCGTCGGCACGCCCGACTTCCCGAACCTGACGAACTTCGGTCTTCGCACCACGCTCGCGGCAGGCATCGTGGACAACGACCGCGAGAACCTCGAAGCCTGGCTGCGCGACCCGCAGGCCGTCAAGCCGGGCAACTACATGCCGAGCCTCTGGCAGGAGAACGATCCGAACGCGGACGAGGAGATCGCCGCGATCGCGAGCTACCTGTTGAGCCTCGGCACGGAGTCCGCACCCGAGGCGCAGGCCTCGCTCGGAGG
>CAZHCI010000232.1:0-3914 GCA_964530905.1 uncultured bacterium
TGAGGAGACGCGTGAAGAGCATCGTCCACCAGATGTTCCGCTGCGTGACGTCTCCGACAGCCCCATCGCGCAGGGTGGCGCGGGATCGGTCCTGCATGGGCTCCTCCTTCCTTCGAGCGTAGCGCACGAGGCTCTTCCTGTGGTGCGAGCGCCGTGACGGGCTAGACAGGACCGCTGGAAGATCAGGTGCCCTGCTCCCGGAACTCCTTCACGTACCTCGACACCACTTCGATGAAGTGCGCGGTCGCCCACGCGACCGCCTGGTCGGGATCGTCCGAGTGGAAGATCGCCTCGTGGCGAACACGATGTCGTCCATCCGGCCGATACCGGTCTCGGTGGACGATGCCGCCGAAGTTGTCGATGCAGGCGACCCGTCGCCAATCGTCGGGGCTCCACTCGAGCTCCAGCGCCGCAGCGAACGTCTCGGTCCGGCGTTCGACCAGCCACAGTTGCACGCGAATCCGAAGTCCATTCCCCACGACGTACACGTACTCGTGATCGCAGGGCGCGCCGTCCGGCATCCTGGTGCGCAGCGTAGCCACGACGCGCCTGGCTCGCGTCGCGTCGACGGTATCGGGACCACACCATCACGGCCGTCACCGGTACGGGCCGGGCTTGCGTCGTGAGCGCGCCGACGACGGCCAAAGGTGCGCTTGGTGGTCAGGACCGTCGGCGATAAGGAGGCTTTCGACGACACCCGCTCACCGCCACGGGGGGTGCCAGGCCAACACGAGCGCGAGCGGGATCCGAATCGGCGTCTCGGCCGTGTCCGGATGCGCAGCGTGGAGCGCCTCCCGGAACGCGGCCCGATCGGGAAGCTCATCCGCGTCCACGGAGAGCAGGCACAGGAGGTCCACTCCCGGGACCCAGCTCTCCCGGTGCGCGACGTAGTCCAGCAGGGCAGCCCGCCGCTAGCGCGTCCGAGCGTCAGCCGCCACAGCATCGACCTGCTCGACCTGCTCGATCTGCTCGATCTGCTCGAGCACGGCAGCGGCTACGGTGTTCCGCCCTGCGAAGGGCGGCAACCGAAGCCCCACGGCGAACCCCGATCCCCCGCGAGAGGTGTGCCACCGCCGGTCGTGAATGGGAGGGTGATTTCATTCGGTCATCGCAACAGTCTCAGCATTCGCGTCGCCTGGCGCCCTCCTGACCGATGGTGGTGGGTAGGCCGGCTTGGCGCCGGTGCTGCAGGACGGAATCCGGCTCGAGGTCGAGAACCGTCACCACCGCACCCTTACAGGCTCACCCTTACAAGCTCACCCTTACAAGCTCACCAGCTCGCGCAACTGCCCGTCGGAGAGCTCCGTGATCCACTGTTCGCCGCCGGCCACGGTGAGATCGGCCAGTTCCTTCTTGCTTTGGATCATGCCGTCGATTCTCTCCTCGAAGGTGTTCTCGGTGATCAGGCGATGGACCGTGACGTTGCGGTGCTGGCCGATGCGGTAGGCGCGGTCGGTGGCTTGCCGTTCCACGGCCGGGTTCCACCACAGGTCGTAGTGGATGACCTGACTGGCGGCGGTCAGGTTGAGCCCCGTGCCGCCGGCCTTGAGCGAGGCGATCAGGGTGCGGGGGTCGCGCTCGCGTTGGAACCGCGTCACCATGTCGTCGCGGCGCTTGCGCGAGAGTCCGCCGTGCAGGAAGGGGGCCTCGACGCCCAGGCCGTCGGCCAGCGCCGCGCTCAGCAGCTCGCCCATGGCGGCGTACTGGGTGAAGACGAGGGCCTTCTCATTGGCCGCCTCGACCTCGCGCATGATATCCATGAACGCCGCCAGCTTGCCGGAGGCGTCGACGTCGGCGGGTGCCCGGCCGAGAAACTGCTCTGGGCTGTTGCAGATCTGCTTGAGGGCGTTGATCAGTTTGAAGATGCGTCCACGTCGCTCGATGCCCTCGGCGCTGCCTTCGAGTTCCGCCAGGGTCGCGTCCACGGTGTTCTGGTACAGCGAGGCCTGCCGAGCGGTCAGGGCGCAGTAGCGGTTCGCTTCGATCTTCTCGGGCAGGTCCGCGATGATGCGTTCGTCGGTCTTCAGTCGACGCAGCACGAACGGAGCGGTGATGCGCCGGAACGTGGTCAGCGCGGTCTGGTCGCGCTCGCGCTCGATGGGCTTGGCGAGCGTTTCGGCGAACCGTTTCTGGCTGCGGAGGTAGCCGGGGTTGATGAAGTCGAAGACGCTCCAGTACTCGCGCAGGCGATTCTCCACCGGCGTGCCGCTGAGCGCGACGCGAACGTCGCCCTTCAGCCGCTTGACCGCCTTCGTCTGGGCCGTGGCGGGATTCTTGATGTTCTGCGCTTCGTCGAGCACCACGGCAGCCCACCTCGGCCGGGCCACGGTCTTGGCGTCGCTGCGGGTCAGGCCGTAGCTGGTCAGCACCACGTGATGGGCGTCCAGGTCCAGGGCGCGGTCGGAGCCGTGGAACACCTGCACGCGCAGACTCGGCGCGAAGCGTTCGATCTCGTGGCGCCAGTTGCTCAGCAGCGAGGTGGGCACCACCACCAGGGCGCGGGCTTCGTCCAGGCGGCCTTCGGCCTCGAGCTGGGCCAGCAAGGCGATGACCTGCAGCGTCTTGCCGAGCCCCATGTCGTCGGCCAACAGGGAGCCGAACCCCGACCGGGCGTTCTGGACCAGCCACTGGAAGCCGCGCTCCTGGTACGGCCGGAGTCGCGCCCGCAACGCAGCGGGCACCGGTGCTGGCGATTCGGGGCGAATCAACTGGTCGAACAGGGCGCTCGCGGCGTCGTCCGAGGCGACCTCGGCGCCGTCCAGCTCGCCGCTCAGGCCCGCTTGGAGCAGCTCGGCGCGCGACAGCTCGGAGGGGGGCCGCGCCAGCCGGTCGAGCAGTCGCCGCGCCTCGACCGGGTCGATCAGCACGTACTGGTCTCGTAGGCGGACCAGGCCCGAGGTGCTGTCCACCAGCTCGCGGAACGCCTGGACCGACATCCGCGCGTCGCCGAGCGCCACCCGCCAGTCGAAGGCCAGCAGCTGGTCGAGATTCAGGTACGACACGGCCGCGTCGTTCCCCGAGCTGGACAACGACAGGCTCGCCTGGGGGCGCGCCAGCTTGCGCAGCGCGCGCGGCAGGATCACGCCGATCCCCAGCATGCGCAGGGTCGGCACGGTCTCGCGCAGCACCGGGGTGAAGGCTTCCGGCGCGTAGGTGAGCGCGTCCTCGCTGTCGTGACGCCCGCCGTACAGGCGCTCGACGTCCGGGAAGTGGTCGGCCAGCAGCGCCAGGTCGGCGAGCACCGACGCCCGCGCCTCGGCGCTGTCGGTCCGCTGCAGCCACTCGGCGACGCCCACGTAGCGCTCCGCCTCCTCGACCACCACCGTGACGGCCAGTTCGTCGCCGCCCCGTTCGTCGACGCGAAGATGCAGGCGGTGGGCGCGCTCGCCGAGCGTCAGCCGGCGCAGCCAATGGGCGATCAGGCGCGGCGTTTCGGTGGTTTCGAAGCGCTCGAAACGTTGCGGGCGACCGGCGAAGAACATCTGCGCGAGGGGCTCGTTCCGCTCCTGCGCGGGCGCGGATGCGAAGCCTCGGCGCACGAACAGGCCGAGCAGCAGGTGGAGGGCTGCCGACGCCTGCGTCGCCGCGTCGCCGTAGGCGTACGTCCGCCTCCGTCCGCTCATGGCCCGAAGCTGGATCCAGTCTGGCGGGCACAAGGCGCACAGCTGCGTGAACAGTTCGTCGACCGTAGCGTCCAGGCGGGCCGGACGCCACTGGATCAGCGTCTCGTCCTGACGGTTGACGCCCACCCAGGGCACGTACGCGCCCTGTTCGACGAGCTTGAGGGCCAGGCGCAGCGCCGCGCGCCACAGCAGTACGGAATGGGCCAGCCGAGGCTCGCGTTCGGCGGGCAGCGCGTGCAGGCCGGCCAGGAAGTCCGCGGTTTGGAGCTCTTCGGTGGTAATCGCCAGTGA
>CAZHCI010000233.1:0-3914 GCA_964530905.1 uncultured bacterium
GAGGAGCGGATGGGCGACCAGGTGCGCGCCCGCGGGTACACGCCACCCGGCGCCACCATCGGACCCCCGAAGACAGTCGCGATCGCCGCGGCCAGCAGCAACCCCGTCTCCCAGGGGCGGTAGCGGAGCTCCAGGCCCGCCGCGCGTCCCGCCAGCGCCTGCGCCGCGGTCCGGACGATCAGGACCGCCGAGAGACCGAAGAGCACGCGGCCGATCGCCCCCGCGTCGCCGAGGTCGCCGAGGCGCGCGAGCATCAGGAGCGCGACCAGCGCGTGCAGCACCAAGCCGATCGCGAACGCACCGAGGCCAGCTCCGGAGGCCGGCGGTGCTTCGGCGGAAGCGGACGCCGGGACCTCGCCGCTCCGCGCCCACAGGAAGTGCCCGACGTCCGCGACGTGGTTCGTGTGCCACCAGATGCGCGGGAGCCCGAAGCCGTAGCGCCTTACCTGCGCGTCGAAGCCCAGCAGCTCGAACCCATGGCGCGTGAAGCGGTTGCTCGATCCGGCGTTGTGCCCCTCGATGATCGCGAAGGCATCCGTGACGCCCTGCTCCTCGAACCAGTCGAGGGCCCGATCGACGAGCGCCGAGGCCACCCCGTGGCCGCGCGCCTCGGGCAGCGTGAAGACCCACTTCACGACCCCGCCGCGGCGCTGCGCGTCGATGCGGAAAGCGCTGGCGACGACGGCGCCGACGATGCGCCCGTCCACCGTGGCGACGAAGTTCGCCTTGCCGAGCCCGAACAGCAGGCCGGCGAGCCCGCCGAAGCTGCGGCGCATGACCGACCCGACCGCACGCGCCTCGTCGGGCGCCATCGGGCGGACGTGCACATCGCTCGTGACGTCGGCGGACGGTGTGCTCATGGTCGCCATGGTGGCATGGGGGCCGCCCGACGTCACGCCTCCCCCCGCAGGTACCGCTGCCGCCGCGCCGCGGGCAGCCGTTCGATCGCGTACCGCAGCATGGTGCGCGGCATGCGCCGGTAGCGCTCGGCCAGGAACGCTTCGAGGCGGTCCGGGTCGCGCTTGCCCACCTCGCGCACCATCCAGCCGACGGCCTTGTGGATCAGGTCGTGCGGGTCCTCGAGCAGCCGGTCGGCGATGCGCAGCGCGGGCTCGACCACCCCCTCCTTCGTCCAGTGGAACGTCGCGACGATGGCGATGCGGCGCTCCCAGACGGAGCTCGAGCCCGCCAGGCGCTCGAGCAGGTTCGGGGCGCCGGGATCGACGTGGGGCCCGACGAGCTGCGCAGCCGACGTGTCGACCAGGTCCCAGTTGTTCACGTAGCGCGTGTGCTCGAGGTAGAGGCAGTGGGCGCGCTCGCGCGTCTCGGCGTCGCCGCGCTGGTGCCGCTCGACCAGGATCAGGAGCGCGAGCAGCCGCTCCTCGTGCCACGACGATCGGAGGTGCTCGACCACCGCCTCGAGGGGCAAGGTCCGGTGCGCCCGCGCGAGGGCGCGGAGCTGCGGGACGCGGATGCCCAGGAAGCGGTCGCCCGCGCCGTACTCGCCCGGCCCCGTCTTGAAGTAGCGCGCCGAGTGGGCGGCGACCGCCGGGTCGCGCAGCGCCTCGAGCGCCCGGCGGACGTCCTCAGCCACGGGCGGTCGGGATCGCGCCCGCACGCTCGTAGGTCGCGAGGACGACGCCGGTCGACGTGACCTGGCTCTCCGCCAGCCGGAACGCCGCCGGGATGGCGCCGCCCGCGAACAGCCGCTTGCCGCCACCCAGCGTGATCGGATGGATCCGCAGCCAGAGCGCGTCGACCAGGTCGTGCGCGAAGAGCGTCTGCAGCAGGTTCGCGCTCCCGTACACGTGCAGGTCGGGCCCGGGCCGCTCCTTGAGCGCCGCGATGCGGGCCGCGACGTCGCCGCTCAGGAACACGGACGGCTGCCACGCGTGCGACGTTCGCGTGTTCGAGGCGACGTACTTCGTCGCCGTCTGCACCTCGGGCCAGACGTCCCCGTGCTGCGGCCAGTACGGCGCCCAGATCTCGAAGGTGCGGCGCCCCACCAGCAGGTCGAACGGCAGGCTCATCTGCCTCCGGACCACCGCGGACTGCACGGGGTCGGCGTACGGGCGGATCCACCCGCCGTGCGCGAAGCCGCCGCTGCGGTCCTCGTCGGGTCCGCCCGGGGCCTGGACGACGCCGTCGAGGGAGACGAACTCGATCGCGATCAGTCTCCTCACGTCCGAGTTCCACCGCCGTCGCGCCCGGGCTCCCCTCCACCTCGCCGCCACCGCAGCGGCTTCGCCGCGCGGTCGCGAACGACCAAGCCCTTGGCCTCCAGGTCGAGCTGCACGCACTTGACCCACCAGCCCGCCTTCGCGCCGCCGGGGAAGAGGTCCTCGGGGAGGTGGCGCTGGGTGGCGGCGATCATCTCGGCCTGGGTGAGGCCCGGTGGCGCGTCCGGCAGGGCGCGGAGCAGCGCCGCGCGGGCGGCTCGGTACATCGTCGCGTCCACCCGGGCCGTGGTCCCGGGCACGTCAACGTTCTCGACCTCGATCGCCGACGACGCCCAGAACGACGCGCGGCCGGCGTCCGTCGCGAGCGCGGCGAACACCTCCGCGGGCGGCGCAGGAACGTGCGTGCGCCAGCGAATGGGGCCACCGATCGCGTCACCGTGCATGGTCGCTCCCTCGCTGAGCCGAGCGACGCATCACCAAGGAAGCCGGCACGATCACCGTCGCGCTTCCGCCTTCACACGCCCCGCTCGTGATCGCCGCGCGCCGCATGGTGGCGGGAGCATAGCGCGCGGCGCTCCGCGAGCGTGTCCCTAGCGCCTTCGCCGAGGCTGCTCGAGCGGCGCGCCGCGCCACCCGAAACCGACGAAGGAGCGCGATCGGGCGGGCCTTGACACGACCACAAGCATCGAATACTCTCATCATTCGAAGGAGCTTCATGGCGCGCCGGCCGGCTCGACCCAACGAAGAGGGCAACCACCCCCTGCAGCGCTTCCTGCAGCTCTACGTCCGCCGCTCGATCCGCGACATGCACGGCCTGCTGCGCGAGCTGCAGCTGTCGATGCCGCAGATGGGCACGCTCCACTTCCTCGCCGCCGAAGGCGGCCAGTCCGTCAGCGCGATCGCCGACCACCTCGACCTCTCGCTCGCGGCCACCAGCCACCTCGTCGAACGCCTCGTGCAGCGCGACCTCCTGACCCGCGTGGAAGACCCGCACGACCGCCGGCAGAAGCGCGTCGCGCTCGCGCCGGACGGCGCGGCGCTGGTGCAGGGCATCCACCAGCGGGCCACGGCGGCCTTCGACGAACTCCTCGCGCCGCTGCCCCTCGAACTGCGCGAGCGCTTCGAACGCGACGCCCTCGAGGTCCTCGCGGCGCTCGCGACCCACGAGGCGGTCCGTTGACCGAGCGCCGCGCTTCGCTCGCACCCAAACTTCGATCTTTGAGACCATCACACACCATGGAGGAACCGTGACCCCACAGCACGCCGCACCTACCCCGCCCCCTACCGACCACGCCGTCGCCATCTTCGGCGGCACCGGCAAGACCGGCCGCCACCTCGTCGAACGGGCGCTCGCCGCCGGGCACCGCGTCGCCGTCCTCGCCCGCACCCCCGGCAAACTCGACATGCACCACGAGCGCCTGCGTGTGGTGCAGGGCGACGTCCTCGACCCCGCCGCCGTCGCGGCGACGGTCGAGGGCACGACCGCCGTGCTCAGCGCGCTCGGTCCCACCCAGAACACGCCCGACTACCAGGTGAGCCGCGGCACCGCCCACGTTCTCGACGCCATGCGCGCGCACGGGGTGCGGCGCATCGTCATATCCGCGGGCGCCGGCGTGGGCGGCGAGGGCGACGAGCCCAAGCTCGCCGACCGCCTGATCTCGTTCGTCCTCAAGCTCGCGGCCCGCCACGTCCTCGAGGACATGACCCGCACCGTGGCCGCGGTGCGCGCGAGCG
>CAZHCI010000234.1:0-3839 GCA_964530905.1 uncultured bacterium
CCGGCCCCTCGATCGAGGGCGCGGGCGGCGTCACCTTCGATCCGAGCGGCCGCGTGCTGGTGATCCGCCAACGCACCGGCGCGTGGGTGTTCCCGAAGGGCCACCTCGACCCGGGCGAGACTCACCTCGCAGCCGCCGTGCGCGAGGTCGAGGAGGAGGCCGGCATCGACGCGCGCTGCGACCGTCCCGACCGAACCTGGACGACCGACTACGTGAACGACCGCGGCGAGCCGCGCCACGTCGTGTGGTTCCGCCTCGAGGCGCCGGCCGGCGCCGTCCCCCGCATGCGCGAGGCGCAGTTCCCCGAAGGCGCCTTCGTGACGCCGGACGAGGCGCTCCACCGCCTCTCGTTCGCCGAGGATCGCGCCTTGCTGCGCCGCATCGTGGACGCCACGGCGGGCGGGCAGCCTGCCGGAGACGGCCCGTGAGCGCGCCCTCCGCGCCCCTACGCGGCCGTAGCGGCCCGAACGACGGGGCCGACCTGCTGCGCGGGTTCCTGCAGCTGGGCGTCAGCGGAACGCTGGCCCTGGGCGACGAGGGCGGCGTCTGCCTCACCCTGATCCAGGACGGCGAGTCCGTCACCCGTTCCAGCCACGGCACGCCGCCCACGACCGACGTCACCGACGTCGCCTTCGCGTTCCACGCCCACGAGCTGCCCGGCGGCGCCGCGCACGGCGTGCCCGAGCTGCCCGCGCTGCTTCCGGCCGCCACCCTGCCGGCGCTGCTGCTGGTGCCCGACCTGCCCGGCGGCATCGACGTCGCGCCCGGCCTGGTGTCGCTGCCGGTCCTGATCGCGCACCTCGACGCGCGCGGGGCGCGGGGCGTGCTGGCCGCCCACGGGCCCGACGCGTCGGTCGTGGCGCTCATCGCGTCGGGACGGGTGCTGGCCGCGGCCGGCGACAAGCAGGGGCGCGAGCTGCGCCGCGGCGACGCGCTACGGCTGCTGGCCCGCCACGCGGCCGATCCCGCCGCGGCTCCGATGCGGCTGGTGCCGCTGCCCGACCCGCTCCTGACGGCGGTGGCCGGCGTGATGCTGGACCGCAAGCGCGACGCGCCCCACGGCGTCCGCGTCGGCGAGTCGTCCGCGACGTTCCTGGAGCACGGCGTCCCGATCCTGCGCGTCGCCTACGTCGCGGCGGAGCACCTCGGCCGCTTCGCGGCGGTCGAGACGCTGGAGCGGCTGCCCGCGCTGCCGCTGCCCGACGACCCGCCCGACTGGGAGACCCGCACGTACCACCTGACCCTTCGCGGCCGGGACGCGCTGGATCCGATGACGGAGCTCGCGATGCGCTTCGACGCCGAGTACGGACCGTCCGGCAAGGACATCCTCCGCGCGCTGCGGCGCGGGCTGGACGTCGAGACGGCCGCCGCCGAGCTGGGGCTCGAGCTGGACCAGCTGGGCGCCTGGCTGCGGCGGCTGGAAGCGGACGGGCTCGTGCGGGTCGACGGGTGACCGGGCGGACCGGCGCGTGACCGCCGCGGTATGCTCGCGCCCACGATGACGACGGATTCCGACGCCAGTCACGAACGCGACGCGCGCGCCTCCGCGCCCGCTCGCCCCCCTCCTCCTCCAGCGACGCCGGCCCGTCACGACGACGAGGTGAGCCTGCGCGAGCTGTACCTGATCGTGAAGCGCGGCCTGCCGCTGATCGTGACCGTGACGGTGGTGGCCGCGGTCGCCACCTTCCTGGCCGTGATCGTGGCGCCGGACCGGTTCGAGTCGGAAGCCACCGTCGTGTCGGCTCCGACCACCGTGCAGGTCCAGGGCGAGGGCACGCTGGCGTTCGAGCCCCGCAGCGCGATCACGTTCGCGACGTACGAGGACATCGCCACCAGCCGCGCGACGTTCGAGCGGACGCTCGGCGAGCTGCGTGACGACGGCGTCGCGACGCCCGACGGCCCGCGCGATCTGCTGGCCGCGGCCACGGTCGAGCGGCTGACCGGCCCCTCCAACGCCAGCGATTCGACGCCGCTGACGGTCGTGCACCGGGTCTCGTGGGCGGACCCCCAGCTGGCGGCGCGCTACGCGGACGCCTGGGCGGACGCGACGGTGGAGCAGGTCCGCGCCACGCTGCTCGCGGACCTCGAGCCCGCCCGGGTGCAGACGGTCGAGGCGCTCGAGGCGCGCGAAGCCGCGCTGGCCGAGGCCGAGGCCGCCTACCGAACGTTTCAGTCGGAGGACCTGCCCGGCGTCGAGCAGGAGCTGCGCACGATCGGTCTACGGCTCTCGACCAGCGAGGACGCGCTTGCGGAGCTGGACCGGACGATCGCGAGCCTGACCGCGCAGCGCGAGGCGCTGCTGGCCATGAACGGTGCCGCCGAAACGGATTCGGCGCGGGACGACAGCGGGGTGTCGGCCGAGACGCTGGACCTGCTGGCCGACACCGAGCGGCTGGATCCCGCGGTCGCGGCGCAGCTGCGGCTCCTGGCCACGACCCCTAGCGATGGCGTGGCAGGCGACCCGAGCCGCGCGGACGACGCGATCGCCCTGCTGGCACGGGCCGACCTGCACGCCGCCACCGTCGAGCTGGCGGGGGCGCTGCAGGAACGCGAGCAGCTCCGCTCGGCCTTGGTGGCGTCCGAGGCGCGCGCCGAGACGCTCCGCGACCGGGTCGCCGAGCTGCGCCAAGAGGACGCGCGCCTCTCGCGGCGGCTGGACTCCGCGTCGGCCGCCTACCAGGCCGTCCAGGCGATCGAGCCGGCGTTGGCGTTCGTCGCGAACCTCACGCCGGGCAACACCCGCGTGCTGAACGACGCGCAGGAGCCCACCGAGCCGACCGGCCCCAGCGCGCGCCTGCTGGCGGCGATCGCCGCGGTCGTGGCGGGCCTGGCGGCGACGCTGTTCGTGTTCCTGCGCGAGGCGGTGCGCGAGCCGACGGACGAGCGCCCGCCGCCTACCCCGGAGGCGGCGGGCGACGCGTGAGGGTCCGATGACGGACCCCGTGACGTCGAAGCCGCGCCTGCTGATCACCGGCGCCTCGGGCCGGCTGGGCTCGGAGCTGACCGGCGACACGCCGGCGGCGCGCGCGCTGGCGGAGGCGTATCACGTGACCGGCGCGAGCTCCACCGACGCGGACGTGCGGGACGCCGCCGCCGTGCGGGGGCTGCTACGAAACGCCCTACCGGACGTCGTGCTGCACGCCGCGGCGTACACCGACGTCGCGAACGCCGAGGCCGAGAGGAGCAGGTGCTGGGACGTGAACGTGGCGGGCACGCGCCACGTCGCGAGCGCGGCGGCCACGGTCGGCGCGCGCCTGATCCACGTCAGCACCGACTACGTGTTCTGGGGCGGCGAGGACCGTCCGGAGGGCGGCTACCGCGAAGACGACCCGGTCGGCCCGGTCCGGAACTACTACGCGCTCACGAAGCTGGTGGCCGAGGAGGCCGCGCGGCGGGCGCCGCGCCCGCTGATCGTGCGCACCTCGTTCCGTGCGGGCGCCTGGCCGTACCCGGTCGCGTTCACCGACCTGTTCACCTCGCAGGACTACGTCGACGTGATCGCGGACGAGCTGGTCGTCCTGCTGCGCCATCAGGACAGGGTCGACGCGGAGGTCCTCCACCTGGCGACGGAGCGCAAGAGCGTGTTCGAGCTGGCCGTCCGGCGCGCACCCGACGTGCGGCCGGGCTCCAAGCACGACGTGGCCGTCCAGCTGCCGGACGACGTGTCGTTGAGCACGCAGCGCTGGCGCGCCATGAAGCGAGGCTTCGAGGACGAGACGGAGACCGACCGCTGATGCCCCGGTTCGAACCGCTGGTGCTGCGCGGCGTGGTGCTGGTCACGCCGGACGTGCACGGCGACGCGCGCGGGTTCTTCCTGGAGCGCTGGAAGGCGTCGTCGT
>CAZHCI010000235.1:0-3828 GCA_964530905.1 uncultured bacterium
CGCACCGCCGCCGCCTCCGTCCGCGACGTGCTGCCCACCGTGACGGTCGAGACCGGGTTCGCCGGCGGCGACGCGGACCGGTCGTGGAGCGTGGGCGCCTCGATCGACAGCGACCGCCTGGCGCCCCGCCTGAACGCCTCGTTCGATCCGGACGACGGCGTGCAGGGGGTCGGTCCGGGCGGCTCGCTGAGCCGCTTCGAGATCGGCGTCCGCGCCGACATTCCGTTCAGTCCCGCCCTTCCCGACGCGCTGGCCGCCGTGCGGACGGGCCAAGACCTGGCCCGCGTGCGCAGCGACAGCGCCACGGATCGCGCCCGGATCGCCGTCGACCGCGCCTTCGCGAACGCCCAGGACGCCGCCGAGCGGGCCGAGCTGGCCCGGCGCTCGGCCCAGCTGGAGCGCGAGAACGACCGCATCGTGCGGCTGCGGGCCCAGGCCGGCGCCGCCTCCGACGCGGCCGTCCGTCGGGCCGAGCTCCAGGCCCGCCGCGCCGACCTGGACGCCGACCGGGCCGTGGACGATCTTCGCCTCGCCGTGTTCCGCCTTCTCGACGCGCTCGCCGTCGACCCTGAGAGCCTGGAGTGACCGTGATGACCGACCGAACCGTGCCCCGCTTCCTGACCGTGCTCCTCGCCCTCGTGCTGCTCGCTCCGCTTCTGGCACCCGCTCGGGGCCAAACGTCCGGCGAGACGCTGGATCTCGCCACCGCCATGGACCGCGCCGTCCAGGCGTCGGTCGAGGTTCGGACGGCACGGCTCGACCTGGACGCGGCCCGGCGCGAGGCGGCCCGCGTCGAGGCCGATCCCACCAGCCTGCGCGTGCCGACGCTCAGCGCGCGGAACGACGTCGAGGCCGCTAGCGACGCGCTGCGCAACGCCGAAGCGTCCGCCCGGGACGCCGCGGCCGACGCCTTCGAGGCCGCCCTGGAGGCGCAGGACACGGTCGCCATCGCCGACGTCGCGCTGCGGATCGCGCGCGTCGAAGCGCGCGCCGCAGAGGTGCGGCTGGAGGCGGGCGCCGCCACCGAAAGCGACGTCGCGCGTGCCGACGACGTCGTCCGGAGCGCCGAGCGCGACCTGCGCGACGCCCGTCAGGCGCTCGAGCTGGCGCTCGACCGGCTGGCGGTGCGCCTGGGCGAGGCCGGCGACCTTCCGCCTCTGGACGTCGCCGTCCCTGAGCCGGTCGTGCCCAGACTCGACGATGCGACGTCCCGCCTGGACGAGAACGCGTCGTTGCGGTCCGCGCGGCGCGCCGTGCTGGTGGCCCAAGCCCAGCTCGAGGCGGTCGACGTGGCGTTCACCGTGGCGCGCTCGGACGTCGAGGCGGCGCGCGACCGGCTGGACTCGGCGGAGCTGCGCGCCGACGATCTGCGCAGCAGCCTCACGCTGGCCGTGAGGCAGGCGCACAACGCCGTGCTGGCCGCCGAGGGCCGGCTGGCCAGCGCCCGCGAGCAGGTCGCCACCGCCGAGGAGGACGTGCGCGTCGCCAGCGTCCGGTTCGAGGCCGGCTCCATCGCCGAGGTCGCGTTGGAGCGGGCGCGGCTGGACCTGCTGCGCCGGACCGCCGAGGCTCGCGTCGCGCGGCACGGGCTGGCCGACGCTCTCCGCTCGCTCGAAGCGACGATCCTGGGGGCCGGATCGTGAGCAGCGACGATCGTGCACGTGGCCGGCGGCGGCGTCGACGTCGCGTCGTCTGGATCGTGCTGATCGTGATCGTCATCGGCGTCGCCGCCGCGCTGGCGCTCCGGAGCCGGGGCGGCCCGCCGGTCCAGCAGGTCGTCGTCGAGCCCGCCGAGACCGGTCGCTTCGTTCGGGAGGTCACGGGCAGCGGAACGATCGAGGCGACGCGCGAGCGCGGCCTCGCGTTCAGCACCGGTGGCACCGTCGCCGAGGTCCTGGTCGAGGAGGGCGACGCGGTGACGGAGGGACAACCGTTGATCCGCTTGAACGTCGCGGAGCTCGAGCGCAACCTGGCGTCGACACGGTCCTCGCTGCAGTCCGCCCGTGCCGATCTGGAGCGCACGCTGGCGCAGCTGAGCGTCGACCGGCTCGACGCGGAGTCGGCCGTCGTGCAGGCCGAGGACCGGCGCCTGCAGGCCGTCGCCGAGCTGCGCGGCCGCGAAGCGGACGTTGCGCGGGTCGAGCGCCTGCTGGAGCTCGGTGCCGCCTCGCGCGACGAGCTCCGCGACGTGCGCGACGCGCGCGATTCGGCCGCCCGGGCGCTGGAGCAGGCCGAGCTGAGCCTCGACGCCGCCCGCAGCCGGCTCGCGAACCAGCGCTCGTTGGCCGAGGCGCAGCGCGCCAGCGCCGAGGCGAACGTCGCCCGGCTCGAGACCGACCTCGCGAACCTGCAGGCCCGCATCGAGGACGCCGTGCTGACCGCGCCGTTCGGCGGCGTCGTCGCGACGCTCGCGGTGGAGGAGGGCGACGCGACGGGGACGCAGTCGGTGGTGACGATCGCCGATCCGAGCGAGCTGCGGATCCGCGCCTCGTTCGACGAGAACCGCGCTGCCGAGCTGGCCGTGGGCCTTCCCGCCGACATCGTGCCGGACGCCGACACGCGGCTGCGCCTCGCGGCGGAGGTCGTCCGGCTCGCGCCGGTGGCCGCGCGCGAAGGCGGCAGCGCCCAGGTCGAGGCGATGCTGGCGTTCGCGGACGACGCGCTCCAAGGCGACGTGCGGGTCCGTCCCGGCTACACGGTCACGGCCAGGGTGCGGGTCGCGGATCTCGCGGAGATGCTCCTGATCCCGCTCGAGGCGATCACCGAGGACGATTCGGGCGACAGCTTCCTGTTCCGGGTCGACCGTGACGAGGAGCCGGGCCGCGGAACCGCCCGGCGGGTCCGGGTCGATCCGGTGGACCGTAACGCCACCGTCGCGGCGGTCGATCCTGCCGGCACCGACGGCCTGTCGGGAGGCGACACGATCGCGGTCGTCGGCATCGACGAGCTCGAGGACGGAGCGCCGGTGCGGTTCACCCCTCCAGGCGGATCGTGACGGCCGCGGACGCCGGAGACCGCACCCCCGTCATCGAGGCGCGCGGCCTCCGGAAGATCTACCGCTTGGGCGCGGACGTCGAGGTGCACGCGCTGCGGGGCCTGGACCTCGAGGTGCTTCCCGGCGAGTACGCCGCCATCATGGGGCCGTCCGGCTCCGGCAAGAGCACGCTGCTGCAGATCCTCGGCTGCCTCGACGCGCCCAGCGAGGGCTCGTACCGGCTGGCGGGCGAGGAGGTCGCCGACCTGAGCGAGGAGCGCCTGTCGCAGGTGCGCAACCGCCGCATCGGCTTCGTGTTCCAGGCGTACAACCTGCTGGCGCGGTCCACGGCCCTCGACAACGTCGCGCTCCCGCTGATGTACCGCGGCCTCGGCCCACGCCAGCGACGCCTGACCGCCACCGAGGCGCTGGACCGCGTCGGCCTCGCCGATCGCATCCACCACAAGCCGAACGAGCTGTCCGGCGGCCAGAAGCAGCGCGTGGCGATCGCGCGGGCGCTGGCGACCGAGCCGGACATCCTGTTGGCCGACGAGCCCACCGGCAACCTGGACTCGCGCACCGGACAGGAGATCCTGGCGCTGTTCGACGCCCTGCACGACGAGGGGCGCACGATCCTGATGGTCACGCACGAGAAGGAGGTCGCCGACCACACCGAGCGGATCATCCACATCCGCGACGGCGTGGTCGAGTCCTCCGCGGTCGTGACGTCGCGGCGTCGATCGGGCGTCGGAAGCGGCGCTGGAGACGGCGGCGCTCCGGACGTCGACGCGGCGCACGGCGCGAACGAGCAGGGGGCCTGAGATGCTCCTGGAGAACCTGAGGACCGCGTTGGC
>CAZHCI010000236.1:0-3826 GCA_964530905.1 uncultured bacterium
CGCGCTCGCTCTTCTTGACGATGTCCTGGCCGTCGAAGAGGATCTGGCCGCCGGCGATGCGGCCCGGGGGAACGGGGATCAGACGCATGACCGACAGTCTCATGACGGACTTGCCCGAGCCCGACTCGCCCACGACACCGAGCGTCTCGCCCTTGTCGATGTGGAAGCTGACGCCGTCGACCGCCTTGACCGTTCCTTCGTCGGTGTCGAAGTAGGTCTTCAGGTCGACGACCTCGACCAATCGCTTCTCGCTAGCCATGCGCGTGGAGGCTCCTCATGGTTTCGGAGCATACCGCATGGGCCGCTGCGGGCGGCCATGCCAGCGCGACGCATAACTACACGACCAGCGAACGCGCGGACGCCGCGCATCGGCGCCGGCGCGATGGCGTCCGGCTGCCGTCGTCCCACCGCAGGTGGGGCAACTGCGTGAGGTAGGGGCCGGCGAAGCCGGTGCGATGGCGTCCGGCTGCCGTCGTCCCACCGCAGGTGGGGCAACTGCGTAAGGTAGGGGCCGGCGAAGCCGGTGCGATGGGGTCCGGCTGCAGTTGTCCCACCGCAGGTGGGGCAACTGCGTAAGGTAGTAGGGACGGCGTAGCCGTCCCTACTACCGACGTTTGCGGGGATCGAACGCGTCGCGCAGCCCGTCACCGACGAGGTTCCAGCAGAGCACCGCGAGGAAGATCGGGATGCCCGGGATCAGCAGCCAGGGGACGAACTGGATGCTGATGCCGCGGGCGGTGGCGTCGCGCAGCAGCAGGCCCCAGCTGGCGGAGTCGACCTCGGAGGGGCCGAGGCCGAGGAACGAGAGGCCGGTCTCGGCGAGGATGAACCCGGGGATCGCGAGCGTGAGGACCACCATGACGTAGCTGGCGGTGCCGGGCAGGAGGTGGCGGAACATGATCCGCATCTCGCTGCTGCCGAGCGCCTTCGCGGCCTGGGCGTAGTCCGCCTCACGCAGGCTGAGGACCAGGCTGCGGATCGTGCGCGCGAGGCCACCCCAGCCGACGAAGCCGAGGACGATGACGATCATCAGGAAGGTCTGTCCCGAGGTCATCGAGAGGCCGAAGGCCTGGGCGAGCGGGTTGCGAGGATCCTTCAGCAAGGTCGCCAGCACGATGAGCAGGAAGAGCCCTGGGATGGCGTCGAGCACTTCCACGAGCCGCATGATGACGTCGTCGACCAGGCCGCCGTAGAAACCGGCGACCACGCCGAAGACCATGCCGAGGGAGAGCGATACCCATACCGCCAGGACACCGATGGTGAGCGAGATCTGCCCTCCGTACAACACCCGGGAGAAGACGTCCTTGCCGAGGTTGTTGGTGCCCCACAGGAAGATGCGGGCCGGTTCGGCGACGCCGAACAGGCGCAGGTCGCTCTGGAAGGTACCGAGGATCTTGTAGGGCTGCGAGGGCCGCCGGACGAGGAACTCGATCGGGTAGCGCGGGCCCTCGCGGTTCTCGACGAACACGCGCTGGCGCGTGACCGGGTCGCGGTCGGAGACGTGCTCGTAGACGAAGGGGCGCGTGAGGCGGCCGGTCTCGGGGTCGATCCAGTGGATGGTCGTCGGCGGCATGAAGGCGGACACGGGGGTACGGCGGTACTCGTTGATGCCGTAGGGCGCGATGAAGCCGGCGAAGGCCGCCATGAGGTACATGACCGCCAGGACGAAGAGGCCGAAGAGAGCAATCTTGTGGCGCCGGAACTGCTCCCAGACGATGCGCGCCTGGCTCTTGCTGCCGCCCATCTGGGCGATCACCGCGGCGGCGTCGGCTTGCGCGGACTTGCGTGTGGCCGCCATCAGCTGAACCGGATCCGTGGGTCGACCGTGGCCAGCAGCAGGTCGGAGATGAGGTTACCGATCATCAGCAGCAGCGAGGAGATCACCAGGAAGCCGAGCACGACGTAGATGTCCTGGCGGGTGATGGCGTCGATCAGCCGGGGGGTGATGCCGGGCCACGCCATGACGATCTCGACCAGGCCGGCGCCGCCGATCAGCGACGGCAGGAGCGCCCCGATGCCCGCGACGAACGGGATGATCGCGGGGCGCAGCGCGTGCTTGTAGGTGACCGAGCGCGAGCCCAGGCCCTTCGCGCGGGCGGTGCGGATGAAGTCGCTCTCGAGGTACTCGACCATCTGGCCGCGGAGGACGCGGGTGAAGCCGGCGATGCCGGCCGTGGCGACCACGAAGCCCGGCACGACCATGTGGTGCGCGACGTCCCAGAACTGACGCCAGGGGCCGAACTCCTCCCAACCGTTGCTGGTCATGCCCGCGACGGGGAACACGAGGCCCGAGTAGCCGAAGGTATCGCGGGTGAACCCGCGGAACAGGAAGATCGCCAGGACCAGCACCTGGGCGAAGAAGAAGTTGGGGATCGCGAGCCCGAAGTAGCTGACCGCGGAGACCATCTGGTCGCCGAGGGAGTATTGGCGGACCGCCGAGAACACGCCGAGCGGCACGGCCATCAGCCACAGCAGGATCGTCGCCAAGACGACGAGGTAGAGCGAGTTCTGGATCGGCCGGCGGATGACGTTCATCACCGGTTGGTTGCTGGCGAACGACAGGCCGAGGTCGCCGCGGACGATGTTGCCCATCCAGCGCACGTACTGCACCATGACGGGCTGGTCGAGCCCGTACTGGGCGCTCAGGCGGTCGATCGTTTCCTGCCGGACGTTCGGCTCGAGCGCCTTCGTGGTGAGGAAGTCGCCCGGCACCAGCTGGGAGATCATGAAGGCCAGCAGGGTCGCCCCGATAAACGTCGGGATCAGGTGAAAGAAGCGGCGAATCACATACGGGAGCAAGTCCGACCTCCCCGAACGGGTCTGGCGGCGGGCGCCGCCGGGTCAACATAACGCGCTTCGGGCGGGACGCGCGTGCGGTTCTACGCCCTCGACGCGAAGCAGCGGGGGCGGTCCATGCGAAGAGGACCGCCCCCTGGGGTGGCGCTTAGCGTCCGTCCGCGTTCAGCGAACGCGCGCGTTCAGCGAACGCGCGATTACTGGACGTGCGTCAGCACGATCTCCCGGGTGCCGGTGAAGGCGCCCTTGTACTCGGCGGGCAGCTCGCCGGCGATCTTGGCGGACCACGCGGCGTGCAGCTGCGGGCTCACCAGGTACAGCACCGGGGCCAGGCCGGCCTCGATCTCCTGGATCTGCAGGCCGATCTCGCGGGCGGCATCGGTATCGAGCGTCTGCTTGCCTTCCTTGTTCAGCTGCTCCATGAGGGTCTCGGCGGCCGAGAGACAGGAGCCGCTGGTGTTGTACATGTGCAGGAAGCCGTTGCAGTTGTAGACCGAGTCGCCGAACGGCCAGGTGCGGCTGCCGCCGGTCAGGCCGATGAGGATCGCGTCGAACGCGCGGTCGTCGCCGGTGGAGAGCAGCTGGTCGACGAGCAGGGAGAAGTCGAGCGACACCGGCTCCACCTCGACGCCGATCTCGCGGGCGCTGTCGGCGAAGATCTGGACCATCTGCTCGCGGGACTGGTTGCCGGCGTTGGTCGCGAGGGTGAAGCTGATGCGCTCGCCGTCGGCGTTGACCAGGAAGCCGTCGCCGTCGCGCTGGCCGTAGCCGGCGCGCGCGAGCAACTCGAGGGCGGCCTCGGGGTCGTACTCGTAGCGCGGGGTGGCGTCGTCGAGCCAGAAGGAGTTCGGCAGGTAGACGCCGGAGTACATGGGCTCGGCGGCGCCGCTGAAGATGAGCTCGATGACCGCCTCGCGGTCGACGAGGTGCGCCATCGCCTTGCGGAAGTCGACGTTGCGGAAGAGGGCTTCCTTGTCGGGGTTGCTCGCCTGGTTCCAGTTGAACACGATGAACGAGCTGGAGCCCGCGC
>CAZHCI010000237.1:0-3778 GCA_964530905.1 uncultured bacterium
ACCCTCGTACCGACGACCTCTGGAGCACCGCACAGGCCATGGTGGCCGAGGGGAAGGGTATCCTCGCTGCGGACGAGAGCACCGGCACGATCGCCAAGCGCCTCGCTTCCATCGGCACGGAGAACACCGAGGACAACCGCCGCGACTACCGCGAGATGCTGTTCCGCACGGAGGGCTTCGAGCGCTACGTCAGCGGCGTCATCCTGTTCGACGAGACCCTGCGGCAGCGGGCGGTCGACGGCACGCCGCTGGTCGACCTGCTGACGGCCGTCGGGGTGATCCCGGGCATCAAGGTCGACGCCGGCGCCAAGCCCTTGGCGGGCGCACCCGAAGAGACGGTGACGGAGGGGTTGGACGGCCTCCGTGGGCGGCTGGCGGAGTACCGCGAGCTGGGCGCGCGCTTCGCCAAGTGGCGGGCCGTGCTGCACATCGGCGACGGCCGCCCGACGGGTTACGCGATCGACGTCAACGCGCACGCGTTGGCCCGCTACGCCGCGCTGTGCCAGGAGGAGGGCCTCGTGCCGATCGTGGAGCCCGAGGTGCTGATGGATGGCGACCACGACATCGAGGCGTGCTTCGATGCCACCGAGGCGACCCTGCGCGAGGTCTTCTACCAGCTCGCTCACCAGGGTGTCGCCCTCGAGGGCATGGTCCTGAAGCCGAACATGGTGCTGTCCGGCAAGTCGGCGAGCGAGCGCGCGACGCCCGAGGAGGTGGCCGAGATGACGCTGGCGTGCTTCCTGCAGACGGTGCCGGCGGCCGTCCCCGGCATCGCCTTCCTCTCTGGTGGGCAGGGCGACGAGGAGTCCACCCGCAACCTCGACGCGATCAACCGGCTGGCCAACGACACCGGCGCCCCTTGGGAGCTCACGTTCTCGTACGGACGCGGCCTGCAGGCCGCCCCGCTGCAGGCATGGGGCGGGAAGCCGGAGAACGTGACCGCGGCCCAGCGCGCCTTCCGCCACCGCGCCCGCATGGTCGCCGCCGCGCGCATGGGGGCGTACGAGCCGGAGATGGAGGAGGAGGCGTCCGGGTCCTGACCGCGGTCGATCCGCGGCAGCCCGCCGCGTCGTCGCGTATCCTCGTCACATGCGCCGATCCGGCCGAGGCCGGCACGACCGGTGATCACGTCGGCGAGGAGGAGCAGACATGCCGAAGTTCATGTTCACGGGCGCCTACAGCACGCAGGGCCAGAACGGCATCCTCAAGGAGGGCGGCACGGCTCGCCGCGCGGCGGTGGCGGCGATCGTCGAGCGGGTGAAGGGGAAGGTCGAGTCGCACCACTTCGCGCTCGGCAGGAACGACTTCTACATCATCGCGGAGCTGCCGAGCAACGCCGCCGCCGCCGCCGTGGCCGCCACGATCTGCGCGTCGGGCGCGATCGCGGAGTTCGAGACCGTGGCGCTGCTCACCGGCGAGGACCTCGACGGCGCCGTCAAGCTGAGCCCGATCTACCGCGCGCCTGGGCGCTGAGGGAGGCTCGGACCGGCGGCCGGCACCAGCGGGGGTATGCTGTGGGCGTCAGATCAGTCCGCACGGCCCGCTCGGGCGCGGCATCGTGGCCGTTCCTCGACCCTGGATGCACGTCCCGCGCGGGTGCGCCCGCGGAAGCCCAGGAGGCGATCATGGCCGGTTACACCACCAACATCGAGACCGACACCCTGAAGAACGGCGACTTCCGCCGCGTGCTCTACACCGCCGAGAACCTGCAGCTCGTGCTCATGACGCTGCAGCCGGGCGAGAACATCGGCATGGAGACCCACGAGCACGGCGACCAGTTCTTCCGGGTCGAGGCGGGCGAGGGCGAGGCGATCCTCGACGGCGAGCACCACCCGCTGTCCGACGGCGTGGTGGTCGTCATCCCCGCCGGCACCGAGCACGACATCGTCAACACCTCGAACAGCGAGGCGCTGAAGGTGTACACGATCTACACCCCGCCCGAGCATCCGGACGGCACCGTCCACGCCAACAAGGCCGAGGCCGACGCCTACGAGGAGGCGCACGGGCACTGAGGCGCGGGCGATCGTACGGCGCCACACCGTCCGGCGGGTTCGATGCGCTTCGGGTCGACGCCGATACCGTGTTCGGTGACGACCGGATCGGTGGCTGAGCGCCAGGCTAGAGGCGTTCTCGACACGTCTGCGGTCGTCGATCGGCCGCTGATCGACGAGGCCGCGTTGCCGATCCAGGCGACGATCACGGTGGTCACGCTGGCCGAGCTGTCGCAGGGGCGGCAGCTCGCCCCCGGCCTGCGCGAACGGTCCATCCGTCGCAGGGTCCGCATCTCGCCGCCGGCCCGCGTGAAGAATCGATCCGGCTGGAACGCCTCCAGGTCGTGGAGGCGGTCTTCCCTCCGTCCTTGCCGTTCGATGCCGAAGCCGCTCGACGCCTTCAAATCGCTCGTGTGCTAAACTAAAGGGCTTCACCAGAACTCACCCTTCGGCTGCCTCGAGGAGGTGGACCGAACCGCGGTTGCCGCTTCGCTTCACGCGTCCTACAGCACCTCGAGGGAGGTACCCATGCGAGGCTTCGTGGGTTCGTGGGTTCTCGCGTTCGCGTTGGTCGCCAACGCATCTGGTGGATCGCCGCCTGACGCCGTCATCCTGGCATCGGCCACCGCGGCTTCCGGCTACGAGATCGTGGAACTCGTGCGGGGTGCACCGTTCCACCTGGCTGGCGGGGCGTACGTAGGTCCGGACGGCGACCTGTACATCGCGAGCATCTTCGGCGGGGAGATCGTCGTCCTCGACGTCGACCGCGGCGAGATCGTCGGTCGCCTCGGCCCCGACGACGGGGTGCTGGGTCCCGACGACCTGGTGTTCGGCCCCGACGGCTCGCTGTACTGGACCGACATGCTCGTGGGCGAGGTGGGGCGGCGAACCCCCGACGGCGCGGTGACGAAGCAGTCCGTCGCACCCGGCGTCGCCTCCATCACGTTCGCGGACGACGGGCGGCTGTTCGTCGCGCTCAACGGCATGGGCGACGGCCTGCTCGAGCTCGACCCCGAGTTGCTCGCGCCGCCGCGGCCGATCGTGGTCGCCAGTGAGGCGGTGCCGTACCCGCTCGGCTTCTTCAACGCGTTCGACTTCGGGCCGGATGGCCGGCTGGTCGGGCCCCTGCTGGCCGCGGGCATGGTCATCGCGTTCGACGTCGACAGCTGCGAGGCCACCTCGGACCCGTGGAACGACTGCGACATCCGCGTGCTCGCGTCGGGGATCCACTCGCCCGTGGCGGCGAAGTTCGACGCCAACGGCGTCCTGCACGTGCTCGACGCGGAGACGGGCGAGGTCTTCACCGTCGACGTCGAGACGGGTGAGCAGACCGTGGTGGCCACGCTCGATCAGGGCCTCGACAACCTCGCCTTCGACGCGAGCGGCCGACTGTTCGTGACGAACGCGACCGACGCCTCGGTGAGCGAGGTGCTCGCCGGAGGCGCGGTGCGCACGCTGAGCCCTGGCGGCCTCATGGCGCCCGCCGGCGTGGCCGTCCTGGAGCGTGCCGACGGCGGGACCTCGGTGTTCGTGGCCGACGTCATCCGGTTGTGGGAGTTCGACGCCGTGACCGGTGCGCTGATCGGCTTCACCAAGGGCGACATGACCGGGGAGCGGCTGCTGCGGCCGACCGCGGCGTGGGCCGACGGCCCTCGCCTGGTCCTGACGAGCGGGACGGTGGGCGGGGCCCAGGTGGTCGACCCGTGGTCCGGCGAGGTCCTGGAGCGGTACGCGGCCGGCTTCCCGTACGAGGCGGTGCGCGTCGGCACCGACCTCGCGATGGTCGA
>CAZHCI010000238.1:0-3759 GCA_964530905.1 uncultured bacterium
CCGGACGCCGCCACCGAGCGGCGTCCGGAGCCGACGGTCATCGGTACGCGAGCGCCTATCTCGAAGGCATGGAGGGGGATCCCACGTGAACCGTCGGAGCAGCCAACTCCTGCCGTATCTGTTGCTGGCCCCGAGTCTGGCGTTGATCGCCGTGATCTTCGGGTACCCGATCTTCGACCTCGTGCGGACGTCCCTGGCCGACATCAATCGGTTCGGTCGCATCCTCGGGTTCGCGGGGACCGACAACTTCGCGTTCCTGTTCGGCGATCCGGTGTTCGTCGGCGCGCTGATCCGAACCGGCATCTGGACCGGAGGGGTCGTCGGCGGCACGCTGCTGTTGTCGATGCCGCTGGCGATCATCCTGAGCGACGATTTCCACGGCCGCGTCATCGCCCGGACCGTCATCCTCCTGCCGTGGGCGATCAGCCTCACGATGACCGCGATCGTCTGGCGTTGGGCGCTCAACGGTCAGTACGGCATGCTCAACGCGACCCTCGCGAGCCTCGGCCTGCTGGCCGGCCCGATCGAATGGCTCGCGTCGGCACGGACCGCGTTCCCGATGGAGATCGGCATCGGCATTCTCGTCTCGATTCCGTTCACCGTGTCGATCTTCCTGGGCGGCCTCGCGAGCATCTCGCCGACGCTGTACGAAGCGGCACGGATCGACGGCGCCTCGCCGTTGGGGCAGTTCCGGTTCATCACCGTGCCGCTGCTCGCGCCGTTCATCACCTTGGCGACGCTTCTGAACGTCATCTACGTCTTCAACTCGTTCCCGATCATCTGGGTCCTCACCAAAGGCGGGCCCGCCAACGGGACCGACATCCTCGTCACCTATCTGTACAAGCTCGCGTTCGAGTTCGGCGACCTCGGGGCGGCCGCGGCGATGTCGCTGGTCATGTTCGTCATGCTGCTCGCGTTCAGCGTCCTCTACGCTCGCGCGGTATCCCGGAGCGCATCGTGACCCGCCGAACGCGCAAGAGCCTCGTGTACTGGGCGATCCTCTCACCGTTCGTCGTCGTGATCCTGTTCCCGTACGCGGTCATGCTCTCGACGGCGATCAAGGCGCGCGACGAGGTGTTCACCTATCCTCCGCGGTGGTTGCCTTCGCACGCGGTCTGGTCGAACTTCGTCGACATGTGGGAGGCGGCGTCGTTCGGGCCGGCGCTGCTGAACAGCCTCGGCGTGGCGGTGGGGTCGACGCTGCTGGCGTTGGCCCTGGGCGCGCCGGCCGCCTACGCCATCTCGCACTTCCGATTCCGTGGCCGCGGCCCGTTCAGTCAGCTTCTGCTGGTGACGCAGATGCTCTCTCCGATCGTGCTCATCGTCGGCGTCTTCCGCCTCATGGCGGCGCTGAACGGCATCGACAGCCTCTGGGCGCTCACGGCGACCTACGCGGCGTTCAACCTGGCGTTCACCGTCTGGATGCTGCAGAGCTACTTCGACACGATCCCCAAGGAGCTCGAGCAGGCGGCCTGGATCGACGGGGCCAATCGGGTGCAGAGCTTCGTGCACGTGTTCCTACCGCTGACGGTGCCGGCCATCGCGATCGCCGCGCTGTTCGCGTTCATCTTCGCTTGGAACGAGTTCGTCCTGGCGCTCACGCTGCTGCGGTCGCCGGACAAGTTCACGCTCACCCTGTCCGTCTACTCGCTGGTCGGCGGTCGCTACACCGTGGAATGGCATCAGGTGATGGCCGCCGCCTTGGCGGCGACCGTGCCGGTCGCGGTCCTGTTCGTCGTGTTCCAACGGGCGCTCGTGCGCGGACTCTCGCTGGGCAGCCAGAAGTGAGCGCTCGGCTGGCGAGCCCCGCCCGGACGGCTCGCAGCAAGAACGGAGGGATGACGTGAGCTCGCAGATGATGAACGAGATCGAAGCCCAAGGCGAGGCGTGGCAGGACGCCGTCGAGGCGACGCGCTCGCTACCGGGGGCGCTCGCCACCGAGCTGCGGGGCAGCACGACGCGGTTCCTGGGAGCGGGGTCGTCGTTCTACCTCGGCAACGTCGCCGCGATCGCCTGGCGGCAGGCGGGACTCGCGGCCGAGTCGGTGCCCGCGTCCGAGCCGTTGCTGCACGCCAAGGCGTACCTCTGGCCCGGCCACGTCGCGTTCGGCGTCAGCAGGAGCGGCTCGACCACCGAGACGGTCACGGCCTTGACCCGCGCCCGCGAGGCCGGCGCGACCACCGTCGCGATCACCACGCGGACGGACACCCCGATCCAGCGAGCCGCGCACCACACCTTCGTGCTCGAACGCGCCGCCGAGCAGGCCACGGTGCAGACCCGGTCGTTCGCCGGGCAGCTGCTGGCCGCCCTGGCGATCGGCCTGGAGGCCGCCGGCGCGCCGCCGAGCGCGCGCGCGACGGGATGGACCGCCCGCTCGGCGGAGCTGATCGAGGCAGGACGGACCGCAGCGCGCGACGTGGACGCCCGGAGCTGGACCCGCGCCTACTTCCTCGGGACCGGCCCGCTGTTCGGCGCGGCGCAGGAGGGCGCGCTCAAGATGAAGGAGTCGGCGCTGACCGAGGCCGAGGCGTTCCAGACCCTCGAGTTCCGGCACGGCCCCAAGAGCATGATCGACGAAGACACGCTGATCGTCGGCCTGGTGAGCGACGCCGCCGAGGAGGCCGAGTGCGCCGTGCTGAACGAGGCGAGGCAGCTCGGAGCGCGCGTCGTCACCGCCTCGGCGCGGCCGGTCGAGGTCGGTCAGCGAGCCACGTACCTGTGGGGCGACGACGTGCCCACGGCGTTCCAGCCCGTGGCGGCCCTTCCGCTGCTGCATCACCTCGCCCACGCTCGTGCCGCCGCGAAGGGGATCGACCCCGATCATCCTCGCCACCTGAGCTTCGCCGTCGAGCTCGACAGCATCTGACGCGATGGTCGCCGGGGTCCGATGGGGCGGACCGTGAGCGGTTCGCCCCGCGTGACGCACGTGCTCGGCCTGGACGGCGGGGGGAGCACCTTCCGCCTGATCGTCGGCACCGCCCGGGGCGACGCGGAGGTCGCGTCGATCGAGGTTCCCGGTGGCGACATCGGATCGCTGGGCGCGTCCGGCATGGCCTCCCATCTGGACGGCGCGATCGCTGCCGTGTGCGCCGCTGCGCGGATCGACCGGAGCCAGCTGGCCGCCGCGGCCGTCGGCGTCCCCGCCTACGGCACCTCGGCACGCTGGGACCGAGCGATCGAGGAAGCCGTGCGGACGGCGCTCCCCGCGACCGACGTGCGGATCTTGAACGACGTGCGCCTCGCACGCGAGGCGGCGTTCGCGTCGCGTCCAGGCGTGCTGGCGCTGGCCGGTACGGGCGCGATGGCGTGGGGCCGCAGCGAGGACGGCCGGCAGGCCCGCGTGGGGGGCTGGGGGTTCGCGTTCGGGGACGAGGGCGGGGGCTACGACCTCGGCCGTCGCGGGCTCGCCGCGGCGAGCCGGGCGGCCGATGGCCGGGGGCCGGATACGGCGCTTCTGCCGGCCGCCCTTCGGCACTTCGGCGTCGACGCGTTCGGCGAGATCGTCCGCGAGCTGATGGGCGACCTGTCCCGGCTGAGGCGGACCACGGCGGCGTTCGCAGCGGACGTGCTGGACGCCGCCCTCCACGACGGGGTGGCGTCCGACCTCGTCAGCGACTCCGGCGCGGAGCTCGCTGGGCAGGTGGCGACGGCCAGGGAACAGCTGGCCGAGGCCCTTCCGGTCTCCGTCGCCGGCGGGCTGTTCGGACACGACCTGTACGTGGCGGCGTTCGACAGGGCGTGCGGCGTCTTGGCCCTTCC
>CAZHCI010000239.1:0-3726 GCA_964530905.1 uncultured bacterium
CAGGCCGGCGGCTCCCGCTCCGGCGATCGCGACGTCCGCGTCGCGTCCGGCGTCGGCGTCGGCTGCGCGGTCGGCCCGTGTCGTCGTCCCGCCGCTGGGGGCAGGTCGCGTCATCGGCGCGGCCCGCCAGGGCGCGGACCGCCGGATGGCGCCTCGGCGGATCGCGGCTGACGCAGGCGCGGCTCGTCGGATCGCGCTTCGCGCACGATCCACTGACGGAAGCGGCCGACGGGCAAGGCTTCGAAGCCGGAAGGCAGGTGGGGCCGCAGCTCGGCCGGGACGTACGACCGCCGGATCGAGCGGAAGCCGTCCTCGCGGATGTACGAGCCTCGGAACGGGAGCGAGAACAGCGCGAAGGCGGGAAGCGCGAGCGGCGTGCGACGGAGGTCGTTGTGCAGCACGGCGCCCCGCGCCAGGCGATCGCTGGCCCGCAGGAAGGCGACGATCTCGCTCTCGTCCAGGTGGTGAAGCACGTGGTTCGAGACCACGATGTCGAAGCGCGCCCCCTCCGCCGCGAGGTCCAGGGCGTCGTCCGCCGCGAACGTCACGCTGGGCGGCACGGCACGCCGCCGCGCGAACGCCAGAGCGCGCGGGTCGGGATCGATCGCCGTGATGCGCAGCGGAACGCCGTCGCGCACGGCCCAGGCGGCCAGTCGCCGTGCCAGGTCGCCGCCTCCGCAGCCCACGTCGAGCAGCTCCGCCACGCCGCGCTCGGCCGCGGCGGCGCGCGCGGCGGGCCGGAGCCTCCGCGTCCAGGCGCCGTGCCAGCCGGAAAGCAGCTGGTTCAGCACGGCGAACTGGCGGTAGGTGCGGTCCAGCGTGGCCGGATCGCAGTCCGGCTCGTCCATCCGCTCGCGCAGCGCCTCGGCGCGCCGCCTCAGGAGCGGGCCGGCGGTCACGTCGTCCGGAACAGGCCCGTCGCGACGGTAAGGCCGGGCCCGAACGCCATCGCCACGATCGGCTCGCCTGCGGGGGCGGGCTCTCGCATCAGGTCGGCCAGGACGAACAGGACGGTGGCGCTGGACATGTTGCCGTAGCGCGCCAGGACGCGCCGGGACGAGGCCAGCGCCTCTGGCGCCAGCTCCAGGCCCGACGCCAGCTTGTCGAGGATCGCGCGGCCGCCGGGATGGACCGCCCAGCGACGCAGCTCGCTGGGGTCGGTCCCGCTCCGCGCCAGGAGCGGAGCGAGCGCCGCGGACGCCTTCTCGCCCACGATCGAGGGCACGTACGAGCTCAGCACCATCTCGAACCCGTGATCGCCGATCGTCCACGCCATGTCCGAGGCGCCCTCGGGCGCCAGGCCGTCCACGAACGCGTCCATCCGGAGGGCCGGCCCTCGCGGCGTCCGCGCCGACACGACCGCCCCCGCCGCGCCGTCGGCGAAGACGCTGGCGGCCACGACCGCGTCGACGTCGCGGGAGGGCTGCAGGTGCAGCGTGCACAGCTCGACCGACGCGATCAGCACCACCGCGTCGGGATCGGCGCGGCAGAAGGCGCGCGCCATGCGCAGCGCGGGGAAGGCCGCGTAGCAGCCCATGAACCCGAGGTGGTAGCGCTCGGTGCCCGGATCGAGCCCCAGCGCCTGAACCACGTCCAGGTCGGGGCCGGGCGCGTAGAAGCCGGTACACGACACCGTCACGACGTGGGTGACGTCGCGCGGGCCGAACCCCTCCGCTCCGTCGAGCGCGCGCCTGGCCGCCTCGACGAACAGCGGGCCGGCCTCGTGGCGGTAGCGTTCGTTGCGCTCGGCCGTGCCTGGATCGCGGAAGCCGCCGGCGTCGTCGACGTAGAACCCGCCGCCGCGCTGCACCGGGGGGCGCGTCCAGGTGCCGTCGGCGGTGCGGCTCGGGGCCGGTACGTCCGGTGCGCCGAACGAATCGGCCGCGGACCGTTGGGCGGCCGGCTCCCCGTCGGGAGAGGTCAGGAAATCCTCGAGCACGCTGTGACGCCGGTCGATGCCGGAGTGCCCGTAGATGCGCTGGAGCAGCCGGTCGGTGCGCCGATCGCCGCCGATCCACGCCTTCATCACGTCCCGGGCCTCGGTCTGCTGGTACGAGCCGGCCGGGACGGCGGTCGCGACGTGGTGGAGATGAACGGCCATGGTCGAGGATAGACCGTCGCGCACCACGGCTCGGTACGGAGGAGTGCAGTCGGCACCTGGTCCGGGCGCGGTAGCGTGCGGCATGGCCGACGTCGACGTTCGTTCGAGCCCGTTCGGGACGACCGCCACCGGCGTGGTCGTGACGCGCTTCGACCTGACCGCGCCCGACGGGTCGGGCATCTCGGTCCTCGATTTCGGCGCGGTCGTTCTCGAGGTGCGCGTGCCCGATCGCGACGGTCGCATCGCGAACGTGGCGCTGGGGCACGCCGAGCTCGGAGGCTACGAACGCAACGCGCCGTACTTCGGCGCGGTGGTGGGTCGCTGCGCGAACCGGATCGCGGGCGCGCGGTTCACGCTGGACGGCGAGGAGCATCGCCTGGCCGCGAACGAAGGTCGTCACCACCTTCACGGCGGTCCGGGCGGCTTCCACGTGCGCGCGTGGCACGGCCAGGCCGCCTCGGACGGCGCCGGCCGTGCCGAGGTGATCCTGCGTCGCACCAGTCCGGACGGCGAGGAGGGATACCCGGGAACCGCGGAGATCGAGGCGCGCATCGGCTGGTCGGCGCGACACGAGCTGAGCGTCACGCTGCACGCCCGCGCCGACGCCCCGACGCCGATGAACCTCGCCCACCACGGCTACTGGAACCTGGCGGGCGAGGGGTCGGGCAGCGTCGACGAGCATTCCCTGGTCGTGGCCGCGGACGCGTACCTGCCGGTCGGCACGACGATGATCCCCACCGGCGAGCTGGCGCCGGTCGCCGGCACGCCGTTCGATCTCCGCGCCGGGCGCCGGATCGGCGACGTCGTGCGCGAGGGGCACCGCCAGGTCCGCATCGCCAGCGGCATCGACCACACGCTGGTGCTGCGGGAGGGCCAGCAGGACGGCGACCGTGACGACGTGTCCGAGGCGGCCCGGCTCGCCGATCCGGGCAGCGGCCGGCGGCTGCGGCTCCTGACCGACCAGCCCGGCCTGCAGGTCTATACCGGCAACGCCCTGGACGGGCGCGTGGTCGGCCGATCGGGTCGGGCGTACCGCCAGGGTGACGGCGTCGCGCTCGAGCCGCAACGCTTCCCCGACGCCCCCCACCACCCGCACTTCCCGTCGGTCGTGCTGCGGCCGGGCACGTCGTACCGGTCCTCGGCCGTGTTCGCCTTCGACGTGGTGCGCTGAGCGGCGAGCCGCGCCTTCACGCCGGCGGCTCGGACCGGGCGGCGCCGGGAACCGCGCCGAACGGCAGTCGCGCGAGCAGGTCGTGGCGCGCGCCGCCGGCTCCCAGCACGCTGCGGATCAGCCGCAGATGCCCGGCGGTCGCCAGCGGCGTGGACGCCTCCAGCTCGGGCAGCATGACGGCGCGTCCGCGGCGCGTCCGAGCGATCGTCAGGTGAGGCGTGAACGCGCGCGCGTCCCCGGGCGGCACGCCCTCCTCGGCCAGCGCCGCGACGAGGGTCCGCCTCAGCGCGATCATCTCGGCGTCTCCCTGCTCGAGCCCCAGCCAGGCGACGCGCGCGCGTCGGGCCGAGGGAAAGCCGTCCAGCCGGGCCGGCCGCCAGGCGAACGGGGCGGTACGGCTGGCGGCGACGGAGGCCGCCCGGACGACGGCGGCGCGCCGACCTCGCGGCACGTC
>CAZHCI010000240.1:0-3718 GCA_964530905.1 uncultured bacterium
CGAGCAGGGGTCGAGAGCGATCCCCGTCGATGTCCGCGACCGTCTTCGTTCGTGCCGCCTTCGTTGGCGCGCGACGAACTCGACGCAGGACGATGGCGCCATGGAGCCGGACCAGCAACCACGGACGCCGTCGACAAGGCCGGCACGTGTTCGGGCGCGCGGGCGCCTGGCGATCGAGGACGGGCACGAGGCACTTGATGGGGCATCATTCGATGACTAGAGTGATGCATCGGAGGTCGAACGATGCGTACCACCGTGAACCTGGACACCGATCTGCTGGCGGAGGCCTCGCGCCTGACGGGCGTGACCGAGCGCACGGCGCTGCTCCACGCCGGGCTCCGGGCCCTGATCGAACGCGAGAGCGCGCGTCGCCTGGCGCGCATGGGCGGGTCCCAGCCCGATCTCGAGCCCGTGCCCCGCAGGCGCGAAGGCGAGGCGTGATGTTGGTCGACACGTCGGTCTGGGTTCGCCATCTGCGTGACGGCGATGCCCACCTCGCGGCAGCCCTGGGACGCGCAGAGGTGTGGACGCATCCGTGGGTGATCGGGGAGTTGGCGTGCGGCCGGCTCTCGAACCGCGCCACCGTGCTCGAGCTCCTGCGCGCGCTGCCGATGACGCCCGTCGCCGGCGTCGACGAGGCGCTGGCGCTCATCGAGCGCCGCTCGCTCATGGGCCGCGGCATCGGCTGGGTCGACGTGCAGCTCCTCGCCTCGGCGCTGCTGGCAGGAATCCGGGTCTGGACCCTTGACCGGCGGTTGGCCGTGGTGGCCGCCGAGCTCGGCGTAGGCCACGAGGGCTGAGCATTCGCGACTCGCGAACCGCGGACGGCCATGGACGTCCTTGATCTGCACAACGACCACGCCGTGGATGATTCCCCTTCATGGCATGGAAGCGCCGCGAGGGCGCGTGCGGTGTGCCGCTCGGCGCGACGGTGAGTGGCGCCGACGCGCCCGGCAGACCGACGACGAGCACCGTGCTCGAGAGGGGATCGGAGCGAGCCGGACAAGGGCTACGGCACGGTCCGTGTGACCGCTCCTCCTGTGCCGTGTGATGGGACGATCGAGTCATGCAACCCGCCGATCCCATTGGCCCTCCGGGCTTCGGCCAAGGCGAAACGATGCATCACTCTTGGTACACGCCGGCATGACGAGATGCGCCGGCTCGCACCGCTGGAGGGCGTCGGCCTCCTCCACCGAGCGGAACCGACGGACGCCACGGGGCGCCTGGCGCAGGGTGCCGAACGCCCGCGATAGCGACCAGGCGGCGCACGCGGCCGCGAGCCCCTCGAGCGCCGACGTGGATCGCTGGGGTACCGGCATCTCGGCCACGTCGCGGTATCGGCGCAGCGGCACGTCAGCGCTCCTCGCCCGAGTCGACCCCGAAGGCCTGCGCCAATCGCTGCGCGTCGTCCCGGTCGCGCAGTCGAGCCGTGTCGCGCTTCATCCGGTACAGGGTCTCCGGGGTGACGACGGTGATCGTCAGGGAGCCGGGACGCAGGCGCGATCGGCTGTTCGTGTACGAGCGGTACGTCGCCATCCTCGGAGAGGGCACGAAGGTGGCGGCGAACGGTGAGCCTCGTCCCGGGCGTGGCCGGACACGCCGGCCTACCTCGTCCCCGCCGCACCCTCGCCCCTCTGCCCCCGCCACACGACCACCTGGTAGAGGGCCAGCAGCGCGAGCGTGAGGACGAGGACGGAGACCCCGATCGTCGCCAGGCCGGCCGCCTCGGCGACGAACCCGACGGCGGCCGTGAGGGTGGCGCCGCCGAGGCCGGCGGCGGCGATCTGGAAACCGATGGCGTTGTCGGCGTGCGCGGGGCCCACCCAGCGCGGCGTCAGGATGATGAGCGAGGCGAAGACGGGGGCGAAGGCGGCGCCGATGAGCATGAGGCCGAGGAACGACAGCGTGCGGGTGGGCTCGAGCCAGAAGAGCAGGGCGCCGACGACACTGGCGGCGAGGCAGGCGGAGAGCGTGCGGGTGAGCGGCACGCGGTCGGCGACGATGCCAAAGAGGACGCGCCCGACCATCAGGCTGCCCCAGTAGAGGCTGACGAGCAGGCCGCCGGTGGCGACGCTCTCGCCGCGGTGCAGCGTCAGGAGCGAGAAGCTCCACTGCGCCACCACGAACTCCGAGCCCGCGTAGACGAAGAACGTCGCCATCACGAGCCACACGATGGGTCGCCGCAGCGTGTCGCGGTTGCGCGCGGCCACCGGACGCTGTGTGGGCCCGCCGGCGCCGATCGCGACGTCGGCCCAGCGTGCGCGGGTCGCGAAGAAGGTCGCGGCGAGCAGCAGCTGCGCGCTGCCGACGATGACGTAGCTCCAGCGCCAGGCGTGACCGGACGTCAGGACCGCGGTGACGATGAGCGGCCCCAGCGTGGTTCCCACGCCGAAGAAGGCGTGCAGCCAGTTCAGGACGCGGGCGCTGAAGTGGCGGGCGCCGTAGGCGTTGAGGCCCGCGTCGACGGCGCCGCCGGCCAGGCCGGCGACGAAACCGCAGGCCAGGAGCAGCGGCCAGTGGGTGGTGAGCGCGAAGCCGAGCAGGGCGAGCGCCGCCGCGAGCGTCGACAGCGCCAGGACGCTGCCGATCGGCAGCACCCGCAGGAGGCGTCCGCTGAGCGAGCTCGAGGTGAGGTACCCGAGCGTCTGGAAGGCGACGAGCGTCCCGAGCGCGTCGAGGGGCACCCCGAAACCCAGGCGCATCGAGGGCCACGACACGCCGAGGAGCCCGTCGGGCAGGCCGAGGCTGATGAAGGCGAGGAAGGCGAGGAGCGCGAGGAGGGTGCTGCGGGGCATCGGGTGGGGCTCCTGCGCCGGGGCGCGGTGGGGGGGCGAGGGCGCGGTGCGCGGGCTCGATCGGGCGGAGGGCTGCGACGCCATCGTGGGCGTCCGGGACGTGGCAGCGGGCCTAGCAGGGTCATTCGACCGCGGCGGGGCGGGGCCGCGCAAGGTGGCGAAGGGCACCTTGGGTCCAACCGGCTTCTGCCCACGCGTGATGGCGCGCACTGTTGGGGAACCGGTACGCTGCCCTTGGGAGGCGCCACGATGGTAGCGAACCTCGAAGACGGTCTGGATGCGATTCGCGCTGCGTGCGAGCGCTTCCACGTGGTGCGCCTCGATGTCTTCGGCTCGGCGATCCGTGACGATTTCGAACCTGGGCGGAGTGACATCGATCTGCTGGTCGACTTCGGCGCCATTTCGCCCTACGAGAAGCCCGATGCGTATTTCGGTCTGCTGGAGGAACTGCGGACGATTCTCGACGCAGACGTCGACTTGGTGATGGTGGGTGCGCTCAAGAACCGCTACCTCCGCGAGGACGTCAACCGCAGCAAGCGGGTGCTGTATGCGGCGTGATGCGCGCGCTTACCTCGCCGACATCCTCGAATCGTGTGACGCGATCGATACCGCAGTAGCGGGCATGTCCCTTGAGGTCTACCTGGCCAACCGGCTCGTCAGATCGTCGGTCGAACGGGAGTTCACCATCATCGGCGAGGCCGTGCTCGCCCTTTCACGCAAGGCACCTGCGACGTTCGATGCCATCACGGGTGCGCGTCGCATCGTCGACTTCCGTAACCGCCTCACGCATGAGTACCCGATGGTCGACGATGAGCTGGTCTGGGCGTTGGCGAAGCGGGACATGCTGGTTCTCCGCCGCGAATGCGCGGCTTTGATTGTGGGACTCGAGGCTGACGAGTCGGTGGGCTGACGAACGTTCGGCT
>CAZHCI010000241.1:0-3705 GCA_964530905.1 uncultured bacterium
TACATCGAGATGCGCAAGTACTTCGACCTGGCCCGCCACGACGACGGCGACCATCTCTATCTGGTCGACCACGCCGGGGTCCAGCACCAGGCGCTGGCGGGCCAGGTGGGCTACCCGTTCTTCGGGCAGCTCGTCCTCGACTCCCTCGAGCGCACGGAGCGCGCGATGACCCAGGCGCACGCCTTCAAGGCGGTGGAGTTGTGCCTGCTGGCGCAGCAAGTGGCCGACGGACACGCCCGCCCGTGACCGCCGACCCCCGCGCCTCGGTGTTCGTCACGGACTGCGACCACCCCAGCGTCGCGATCGAGCGGCACATCGTCGAGGCGGCCGGCCTCGACCTGGAGCTGCGGCAGTGCCGCACGGAGGCCGAGGTCGCGAGCGCCTGCCGCGACGCCGCCGGCCTGATCGTCCAGTACGCCCCGATCACGCGGGCGGTCCTCGCGGCGCTGCCCCGCTGCCGCGTCGTGGTGCGCTACGGCGTCGGCACCGACACCGTCGACGTCGACGCGGCGACCGAGCTCGGCGTCGCCGTCTGCAACGTCCCCGACTACGGCGTGGAGGAGGTCTCCGACCACGCCCTCGCGCTGCTGCTGGCGCTCGGCCGCCGCATCGTCACGCTCGACCGCGCCGTCCGCGGCGGCGACTGGAGCCTCGCCTCGAGCCCCGACGTGCGCCGCCTCCGCGGCCGCGTGTTGGGCCTCGTCGGCCTCGGCCGCATCGGGCGTGCCGTCGCCCGCAAGGCCGCGGCGCTGGGTTTCGAGGTCGTGGCGCACGACCCGGCCGTGGCCCCGCCCGCGCCCTCCGTCACGAACGTGAGCCTCGACGAGCTGCTGGCGCGGTCGGACTTCGTGTCGCTCCACGCGCCGCTCGTGCCCGCGACGCACCACCTGTTCGACGACGCGACGTTCGCGCGTATGAAGCCCGGCGCGTTCCTGATCAACACCGCGCGCGGCGGCCTCGTCGACACCGACGCCCTCACCCGCGCCCTGGCCGACGGGCGCCTGGCGGGCGCGGGGATCGACGTGCTCGAGCAGGAGCCGATCGCGCCCGGCCACCCGCTGCTGGACCAGCCGAACTGCCTGCTGACGCCGCACGCCGGCTGGTTCTCGCAGGACGCGTTCGCGGAGCTGAAGACGAAGGCGGCGGAGGAGGCCGTGGCGGTCCTGACCGGCGCGGTGCCCCGCTACTGCCTCAACCCGGGGGCGTCGGTTCGGGCGGGCTAGATCGCGCTAGATCGCGGCCGCGTCAGCGCGCGCTCTCCGAGCGCGCCCGCTCGATCAGCCCGCGCAGGGCCGCCGCCGAGATCTCGCCCACGTGTACGTCGACGAGCTGGCCGCGCGCGTCGAACGCGAAGGTCGTCGGTAGACCGGCCACCTCGAGCTCGCGGCCGACGGCCCCCGCCCGGTCGAGCAGCACGCCGTCCTCCGGCAGCCCCTGGCCGGCGAGGTAGGCGCGCACGGTCGCCTCCGCCTCGCGTTGGTTCACGAGCAGCACCCGGACGCCCGGCGACTCGCGGGCGGCCGTGACGAGCAGCGGCAACTCCCGGCGACACGGTGGGCACCAGGTGGCCCAGACGTTGACGATCGTGGGCTCGCCGCTGGCGGCCAGGTCGATGGCCGCGCCGTCGAGGGTGGGCAGCGTCAGGTTCGGCAGCGCGACCCCCAGGTCGCCGGCGGCGGGGGAGAGCAGACCCGCGGGCAGCCACCAGGCGAGCAACGCGGCCGCCCCGAGGGCCGGCGCCACGCGTCGCAATGCCGGCTGCCGCAGCGCCGCCACGGCCCCGTAGGCGGTGCCGGCGGCCACCCCCCACCAGGGCGCGAAGCCGCCCTGCCAGAACGCGAGCGCCGTCCACGGCGCGGCGGCGTAGTCGCCGAGGTTGCCCAGCACGAAGCCGAGGCGGGCGCCGACGAACGTGACCATCGCGACGGCCCACGCCCAGCCCGCGGCTTCCGGCTTGCCGCGGCGCGCCCACAGCTCCGCCGCCACGATCAGGACGACGAAGCCGAGCGCGGCGTAGGCGCGATCGAGCGACAGGACCAGCGGGCCGAGGGTCAGCGCGCCCACGGAGCACCGGCCAAGGGGGGGTATGGGGCGAAGAGAGGCACGCCGGGAGAATACCCCACCGGGGTACTGAAGACGGCTGGATGGCGCGACGATGACGGGGCCCGCGGTACCATCGACGCCTATGCGGATCCTGGTCAGCAACGACGACGGCGTCTACAGCCCCGGCATCCACGCGCTGGCCCGCGTCGCTCAGGCGTACGGCGACGTGCGGGTGGTGGCGCCCGACGTCGAGCAGTCGGCGATGAGCCACGCGATCACCATCCGCCGGCCGCTGCACTACGCCCGCGTGCGGATCGACGGGCTCGACGCCTTCAAGGTCGACGGCACCCCCGCCGACTGCGTCGCCCTGGGGGCACACCACTGGGACAAGGTGGACCTGGTCCTCACCGGCATCAACCTCGGCCTCAACATCGGGCACAACATCTGGCACTCGGGCACGGTGGCGGCCGCCAAGCAGGCGAGCTTCCTCGGCATCCCGGCGATCGCCTTCAGCGCGCCGTGGGTGGAGGGCGACATCGACTACCGCGTCTACGAGCCGTACCTGCGGCGCGTGATCGAGCTGTTCCTCGCCCACCCCGACCTGCCGCTGCTCAACGTCAACTTCCCCGAGGAGCCCCGTGACCTGCGCTGGACGAAGATGTCCGTGCGCCACTACGACGGCTACGTCATCCCTGGGCAGGACCCCATGGGCCGGACGCACTACTGGTTCGCCGAGGAGCCGCGCGAACGCGTCGAGGAGGGGACCGACCGCTGGGCACTCGATCAGGGCTTCGTGTCGCTGACGCCCCTGCGGCTCGACCTGACGGACGACGAGCGCCTGGGTCTGGCCCGCGAGGTCGCCCGGGTGGGCGAGGGCTGATGGCGCATGGTGCCGGCGCGGAGCGCCGGCACCCGCGCACGCGTACCGCTACCAGGACGTACGCTGACCGCATGACCTTCAAGGACTTCCGCGCCATGGTCGAGGAGATGGTCGAGGAGATCCCGCCGGAGTTCATGCGCGGCCTGCAGGGCGTGCACGTGATCGAGGAGGCGATGCCGGAGGAGGGCTACGCCGACGTGTTCCGGCTCGGCGAGTACCTCGACCCCGGCGCGGGCGACTTCCTCGGCGCCGGCGAGGGCCTGGGTCGCCACGTCGCCCTCTACTACGGCAGCTTCGTCGCGGTCGGCGACGGCGACCCCGGCTTCGATTGGGAAGAGGAGGCGTGGGAGACGCTGACGCACGAGCTGCGGCACCACGTCGAGTCGCTCGCCGGCGACGCCAGCCTGATCGCGCAGGACGAGCTCGACGCGCTGGGCTTCGAGCCCGGCGAGCGCTAGGGGCTCGCGAACAGCCCCGGCTGGACCACCCGCGCGCTGCGTGCGATCAACCCCGACGCCGCCACCCCGATCAGCCGCACCGCGCCCGCCGGGCGTGGGGTGGCGAACGCCAACCGCTCCGCGACCGGCCACAGCTCGCCCGCGTCCGCGACCGGGTTCGGGGGCGTGGTGCTGCGGGTGACGATGCGGAAGTCGGCGTAGCGCACCTTGACCGTCACGGTGCGGGCGGCGAGCTCGGCTCGCTGGAGGCGACCGCCGACGTTGGCGCAGGCCTTGGCGAGCTCGGGCGCGAGCTCGTTGGCCGTCTGCATGTCGCGGGCGAAG
>CAZHCI010000242.1:0-1921 GCA_964530905.1 uncultured bacterium
TGGACGACGCGACGGTCGAGGTGGTCGCGGCGACGCCGTTCTTCTACGCCCGCCCGTGGCGCGGCCTCCAGATCGGTCCCAGCCTGGACGCCCTCGTCCAGAGCGCCGCTGCCGGCCTGACGCAGCGGACCGAGCGGCCGACCGGCGCGACCTCGACCTGGTGGGACGAGCGAACCGTCCACCTCGCGGCGTTGGGGCCCGAGATCGTCAGCACCCGGACCAGCGTCAGCGACTACACCGGCGGCGCGCACCCGAACCTGCGCTTCGCGTTCGCGACCTGGAGCCGCGACGGCGACGACTGGCGCCGGGTCGACCTGTGCGGCGCGCTCGCGGCGTTGGGGCGCGCCTGCGACCCGGCCGCGCTGCGCGCCCGCGTGGTTCGCGACCTGCGTGCCCAGGATGCGGCGTGGGCGGTCGACGGCGAGGTGGACGCCGCGACGCCGTGGCTGCTCGACCCGTTCACGATCGGTCCGAGCGGCGTGCGGCTCGACTACGAGCCGTACGCCGTGGGCCCGTACGTCCAGGGACCGTTCACCGTCGAGATCCCGTTCGACCGGCCGGGGCACCCCTGGCCCGGCGAAGGGGCATCCGACCCTTGAGCGCGGCACGGATCGCCGCCACGATGAACGGGCTGGCGCGGCCGGTCCGTGCCGCGAAGGGAGTCGCGGTGAACTGGATCCTGGGGTTGACGGTCGCGCTGGGCCTCCTGCTCCTGCTGGGCTGGGGCGGGCTCCAGGTCCGACCGGCCCCGTTCCCGAACGAGCACGCGCCGACCACCGAGACGCGCTACGTGCCGCTGCCCGAAGGCCTTCCGGTTCCCGTCGAGCGCTTCTACCGCGGCCTGTACGGAGACCGCGTTCCCGTCATCGAGACCGCTCTCCTGTCCGGCCGCGCCACGTTGCGCGTGGCGGGCGTCACGCTGCCGGCGCGCTGGCGCTTCGTGCACGACGTGGGAAACGCGTACCGGCACGAGATCGTGACCAGCTGGTTCGGCCTGCCGCTGCTCCGGGTCGACGAGCGCTACGTCGACGGCGTCGGGCGAATGGAGCTGCCGTTCGGCGTCGAGGAGGGACCGACCGTGAACCAGGGCGCGAACCTGGCACTGTGGGCCGAGGCGATGTGGTTCCCCGCCGCCCTGATCACCCACCCACGCGCCAGATGGGAGCCTGTGAACGACGCCACGGCGCTGCTCCGGGTTCCGTTCGGCGCGATCACCGAGACGTTCGTCGCCCGCTTCGATCCAGCCAGCGGACGGCTCGTGCTGCTCGAGGCGATGCGCTACAAGGGCGCGGACGCCACGGACAAGACGTTGTGGCTGAGCCGGGCGGGATCGTGGGGCGAGGTGGACGGCCAGCCCACGGCGACCGTGGCGCTGGTGCAGTGGCTGGACGAGGCTCGGCCGTGGGCGGACTTCCGGGTCGAGCGGATCGTCCTCAACGTCGCCGACGCGGACGCGCGCCTGCGCGCGGACCGCTGATTGCGCGGCTCGGCATGGGCGGGAGCGCGCCGAGGAGAGCGGCGAGCGAATCGCTCGCCGCGCGGGCGGCGCTACGGTCGGGCCGCATCGTGGTCGCGCTGCACGGCCTGGTCCACCTGCTGGGCACGGTGGCGTACCTGCGCATCGCCGAGATCCCCGAGCTGCCGTACAAGACGACGCTGCTCGCAGGCCGGGTCGAGGTCGGCGATCTCGGCATGGGGCTGTTCGGGGTGGCCTGGGGCGTCGTCGGCGTCGCGTTCGTGGCGCTGGCCGCGGCCTCCTGGGTCGGCTGGCGCGGAACGCGGGCGTGGCTGGCCGGGGTGGCGGCAGCGTCGCTGATCCTGACGCTGCTCGATCTCGAGGTGGCGGTGGTGGGCGCCGCGGTCGACGTCGCGATCCTGATCGCGCTCGCGGCGGGTCCGACGGTGCTCCGCCGTTTCGGCG
>CAZHCI010000242.1:2021-3678 GCA_964530905.1 uncultured bacterium
CAGGCGCTGCCCGACCCCCGCAACGAGAACGTGCTCGTCTGGATCGACGGCGAGCTGCTGCCTCGCGACCAGGCCAAGGTGTCCGTGTTCGACTCGGCGTTCCTGGTCGGCGACGGCGTCTGGGAAGGGCTGCGCCTGGTGAACGATCGATTCGCGCACCTGGACCGTCACCTCGACCGGCTCTTCCAGGGCGCCGCCGCGATCGGCCTGAGCATCGGCAAGAGCCGCGACGAGCTGCACGCCGCGCTCCTGGAGACGGTGCGGGCGAACGGCATGAGGGACGGGTGTCACGTGCGGCTGATGGTCAGTCGGGGCGTGAAGAAGACGCCGTCGCAGGACCCACGACTGGTGATCGGCGGCCCGACCATCGTGATCATCGCCGAGCACAAGCAGGCCGATCCCGAGGTCACGGACGCCGGCGTCCGGCTGGCCACCTCCGCGACGCGGCGTCCACCGCCCGACACGCTGGACCCGAAACTGAACTGTCACAGCAAGCTGCACGAGGTCGTCGCGCTGGTGCAGGCGATCCACGCCGGTGCCGACGAGGCGCTCATGCTGGATCCGCACGGCTTCGTCGCGACCTGCAACGCGACGAACTTCTTCGTCGTGCGGCGAGGCGAGGTGTGGACCTCGAGCGGCCAGTACTGCATGAACGGCATCACGCGGGCGCTGGTCCTCGAGATCGCGCGGGACCTGGGCGTGCCCGCACGCGAGCGCGACTTCTCGCTCACCGAGGTGTACGACGCGGACGAGGCGTTCGTGACCGGCACGTTCGGCGGGCTCACGCCGGTGACGGAGGTGGACGGACGGGTCATCGGCGGCGGGGTCGTGCCCGGCCCCGTGACGGAGCGGCTGAGCGTCCGCTACCGCGAGCTGATGGCGGCCGAGGGCGCGGCGTGAGCGAAGGGCCGATCGATCTGCGCCTCGTCGCGCCTCGGCGTCCGGACGCGGGCGTCCGGCGCCTGTCGATCTGGTCGGGCCCCCGCAACGTCTCGACGGCGCTGATGTACGCGTTCCGGCAGCGTAGCGACACCGTCGTGTTCGACGAGCCGCTCTACGGCCACTACCTCGCCAGCCACGCGGTCGACCACCCCGGCAAAGAGGACGTGCTGGACGCGATGGACACCGTCGGCGAGCGGGTGGTGGAGCGGACCCTGCTGGGCGACGCGCCACCCGCCGGCCCCGGCACGACCGGCTACGCCCAGCGCGGCCGACCCGGAGAGATTCCGGCCGGAACGACGCTCCGCGTGTACAAGAACATGGCGCACCACATGCGGGTCCTGAGTCCGGGCTTCCTGCGCCACCTGGAGCACGCCCTGCTCACGCGCGACCCGCACGAGATGCTGCCCTCGCTGGCGAAGCGGATCCCCGAGCCGACGCTGGCCGACACGGGCCTGGGCGAGCAGGCCGCGCTGCTCTCGCGCGAGCTCTCCGAGGGCCGCACCCCGGTCGTGCTGGACGCCACCCGACTGCTGCGCGACCCGGAGGGCGTGCTGAAGCGCGCGTGCGCGGCGTGGGGGATCGCGTGGGAGCCGGCGATGCTGTCGTGGCCCGCCGGGCCGAAACCCGAGGACGGGGTGTGGGCGCCCCACTGGTACGCGAACGTGCACCGCTCGACCGGCTTCGAGCCGTACCGGCCCAGCGAGGAGCCGTTCCC
>CAZHCI010000243.1:0-3677 GCA_964530905.1 uncultured bacterium
CTGGCCCAAAGTCGCCTGCAGAAGGATCCCGCCGACGCAGAGAGACTCCTCGAGGCGTCCCGCGAGGAGCTCGCGCAGGCGCTCGAGGAGCTGCGAGAGCTGGCCCGGGGAATCCATCCCGCCGTCCTCACCGATCGGGGTCTCGAGGCTGAACGGCTCCCGGGTGAGCTTGAACGCCTCCTCGACCTTCTCGGCGTTCCACTCGGGGCCCATCGCGTCGGCGATCTCCTCGTAGCTGGGCTCGCGCGAGAGCTCCTGCTGCAAGCGGCGGCTGGCGCGCGTGAGCTTGTTGATCGTCTCGACCATGTGCACCGGGATGCGGATCGTGCGCGACTGGTCCGCGATCGCACGGTTGATCGCCTGCCGGATCCACCAGGTGGAACTTGTAGCGGCGGCGGTACTCGAACTTCTCGACCGCCCGGATCAGGCCCTGGTTCCCCTCCTGGATCAGGTCCAGGAAGCTCATGCCGCGGCCGTTGTACTTCTTGGCGATGCTGACCACCAGGCGCAGGTTCGCCTCGATCAGGTGCTGCCGCGCCATGTCGCCGTCCTCGACGATGCGCTGCAGGCGGCGACGCTCGCGGCTCTCGAACGTGTCGCCCTCCTCCTCGAGCCGGTCGCGGGCCGCCTCGCCCTCCTCGATGCGGCGGGCGAGGCTGATCTCCTCCTCGAGCGTGAGCAGCTTCACGCGGCCGATCTCCTGGAGGTACTGCCGGACCGGATCGTTCGTGCGGACGCGCGCGTCGGCCATCGCCTCGGCGCGGGCCTCCATCGCCTCGATCCCGTCGCGGTGGACGGCGTCCTCGTCCACCTCGCCGTCGTCGATCACTTCGTCCTCGGCCAGGTCGGAGATCGAGATTCCCCGTTTCTCGATCCGTTCCATCAGGTCCTCGAAGTTCTGGCCGTCGACCTCCAAGCCCAGCTGCTGCAACGCCTTGACGAACGCGGCGCTGATCTCCTCGGTGTCCAGCGTGCCTTCCTCCGCCCCGCGGGCGAACAGCGCACGAACCGGTTCGGTGTCGAGCCAGACGGGCTCGTTGGCCGGTGCGGTCGCGGTCGCGGCGTCCGCCTTCGCCTTCTGGGCCTTCTTCGCCATCGTGCCTCCTCCGCCAAGGACCGAGTCCGCAGGCCACCGGGGAACAAGTGGCCCCGGGCGTGTCCGTCGGGAGTGGTAGGACGCCCTGGAGCCGTTCGGGGGCAGAGAATACCACGAGGGGCGACAGGTCCTCTCTCATGCGTCTCTGCGCGGCGCTGGGCCATGTGCGTTCGAACGGACGCGCCCGCCGAAAATGTGACTTGACGCTCGCGCGGTCGCCCATGGGTCCACGACCCTAAGGGGTACACACGTCGAAAATGCGACGCGTTCGTTTCGGCTCGGTGGTAGCCTCACCATCGTCTCACGTCAACGGTCCTGCCGCCCCCGCGGCGGCCACGTCCCGGTCCTCGAAAGGGGTCGACCATGCGTCGTCTCGTCCGAATCGCCGCCATCCTCGTCCTGCTCGCCGCGCCCGCCGCGCTGGCGCAGGACGCCGAGCCCGTCACCGTCCGCGTCGGCATGCAAGCCGTCGGTACGTTCAGTTGGGTCGTCCACGCCATGCAGTACTTCGGCGTCGACGAGGAACACGCTCTGAATCTGGAGCCGGTCACCTACGCCACCAAGCAGGCGACCGAGCTGGCTCTGCGCGGCGGAGAAGTCGACGTCGTCGTCGACGACTTCGTCGGCGCCGTGCAGATGCGCGAGCGCGGCGTGCCCGTTCAGGCGGTTTACCCCTACGGCAAGGCCGTCGGTGGCGTCGTCGTCCCGGCCGACAGCGACGTCCAGACCATCGCCGACCTCGAAGGCAAGACCATCGCGGCCGCCAGCCTGGACGACAAGAGCCTGCTGATCCTGCGCGCCCTGACCACCAGCCAGTACGGCTTCGACCCGCAGGTCGACGGCGAGACGCTGCAGGCGGCCCCGTGGCTGATGACCGGCCTGATGGACGACGGCGAGATCGACGCCGGCATCCCGTACTGGCACTTCGTCTCCCGCATGACGTACGCCGGCGAGTACCGCGACGTGATGATGGTCACCGAGATGCTGGACCAGCTGGGCATGCGCAACGACCTTCCGATCCTCGTGCTGGTGGCCAGCGAGAACGCTCCGGACGGCGCGACGACGCGCTTCATCGAGGCGATGCTCGCCACGTTCGAGCGGATGCAGGCCGACTCGATGGACGGCGTGTGGCAGTCGATCCTCGACGAGGAGCTCTACAGCCTGCCCGATCCGGCAGCGTTCCCGGAGGTCCGCGAACGCTGGGAGGCCGGCCTGCCCGACGGCTGGACGCAGGAGCAGATCGACGGACTGGAGACCCTGGTGGCCGAGCTGGTCGAGGTCGCCGGCGCGGAGCTCGTCGGCATCGAGGGGATTCCCGACGACGCTTTCACGACACGCTTCGTTCCGAACTGATCGGTACGGGCGACTAGGAGACGAAGATCGCGACCACGCGCACGTCCGCACCGGAACGCCCGGTGCGGATTCCTTCCCCCGGGTCCACGGCCGTTCCGCCGTGGACCATCGTCGGCTCGTACGTCTCGATCCTGGTCGCTTGGATCGTGGCGGCCGCCCTGCTTCCCAGCGAGCTGATGCCCGGTCCGATCGAGACGATGCGCTTCGTCGGAAGGCAGATCGAACGTGGCGTGCTGTTCATGCACCTCTGGGCCACGGCACGCCGCGTGCTGATCGCGTTCGCGGCGGGGCTCTCGATCGGCGTCGTGGTGGGTGCGGCGATGGGGCTGTCGCGCACCGCGGACCGCCTCCTGCAGGGGTGGCTGATCGCTGGGCTCACCGTCCCGCGGATCCTGCTGTTCGTGATGAGCTACCTGATCTTCGGGCTCTCGGACACCGCAGCGATCACGGCCCTGATCGTCACGATCATCCCTACGATCGTCGTTCAGGTCCGCGAGGGCACCCGCGCGATCGACCACAAGCTCGTCGAGATGGCGCGCGCGTACCACCGGCCGCGGACGACGATCTGGCGGCAGGTGGTCTTGCCGCAGCTGATGCCGTACATCGTGGGCACGGCGCGCTCGTCGCTGTCGCTGGCGTGGAAGATGGTGGTCCTGGCCGAGCTGCTGGGCCGCACGAACGGCGTCGGCTACCAGATCTCGTTCTACTTCCAGATGTTCGACATGGTCGGCATCCTCGGGTACGGCGTGACGATGATGATCGTCCTCGCGATCGTCGACCTGGTGTTGCTGGGCCGCTGGCAGCAGCGCGCGTTCCGGTGGCGCGCGACGGTCGGAGCGGACGCCTGACGTGGCGACCATCGTCGCCGAGGGCATCGACAAGCGCTTCACCGCACCGGGCGGAGGCGTCGTCGAGGCCCTCGCGAACGTCGATCTGAGCATCTCCGACGGAGAGTTCGTCTGCCTCCTGGGTCCCAGCGGTTGCGGCAAGACGACGCTGCTGAACATCATGGCCGGACTCATGCCCTCCGACGCCGGCGACGTGGAGATCCTGCCCACCACCGACCTGCACGAGGCGACGGACCGAAGAACCGATCGCCGCCCCGTCGTGCGGACCGTGTTCCAGGAGGCGCGCCTGCTCCCCTGGATGACGGTGCGCGAGAATCTCGCCTTCGTGCTGGACGGTCGCGACCGCGAACGGCGTTTTCCTGTCCTTCGACCTGCTGATC
>CAZHCI010000244.1:0-3654 GCA_964530905.1 uncultured bacterium
CGCGCAACCCACCTCCAGCGACCCGTCGTTCGACTGGGCCGACCTCGGCCGCTCCGCCAACACCCCCACCTGCCCCTCCTGCCACGGCGCCGACGGCGCCGGGATTCCAGGAGCGTTCCCGCCGTTGGCCGGCCACGCTGCCGACCTCCTCGACGCCGAAGGTGGCGCGACCCTGCTGGTCGAGACCGTGCTCTACGGCATGGAGGGCCCGATCGAGGTCGACGGAGCCGAGTTCAACGGAGCCATGCCGGCCTGGAGCCAGCTCAGTGACGAGCAGGTCGCAGCGGTGCTCAACCATGTCGTGACGTCGTGGGGGAACGTCGACGCCCTGGATGCCGACACGGTGCTGTTCGCTCCGGCGGACGTCACCGCGGAGCGCGACAAGGACCTCACGCCCGCGGACGTTCACGCCCTGCGTGAGACCGTGCTGGGCGCTTCGGCGAGCGGAGAGCCAGCCACGACGGGAACCGCTTCGGTCTTGAACGACGAGGTCGGCTTCTACACCGAGGCGCAGGCCTCCACCGGAAAACGGGTCTACGAAGAGCACTGCTCGAGCTGCCATGGAGAGACTCTTCGCGGCGGGCCCCACGAGCCTCCGCTGACCCAGCTCGGCTTCTTCCGAGAGTGGAACGAGCGCACGTTCGACACCCTCTTCGCCTACTACAGCAGCCAGATGCCGTTCGGGACCTCTTCGCGACTGAGCGAGTCTCAGTACGTCGCGGTCGGAGCGTACTGGCTGCAGTTCCACGACTATCCGTCCGGCGACGTCGAGCTCACCGCCGATCCGGAGCAGCAGCGTCAGATCGTCATCGAGCGTCGTTAAGTCCATCAGGTGCGGCGGTTGACGTCGGATCCGACACGGCTTCGATCGGGGGCCGAGGTCTCGGGGGGCAGCGCATGGGTACCTTGATCAGCGGGATCGGCGCGATCTGGCTCCGTGAGCTGAAGCGTGCGCTTCGCGACCGGGGCCAGTTGGTCGGCGGCGTGAGCCGCCCCTTGCTCTGGGTGCTCATCATGGGCATCGGGCTGAATCCGTACTTTCGTGGCGAGGTGTACGGCGAGGTGCGTTTCGTCGTGCCGTACACCTACCTCCAGTTCATCTTCCCCGCCGTGATCGTCCTGAACATGCTCTACACCTCCGTCCAGTCCGCGGTTTCGATGATCTGGGATCGCGAGTTCGGGTTCCTGCGCGAGGTCCTCGTCTCGCCGCTCCCGCGCTGGGGCGTGCTTCTCGGGAAGGTCCTCGGCGGCACCACCGTCGCGATGGCGCACGGCGGTCTGGTTCTGGCTCTGGCTGGTTTCGCCAACGTCGTGATCACACCGTCGCGAGTGCTGGAGGCCCTCGTCCTGATGTTCCTGCTCGCCTTCGGCCTCACGTCGCTCGGTGTGGTGATCGCCAATCGCCTCAAGACGTTCGAAGGGTTCGGCGTGTTCTCGAATGCGGTGATCTTGCCGCTCTACTTCACGTCCGCCTCGATCTTCCCCATCGATCCGGCGTTGACGCGTGCGCAGACGCGCGTGGCGTACCCCGAGTGGCTGATCACGTTGGTCGAATGGAACCCGATCACGTACGCCGTCGACGCTCTGCGTGGCGTGTTCATCGGCTTCCATCAGTTCGATCCCAGCCTCGGCCCGATCGTCATCGTCGCGATGGCCGTGACGTTCTTCTTCATCGCGGTGCTCGACTTCCGGAAGGTCTGAGATGGCTCGAACGCCGCCCTCGGGGCACGATCCGGGACGAAGCCGACGCCGACGCGACCTGGCGGCGATCGGCTTCGTCGCGCTTCTCCTCTGGGGTGTCACGTTCCTGCCGCCGGACACCACCCTGGCCGACGTGCGGCGTAGCGGCGTCCTGCGGGCTTGCGTCCCTCGTGCCTTTCCGCCGCTCGTCCAGGACGATCCGGAGCGCCCCGGGATCGACGTCGAGCTGCTGGAACGAATCGCCGACGGACTTGGCGTGCGCCTCCTGACGGTGACGAACGACGCGATGGGACGCGATTTCAACCCGCGCAACTGGCGCGTGACACGGGCACAGTGCCTCGTGCTCGCAGGGGGAATCGTCGATACGACGCTCACGCGGGGCTTCCTCGTCGTCACGCCGCCGCACCTCGAGACCGGCTGGGCGGCCGTGATCCACGGTGACGAGCCGGCTTCGCTCGAAGGCGTCACCGTCGGCTTCTTCGCTGGGCTCACGGGACTCGATCGCCTTGCCCTCAGTCGTTGGCTACGCGAGCGCGGCGCGGACATCGAGTTGCTGGCCGACGCCGACGCCGCTCGCGACGCCCTCACGTCGGAGCGCTACGACATCGTCGTCAGCGAAGCCCTCAGCGCTCGCCGCCTGGCCGAGGCGACCGATTCGACCGTGGTCCTGCTACCGGTCGGCTCGGGACCGGTCCCGATCGCGCTCGGTCTCTGGAAGGGCGATCTGACCCTCGAGCGGGCGATCGTCCACGAGATCAGGGGACTGCAGCGGCGAGGGGCGATCGACGAGCTGGTGGATCGCTACGCCCTGGCGCCGATCGCCGAAACGTGTTCCTTCTGCCGCTGACCGTACGGGACGTGTGTCCCTTGACAACGGTCGGTCCGCGGATCTTCGGAGGCGAGGATGCGGTAGCATTCGATCATCGACCCAGCCGAACGATCGCGTCGCCGCACGGTACAGGTGACCGGCGCGAGCTGGGCGGTGTTCATTCCTAGGAGGATTCTTGAAGATGCAACGAGTTCGCGCTTGGCTTCTCGCGACGGCCGCCATCGGCCTCGCCTGGACGGGCTTCGGCTTCGCCCAGTTCACCCCCGTCACCACGGAGACGCTGACCAACCCGGGCGACGGCGACTGGCTCATGGCCCGCCGCACCTACGACGGCTGGGGTCACAGTCCGTTGTCGCAGATCGACACCGACAACGTCGACGATCTCCGGCTGGCCTGGTCCGTCTCGATGGAACCCGGCAACAATCAGGCCACGCCGCTGGTCTACGACGGCGTGATGTATCTCGCGCACCCGAACGACGTGATCCAGGCGCTCGACGCCACGACCGGAGACCTGATCTGGGAGTACAGGCGCGACCTGCCCGACTTCGAGGGGCGCGGCGGCATCGCAGGCCTCTCCGAGATCACGCGGAACATCGCGATCCACGAAGGTTTGCTGTACCACACGGCCGCCGACGCCACCATCATCGCGCTCGATGCGCAGACGGGCCAGGTGGCTTGGGAGACGACGACAGGCGACTGGCAAGACATGGGCAACTCGGCCGGCCCGCTCGTCATCGGAGGCAACGTCGTCAGCGGGCGCAACTGCGAGTACGGGTTCCCCGGTGGCTGCTTCATCGCCGCGCACGACAGCGAGTCGGGCGAAGAGCTGTGGCGCACCTACCTCATCCCGCGACCGGGCGAGCCCGGTAGCGACACCTGGGGTGACCTTCCGCTCGAATCGCGCGTGCACGTTGGCGCTTGGGGCCAGGTCGGCGCCTACGACGCCGAGCTGAACCTGATCTACTGGGGGACCTCGGTGCCCGCCCCGTCGCCCGAGGTGCTCCGCGGCACCGTCGGCGACGACGTGCTCTACTCGAACAGCACCCTGGCGCTCGACGCCGATACCGGCGAGATCGTCTGGTACTACCAGCACCTTCCGCGCGACAACTGGGACCTCGACCACC
>CAZHCI010000245.1:0-3614 GCA_964530905.1 uncultured bacterium
CGTTGCGGAAGATGGGGGCCGGCTCGTGTCGCGTGCGCAGAAACGGCGGCGAAGAAGAGGAAGTGTCGGTGGAACAAATCGTGCCCTGCGACATCGTGTTGCTGGAGGGGGGAGACAGCGTTCCCGCGGATATGCGGCTGCTCGACGCCGGGCGGCTTCGGGTCAACGAGGCCGCCCTCACCGGCGAGTCGCAGGCGGCGGAGAAGGACGCCGACGCCGACGTGGCCGACGACGCCCCCATGGCCGAACGCGCCACCATGGCCTACCTCGGCACCAACGTCACCACCGGCCGCGGCCGGCTGCTGGTCACAGCGATCGGCGTCGATACCGAGGTCGGTCGGATCGGCGAGCTCCTCGAGGAGACGGTGCAGCGGGACACGCCGCTGGAGCGGCGCCTGGAGCAGCTCGGGCGCGCCCTGATCGGCGTGGTGCTGGCACTGGCCGCGGTGATCATCGTGGCCGGTGTCCTGCGCGGCAACGACCTGATCTACATGATCGAGGTCGGCATCGCGCTGGCGATCGCGGCCGTGCCCGAGGGCCTGCCGGCGGTCGCGACCATGACGCTGGCGCTCGGCGTGCAGCGGATGGCGCGCGCCAACTCGCTGGTCCGTCGCCTGCCCGCCGTCGAGACGCTGGGCTCCACCACCGTCATCTGCACCGACAAGACCGGCACCCTCACCCGCAACGAGATGACCGTGAGGCGGGTGGCGGTGGCGGGGCGCAGCGTCGACGTGAGCGGGGCCGGCTACGCCCCCGATGGCGAGTTCGCGCGTGACGAGCGAGCGATCGACGCCGCCGCTGACGAACCCCTCAAGACGGCCCTCACGATCGGGGCGCTGTGCAACGACGCGCACATGGCCGAGGAGGACGGCGAGGCGACCGTGCTGGGCGACCCGACGGAGGGGGCGTTGGTCGTGGCCGCCGCGAAGGCCGGGCTCGATCTCGACCGGCTGCGCAGCGAGCGTCCGCGCGTGGACGAGATCCCGTTCGAGTCCGACGAGCGCCGGATGGTCACCGTCCATGAGCTCGAAGGCGGCGAGCGGGTCGCCTACGCCAAGGGCGCCCCCGCGGCCATCCTCGAGCGCTGCGGCGACCGCCTCACCGACGACGGCATCGCCCCGCTCGGAGACGACGCCCGAAAGCGCGCGCTCGACGACGCCGAGGCCATGGCGGCCGACGCTCTCCGTGTCCTGGCGGTGGCGTACCGCGACGTCCCCGAGGGCATCGCCACCGAGGACCTCGACCAGGACCTGACCTTCGTCGGCTTGATCGGCATGATCGATCCGCTCCGTGAGGAGGCCGCCGAGGCGGTCGAGCGCTGCCGCACGGCGGGCATCCGCACCGTCATGATCACCGGCGACCACCCGCGCACGGCGGCCGTGCTCGCCGAGCGCCTCGGCATCGATCGTGACCTCGACGGCTCGGAGCTCCGCACCTGGGAGGGCAGGGAACTCGAGGGCCGCGACGAAGCGGGGTGGCGCGAGGCGGTGGCCGATGCGGCGGTGTTCGCCCGCGTCTCGCCCGAGCACAAGCTGCGCATCGTCGAGGCGCTGCAGCGCAACGGTGAGGTGGTCGCCATGACCGGCGACGGCGTCAACGACGCACCTGCGCTGCGGAAGGCCGACATCGGCATCGCCATGGGCATCAAGGGGACGGCGGTCGCCAAGGAGGCGGCCGCCATGATCATCCGCGACGACGACTTCGGCACGATCGTGCGTGCCGTGGAACAGGGCCGCATCATCTACGCCAACATCCGGCGCTTCATCCACTACCTCTTCTCGTGCAACCTGTCGGAGATCCTGACGGTGTTCGTCGCCATCATGATCGGCTGGCCACTGCCGCTCGTCGCGCTGCAGATCCTCTGGCTCAACATGATCACCGACGTCTTCCCGGCGCTGGCCCTGGCGCTGGAGCCGTCCCGCGCGGGGGTCATGCAGCGGCCGCCGCGCGACCCCAACGAGCGGCTGGTGAACCGGACGTACGTCGTCCTCATCGTGTGGCAGGGGGTCCTGCTCGCCGGCGTCACCCTGACCGCGTTCGCGGTGGGCCTCGCCTGGTACGGGCACGGCGAGCGTCTGGACCACGCGGTCACGATCTCGTTCATGACCCTGGCGCTGACCCAGGTCTTCCACGCGTTCAGCGCCCGATCGGTCCGCGACACGGTGTTCTCGTGGCACACGTTCGAGAACGGCTGGCTCTGGGGGGCGGTGCTGCTCTGCGTCGCGCTGCAACTGGCCGCGGTGTACGTGCCGTTCCTACAGACGGTGCTGCGCACGGTGCCCCTCACGGCGGGCGATTGGGCCCTGGTCCTCGGGCTGTCGTTGGCGCCGGTCGCGGTCATCGAGGTCGTCAAGTGGGTCCAGCGGCGGACGTTATCCTCGGCCCATGACGGATGAGGCTGGCGAGGTCCTCGACCTGCTCGACGAGCGGGGCGAGCCGACGGGCGAGACGAAGGCCCGCGCCGCCGTCCACCGCGACGGCGACTGGCACCGCGCGTTCCACCTGTGGGTCATGCACCCCGACGGCTACGTGCTGCTGCAGCGACGCTCGCGGACCAAGGACCTCGCGGCGGGGAAGGTCGACGTCAGCGTGGGCGGGCACCTGCGGGCGGGCGAGATCTGGCTCGACGCCCTGCGCGAGGCGGAGGAGGAGATCGGGCTCACGCTCGGTCCCGGTGACGTCGACCTGCTCGGGACGTTGCGCTCGGAGCGCGGCTACCCGGACGGCTCGCTCGATCGGGAGTTCCAGGACGTCTACGCGGCGCTCGTCGGGGGCCGCGAGCTGCCGGACTACCACCTGCGCTGCGACGAGGTGGCCGTGCTCTACGAGGCGCCGCTCACGCGGTTGATCGAGCTCTACCGCGACGGACGCGCTCTGCCGGTCGCTGGTTGGGACTGCCAGCGGCGCCGCAACGACGCCCTGCTCGTGCCCGAGGACCTGATCGCCGAGGGTCGCGTCGGTACGCTCGAGTCGCTGGAGCGGCTTGCGGCCTGGTGGGCGGAGCGCGGCACGGGTTGAAACTGCCGACGGGTCCCGCTGCCTGCGGATGGCTGCCGATGCGCGGCTCCGCCGACCAAGGGAACGCCGCGGGACGGAGCCCCGCGGCGCACCCTCTCGCGCCGAGAGGCGGCGCTACAGCACGAGCGGCTCCCAGGCCCCGGCCAGCAGCACGACCGCGCGGAGGAAGAACACCCCGGCGAGGGCGGCGACCGACGAGACCACCAGCAGCGGCTTGCTCTTCTTGACGAGCACCGTGTAGAGGCCGATGGCGATCGGGACGAGGATGCCGACGCCGATCACGCCGCCCCAGGTCATCAGGGCGTACTCGCCGGAGGCCATCGCGGTCGCGCCGATGCGGGCGCCCGCGCTGCCGTAGGCCAAGGCGACGTGGAGGAATGCGAGCACGGCGAGCAGCTTGATCGCGTCGAGCCCGAGACCCAGGCGGACGGCCAGCGTCGAGACGCTGGACTCGACCACGCCGAACACGTACAGCAGCTCGATGACGGCGATGGCCGCGATGGCGCCGGAGACCACCCACAGGATCGGGATGAGCGAGCTGTTCCACAGCGGGATGCCGGATGCCTGCGTCAGGAGGAAGCCGCTGTAGACGGTGG
>CAZHCI010000246.1:0-3581 GCA_964530905.1 uncultured bacterium
TCAGGCCGGCGCGCTCTGCTTCTCCTTCGCCTCGAGCTTGGCCTTGATGCGCTTCAGCACCGTGACCTCCTCGAGGGCGCGCTGATCGAGCACGCTGCGGATGTCCTTGATCTGGTGCCGGATCCCGGGGATCACGAGCTGCTCCAGCGCGTTCACGCGCCGGTTCGTCTTCTTGATCTCCTCGCCGATGCGACGCAGGCGCGTCTCGGTCGCGGCGACCTGGATGATCGCCTCGGTCAGCTTGCGGAACTCGCTGGCGGCGTCCAGCGTCCTCGCGCCGGCGCCGACCGGACTGAACGGTAGGTGATCCGAGAACTCGGGCGGCTGCACCTGGGGCACCTTCACCCCGAACAGGTTCTCGACCGAGATCTCGATCTCGAGCGCCTCGTCGCTGGCGAGCGCCAGGCTCTCCACCGCGGCAGGCCCGTCCCAGGCGTTCGCGAGGAACAGCGCGAAGTACGCCTCCTTGCTGGCGGCCTGCAGCGCCCTGCGAGCCTCGAGCGAGGCCTTGACCAGATCGAAGAACTCGCCGATCAGCGCGTCGCGCTTCCGCTTCAGGAGATCCGCGCCGCGCCCGGCCAGCTTGAGCTGGTCGCGGCGCTGCAGCAGGTTCGAGCGGGTGGGTGCGATCGACTCGGCCATGGTCCTCCCCGCCTAGCGGGCGTCCTGCGCCGCGCCCCAGAGCTCGTCCATCTTCGCGCCGTAGTACACGTCGATCTGCTCGTTCTTCAGGCGCGTGAGCTCGCTCTTGGGAAGCTTGGACAGGGTCGCCCAGGCGATCTGCAGCGACTCCTCGATGTCGCGGTTCTCGGACCCCTGGTCGATGAACACCTTCTCGAACTCGTCGGCGAACGCCAGGTACAGCTTGTCCGTCTCCGACAGGGCGTCCTCGCCGGTGATCGCCACGAGGCGCCGCAGATCGAGTCCGTTGGCGTACGCCGCCTGGAGCTGATCCGCGACGTCCTTGTGGTCGGCGCGCGTCTTGCCCTTGCCGATGCCGTTGTTCATCAGGCGCGACAGCGACGGGCCGGGGTTGATCGGCGGGAAGATGCCCTTGTTGTGCAGGTCGCGCGCCAGGTAGATCTGGCCCTCGGTGATGTAGCCGGTCAGGTCGGGGATCGGGTGCGTGACGTCGTCGTCCGGCATCGAGAGGATCGGCAGCTGGGTCACCGAGCCCGCCTTGCCCTTGACGACGCCGGCGCGCTCGTAGATCCCCGCGAGGTCGGTGTACATGTAGCCGGGGTAGCCGCGCCGACCGGGGATCTCCTCGCGCGCGCCGCCGATCTCGCGCAGCGCCTCGCAGTAGTTCGTCATGTCGGTGAGGATGACCAGCACGTGGTAGTCGTGCTCGTACGCGAGGTACTCCGCCGCCGTCAGCGCCATGCGCGGGGTGAGGATCCGCTCGACCGCCGGGTCGTCCGCCTTGTTCAGGAACAGCACCGAGCGCGCCAGGGCGCCGGTCCGCTCGAACTCCTTGGTGAAGAAGGTCAGCTCCCGCTGCGTGACGCCCATGGCGGCGAACACCACGGCGAACTCGCTCTGCTCGCCGACCACCGTCGCCTGACGCGCGATCTGGGCGGCGAGCTCGTTCGCGGGCAGGCCCGAGCCGGAGAAGATCGGCAGCTTCTGCCCGCGGACCAGGCTGATCAGCGTGTCGATCGTGCTGACGCCGGTCTGGATGAACTCCTCGGGCTTCCGACGCGCCACGGGGTTGATGGGGGCGCCGCCGATCGGCAGCCGCTTGTCGGCGACCACCTCGGGCAGGCCGTCGATCGGTTCGCCGATGCCGTTGAAGCGACGTCCGATCATCTCCTTGCTGACCCCGAGGCGGGCGACGTTCTCGACCAGGCTGACGGTGGTCGAGGACAGGTCGATGCCCGAGGTCTCCTCGAACACCTGGAGCACGGTGTACTCCTTGCTGACCTCGATCACCTGTCCGCCGCGTACGCGGCCCGATCCGTCCTTGATGCTCACGATCGCGTTGTAGCTCAGGTCGGGTGCGTTCTGGAGGAAGAGCAGCGGGCCGGAGACGTAGCTGACCTCGCTGTACTCCTTCTTGAGAAGGTTCTTGCTCACGTTCGCTCCTTACGCCGGCACCGCGAAGCTCTCGTCGAGCTGCGCGATGACCTGGTCGCGGTAGGCCGGGAACTCGTCCTCGGACACGTAGCGGGCACGGTTGACCTTCTCGATGACGGGATCGCCGAGCAGCTCCTCGACCGTCGCGCCCGACGAGACGGCCTCGCGGGCCTTGTCGTACAGCTTCAGCATCATCTGCAGCATGCCGTACGCCTTCTCGAGCGTGCACGAGGCGTCGACCGGATCGAAGCCGTTCTGCTGGAGGAAGTCCTGCCGCAGGATGCGGCCGATCTCGATCACGAGGCGCTCGGCGTCCTGCAGCGCGTCGGGACCGACGAGCTGCACGACCTCCTGGAGGTCCGCCTCGCGCTGCAGCAGATCCACGGCACGGTCGACGAGGTCGGGGTAGTCCTCCGCGACGTTCTCGCGGTACCACTCCTCGAGGCCGTCCTTGAACAGGGAGTACGAGCGGTTCCAGTTGATCGCCGGGAAGTGGCGGCGGCGCGCCAGCGAGGCGTCGAGCGCCCAGAAGCAGCCGGTGATCCGGAGCGTGGCCTGGGTGACCGGCTCGGAAAAGTCGCCGCCGGCGGGGCTGACCGCGCCGATGATCGAGACGGCGCCCTGCTCGCCGGAGAGGGTGGTGACCCGGCCGCCGCGCTCGTAGAAGGCGGAGAGGCGCGAGGCCAGGTAGGGCGGGTAGCCCTCCTCGGCCGGCATCTCCTCGAGGCGAGAGCTGATCTCGCGGAGCGCCTCGGCCCAGCGACTCGTGGAGTCGGCCATGACCGAGACCGCGTAGCCCTGGTCGCGGAAGTACTCGGCCAGGGTGATGCCGGTATAGATCGACGCCTCGCGAGCGGCGACCGGCATGTTCGAGGTGTTCGCGATCAGCACCGTGCGCTGCATCAGCGGGTTGCCGGTCTGCGGGTCCTCGAGCTCGGGGAACTCGACGAGCACGTCGGTCATCTCGTTCCCGCGCTCGCCGCACCCCACGTACACGACGATCTCGGCGTTGCCGTACTTCGCGATCGACTGCTGGGTGACGGTCTTGCCCGAGCCGAACGGGCCCGGAATCGCCGCGGTGCCGCCCATCGTGAGCGGGAACAGCACGTCGAGGATGCGCATGCCGGTCAGGAACGGCGTGACCGGGTCGAGTTTCTGCTGGACCGGGCGGGCCTGCCGCACCGCCCACGGGTGCGCCATCTTGAGCTCGCTGCCGTCCTCGAGCACGACGACGGGATCGTCGACGGTGTACTCGCCCTCCGAGACGACGGACTTCACGGTTCCGCCCATGCCGGGGGGAACGAGGATCTTGTGGGTGAACGAGAACTCGGGAACGGTGCCGATCACCTGGCCGGCCGAAAGCTCGTCTCCCGGCTCGACGGTCGGGGTGAACACCCAGGTCGCGTCGCGCGACAGCGAGTTCACGGTGATGCCGCGCTCGATGTAGGTTCCGGACTGCTCCTGGATCTTGTCGAGCGGACGCTGGATGCCGTCGAAGATGCCGT
>CAZHCI010000247.1:0-3566 GCA_964530905.1 uncultured bacterium
CATCACCGCCGCATAGGGGGGGAAGGCGACGTCGGCGGCCTCCTGCGAGGTCGGTGCGAGGAACGCGTGGCCCGTGACGGCGAGCGGCGCGGTGGCGGGATCGTGACCCGCCTCGCGCAGCGCCCGGCGGTGGATCTCGGCGAAGGGCACGAAGCGCTCGGGCAGCCCGCCGATGATCGCCAGCGCCATCGGCAGGCCCAGGCTGCCGGCGCGATGCGCGGACTCGGGCGTGCCGCCGACACCGACCCACACGGGCAGCGGGTCCTGCAGCGGCCGTGGGTGGACCTCCTGACCCGCCAGCGGCGCGCGGTGCGCGCCCCGCCAGTGCACCCCCGTGGACGCACGCACGGCGAGCAGCAGGTCGAGCTTCTCGGCGAAGAGCCGGTCGTAGTCCGCCAGGTCGAAGCCGAACAGGGGGAACGACTCGACGAAGGAGCCGCGCCCGACCAGGATCTCCGCGCGCCCGCCGGAGAGCAGGTCGAGGGTGGCGAAGCGCTGGAAGACGCGGATGGGGTCGTCGGAGGAGAGCACCGTGACCGCGGAGGTGAGGCGGATGCGCTCGGTGCGGGCGGCGATCGCGGCCAGCGCCACCTCGGGCGCCGAGACGATGAAGTCGGTGCGGTGGTGCTCGCCGAGGCCGAAGACGTCGCGGCCGACCTGCTCGGCCAGCACGGCCTCCTCGACGATCTGGCGCATGCGCTCGGCGGGGGAGATGGTCGCGCCGGTGACGGGGTCGGGCCCATGGTCGCCGAAGGTGAAGACGCCGATCTCGAAGTGATGGGGCATGCCGGGCATCATGCCAGGGCCGGGCGTCCCGTTCGGTTCGGTGTGCGAAACGTGTGAAGTGATACACTTCACTCCCAAGCATGCGCCGGCGGCCCTCGGTGTCCGCCTCCTCGGTCCTGTGGGGTCCCGACGCGTTCTGGATTCCAGGAGGTAAGACCGTGAGAAGGACGCTATTGGCCCTCGCATTGTTGCTCGCGTTCGGACTGGCAGCCGGCCAGACGCTGATCTACGGCGTCTCCGGTCAACCCTCGAGCCTCGACTCGGTCGACTCCCAGGACGGCAACTCGCTCGTCGTCAGTGCCCAGGTCACCGAGCGGCTCATCGACTTCGCCCCGGGTACCACCGATCTCGTCCCGGCTCTGGCGACCGCGTGGTCGTCCAACGAGGCGGGCGACGTCTGGACCTTCGAACTCCGTCAGGGTGTCACGTTCCATGACGGCACGGCGTTCGACGCCGAGGCCGTCAAGTTCAACGTCGACCGCTGGAACAACACGGATCACCCCTACGCCTTCCGCGACGAGGGCAAGACCTACGTGCCCTGGGGCTGGGTCTTGGGCGGCCCGCGCGACCAGGGCGGCATCGTCGACGAGGTCGTCGTGGTGGACGACTACACCGTCGAGCTCCGGCTGACCCAGCCGGCCTTCCTGCCCACGATGCTGGCGGCCGTGTACTTCCAGTTCGACAGCCCGGCCGCGGTCATGGAGTACGGTGCCGACTACGGCACCCCCGGCGTCGGCTCGGTCGGCACGGGTCCCTTCACCTTCGTCGAGTGGATCGAGGGCCAGCAGGTGACGCTGGCGGCCAACCCGGACTACTGGGGTGACGTTCCGAAGGTCGACGGCGTGGTGTTCCGCGCGATCAGCGAGCCGACCGCGCGCCTGGCCGAGCTGCAGGCCGGCTCGATCGACATCGCCGTCCTGCTCTCCGCCGACGACGTGCCGACGGTCGCCAACGACCCGGACCTCAAGGACGCCAGCGCCGACGTCGAGCTGAACGTGGGCTACCTCGCGCTCCATCAGGCCAACCCGCCGCTCGACAACCTCCTCGTCCGCCAGGCGATCGCCCACGCGATCGACCGCGATGCGATCGTGGACGCCTTCTTCGCCGGCCGCGGCACCACCGCCAGCTACCACATGCCACCGGCCTTCGCGGGCGACTACCCGGCGTGGCCCTACGACTACGACCCCGAGCGCGCGCGCGAGCTGCTGGCCGAGGCCGGCTACCCCGACGGCTTCAGCACCGAGCTGTGGTACATGCCGGTCAGCCGCCCCTACTACCCCGCGCCGCAGCCGATCGCCGAGACCATGGCGAGCTACCTGGCCGATGTCGGCATCGAGGCGCAGCTGCTCACCGAGGACTGGACCACCTACCTCGGCGACTATCAGACCGGCAAGTTCCCGATGTACATGCTCGGCTGGAACGCCGACTACCCAGACCCCGACAACTTCCTGATGACCTTCTTCGGGCCCAGCGCCACCAACGACCTCGGTTGGGACGCGCCGGACGTCGTGGAGAACCTGAACCTGGCGCGGCAGACGCCCGATCCGGCCGAGCGCGAGCGGCTCTACGCCGAGATCATCGGCGCCGTGGCCGACCAGGCGGCCTCGATCCCCATGGCCCACAACGTCAACCTCACCGCCACCCGCGCCAACATCGACGGGTTCATCATGAGCCCACTCGGGTACAGCTCGGTGTCGCTCAACAACGTGACCAAGGACTGACCTAGGCCCAACCGGGCGCCTTCGGGCGCCCGGTTATCTTGTCCTCCAGTGGGTCCTTCGCGATCAGCGGCTGACCCGGGTTATTATGCATTCCAGCTAGCGCACCCGACAGACGGCGGGGGCGCGCCAAGGGGAGCCCTCCTTGACCACCTACCTATTACGGCGTGTGTTGGGCCTCATCCCCGTCCTGTTCGGGGTGTCGCTGCTCCTCTTCACCATCACGCGGCTCATCCCCGGTGACCCGGCCGTCGCACTGCTCGGTCAGCGCGCCTCGCCCGCGGCGCTGGCGCAGTTGCGCGAGGACCTGGGCCTGATGAAGCCCGTATGGATCAACGTCGCCGCCGTGCCCGAGCGGGGGCTGGCCGGGCTGTTCGACGCCCAGTATCCGAAATACATGGCCGGGTTGCTGAGTGGCGACCTCGGCCGCTCGATCTTCAGCCGCATCCCGGTCGTGCAGAGCCTGGTGCAGCGCTTCCCGGCCACCTTCGAGCTCAGCTTCTTCGCGATGATCTTCGCGCTCGGTATCGGCATCCCTGCGGGGGTGTGGGCGGCCCTGAACCGCGGCAAGCCCGCCGACACGGCCGTCATGGCCGTCGCGGTCTCGGGCGTCTCGCTGCCCGTGTTCTGGCTGGCGATCATCTTCATCTACCTGTTCGCCGTGGTCCTCGGATGGCTGCCGCCCTCGGGCAGGCTGAGCGTCGGCGTGCAACTCGAGCCGATCACCAACCACTACGTGCTGGACGCCATCCTGCGCGGTAACTGGGTGGCCCTGCGCGACGTGGTGAGCCACCTCGTCCTGCCCGCCGTGGCGCTCGGGACCATCCCGCTGGCGATCGTGGTGCGCATGACACGCTCCGCGATGCTCGAGGTGCTCAGCCAGGACTACGTCCGCACGGCGCGCAGCAAGGGGCTCGAAGAGCGCATCGTCGTCCGCAAGCACGCGTTGCGCAACGCGCTGCTGCCGGTGGTCACGGTCGTCGGCCTCAGCTTCGGGACGCTGCTCTCAGGCGCGATCCTCACCGAGACCGTGTTCAGCTGGCCCGGCATCGGGCGCTGGGT
>CAZHCI010000248.1:0-3522 GCA_964530905.1 uncultured bacterium
GTCCTCTCGGCCGACCTCTTTCGCCGTTGTCGCGCCGCGGGCGTCACCGTGCGCAGCACCGTCGACTGCGCCATCGCCTGCATCGCGATGGAGCACGACGCAGAGCTGCTGCACGACGACGTCGACTACGTGCGCATCGGCGCCGTCGAACCGCGCCTGCGGCTCCTGTGAGGGGCCACCGCGGCCAGCGTCACGCGTCCCTCCGCGTCGCCTCCAGCGTCATCCCGGGCGACTTGAGCGTCAGCCGCTCGATGCGCCCGCCCGCGCGGGCGAAGTCGAGGCGCGTGCGCTCGAAGCGGAAGCCCACGACCTCGTCCGTGAGCGCGTAGGCGGTCAGCTCGTCGGGCGTGCCCCCGGTCTGGGTCGCGTAGACCTTGCCCCCCGTGACCGTGACGGCGATCGCCAGCCCCTCGATGGCCGTGTCGTAGGTGCCGGGCAGCGCCGCCAGCACCTCGTCCGGCAGCTCGAGCGGCCGTCGGCGGAAGACGGCGTCGGCGACCTCCGGTTCGATCGGCGCGGCCAGTGAGCCGATCTCGCCCCGGTCGTCGCTGAGGAAGCGCACGACCATGCGGACGTCGAAGCCGGTGAGCTCCCACTCGAAGACGTCGTAGTGCAGGTGCCGCAGCGGCGACCAGTCGAGGCTGCCGACGAGGCGCGCTTGCAGGGCGTCGCCCTCGCGCCGGACCTCGACGTCGGGGTAGCCGTCGGTCGCGTAGGCGCCCGCGTAGGCATCGAGCGGTCGGGTGGGGGGCGCGTCGGGCACCCGCTCGCGCGTCGCCGTGGTCTTGCCGCGGGCCATGCCGCGGAACGCCTCGTCGAACAGGCCGTGGAAGCGCGCGTTCCAGTCGCGCGGTTCGAGTCCGAGGGCGCGGTCGAGCGCCTCGTAGAACAGCGCGTCGCGCAGCGGCATCCCGGCGCCGTTGGCCAGCACCACGACCCCGGTCCGCTCGCGCGGCACGAAGCCGATCATCAGGCTGTGGCCCTCGACGTTGCCGCCGTGCTGGACGACGGTGTGCCCACGGTAGGGCTCGACGAACCAGCCCATGCCGTAGGCGAAGAGCTCGTTGCCCATCAGCGCCGTCTTCGGGCCGCCCGCCGGTACCACCGTGATCGGCAGGTGCATCTGCGCGCAGGTCTCCGGCGCCACCAGCCGGACGTCGCCCCAGTGGCCGCCGTTCGCGTGCAGGCCGAGCCAGCGGACCTGGTCGTCGAGGGTGGAGAACAGCGCGCCCGCGCTGCCGGGCGAGAGCTCGGTGTGGGCGCCGAACGGCATGGGAATCAGCCCCTGGGCGCGGCCGTCGTCGTCGCGGTCGACGCGGTAGCCGAGCGCGTTGTCCTGGTCGTCGCGCGGCGGCTCCGGCTCGAAGTTGGACGCCGTCATGCCGAGCGGCTCGAAGATCCGCTCGCGCACGAAGTCCTCCCAGCGCCGGCCCGTGACGTGCTCCACCACGTGCGCGGTGACGTAGTACATGAGGTTGTTGTACTGGAACTTCTCGCGGAAACCGGCGCTGAGGGGTAGGTGCCGCAGGCGCTTCACGAACTCGGCGCGCGGCAGGTCGAGCCGCCAGGCGGCGAGGTCGTGGCGCGGCAGGCCGGTGCGGTGGCTCAGCATGTCGCGTGGCGTGAGCTGGGCCGTCGCGGTCGCGTCGTGCAGGATGAGCTCGGGCACGACCTCGCGGATCGGCCGGTCCCAGGCGAGCTCGCCCTCGTCGACGAGCAGCGCGACGCTCATGGCCGTGAACGACTTGGTCACCGAGGCCATGGCGAAGCGCGTGTCCGGCGTCAGGGGCAGGCCGCGATCCACGTCGCGCAGGCCTTGGGCGGAGCGGTAGACGACGTCGTCGCCGCGCACGACGGCGACGGCGACACCGGGGCAGTGCCAGCCGGGCAGCGCTTCCTGCACGTAGCGGTCGAAGTCGTTCCAGTCGGGCATCGGGGGTTCCTCCTCGCTCGGCTCCCATCATGGCGCGTCCCACGCCGGGGGGTTCTCGTGACGCTCGTCACTTGCGCGCGGCCGGCTCCGAGAGCAGCCTGCGTGGAGGACGACGTCGCGCGGGCCTCAGCGGCGCGGGCGGTCGGCGATGCGCGAGGAGGCACGGCGATGGCGAACGACCCGATCGTGATCTTCGGGACCGGCCCGGTGGGCTGCTGGACGGCCCGCACGCTGGTCGATCGCGGCCTGACGGTGCGTGCCGTCAACCGCAGCGGGAGGCGACCGGCCCTGCTGCCGGCCGAGGTGGAGCTGCGCGCCGTCGACGCCAGCGACGACCGGCTGGCGGCCGGCGCCGCGGCCGGCGCGAGCGTGGTCGTCCAGGCCCTCAACCCGCCGTACGACCGGTGGCTCCAGGAGTTCCCGCCGCTGCAGAAGGCGGTCATGGCCGCGGCCGAGCGCCACGGCGCGCGCTACGTCTCGGTCGAGAACCTGTACATGTACGACACGTCTTCGCCGATCCGCGAGGACTCGCGCCTGGACCCTTCGTCCAGGAAGGGCGAGCTGCGCTGGCGGATGGGCGAGGAGGTCATGGCCGCCCACCTGCGTGGGCAGCTGCGCACGACGCAGTTGCGCTCGGCCGACTACTACGGCCCGGGGGTGACCGGTTCGGCGTGGGGCGAGCGGGTGTTCGCCCCGCTCGTGGCGGGCAAGTCGGCGCAGCTGACGGGCTCGCTCGACGTGCCGCACGCCGTCGCCTACATCGAGGACGTCGGCCGCGCCGTGGCCGAGCTCGCGACCCGCGACGAGGCCCTCGGCCGCGTCTGGATCGCCCCGCACGCGCCGGCGCGCACGCAGCGGGAGATGGTCGCGATCGCGGCGGAGGCGCCCGGGGTCGAACCGCGCGCGAGCGGCATGGGCCCGCTGATGATGCGCCTCGGCGGCCTGTTCGTCCCGATGGCGCGCGAGATGGTCGAGATGATGTACCAGTTCACGCGAGCCTTCGAGGTCGACTCGAGCCGCATCGAGCGCGACCTCGGGCTGACCGCCACGCCCCTCGAGGAGGGACTGGCGCGGACCGTCGCCTGGTACCGGGCGCGGGGTGCCGAGGGCCAGGGGCACGACGCGCAGCCGCACGACGTGATCGACGGGGGGACGCTGCCGCCGACGCGGGCGTGAGCGACCGCCCTCAGCCCGCCCCCACCTCCACCCGCACCCGCGGCGCCACCTCGGCCCCCAGCAGCTCGATCGCGCGCAGCACCCGTGCGTGCGGCAGGGTGCCCAGGCCCACTTGGAAGAGCGCGCGTTGGTGGCCGAACAGGCGCTGGTGGGCGATCAGTTTCTCCGCCACCTGCTCCGGGTCGCCGACGAACAGCGAGCCGCGCGGCTCGCGCAAGGCGTCGAACTGCGCGCGCGTCATCGGCGGCCAGCCGCGCTCGCGGCCGATGCGGCCCATCACCGCCGCATAGGGGGGGAAGGCGACGTCGGCGGCCTCCTGCGAGGTCGGCGCGAGGAACGCATGGCCGGTGACGGCCAGCGGAACGGCGTCGGGGGCGTGACCCGCCTCGCGCAGCGCCCGGCGGTGGATCTCG
>CAZHCI010000249.1:0-3426 GCA_964530905.1 uncultured bacterium
AGATCGACGCCGATCGGAGGCACGATGACGACACCGCGCGGAACGTTGACCCTGGAGACGCTGGCCGAAGCCGTCCAAGAGGGCACGATCGAGACGGTGATCGTGGCGTTCTCGGGCCCGTACGGACGGCTGCTGGGCAAGCGGCTGGACGCGGACTACTTCCTGGACGGCGTCGCGGCGTCCGGTACCCACGTGTGCGACTACCTGCTCACGGCGGACATGGAGATGGAGCCGGTCCAGGGCTACGCGTTCGCGAACTGGCAGAAGGGGTACGGCGACGTGAAGCTGCGGCCGGACCTGGCGACGCTGCGGCGCGCCAGCTGGCTGGACGCCAGCGCGATCGTGCTGTGCGACGTGTTGGACGCTCGCAGCGGCGAGCTCACGCCGGTCGCGCCGAGGTCGGTGCTGGCGCGACAGGCGGCGCGCGCGACGGAGCTCGGCTACGTCGCGGAGGCCGCGTCGGAGCTCGAGTACTACGTGTACGAGGACGCCTACCGCGACGCGTTCGAGAAGGGCTACCGCGACCTCACGCCGATGGGCTGGTACCTCGAGGACTACCACCTGCTGCAGGGCATGCGCGAGGAGCGGTTCACGGCCGAGGCCCGGCGCCACCTGCGCGCCTCGGGCATTCCGGTCGAGAGCTCGAAGGGCGAGTGGGGACTCGGTCAGCACGAGGTCAACGTCCGTCACGCCGACGTGACGACGATGGCCGACCGGCACGGCCTGTTCAAGCAGTGCCTGAAGGAGGTCGCGGAGCACGTCGGCGTCAGCGTCACCTTCATGGCGAAGCCGTACGCGGGGCAGGCCGGCTCGTCGTGCCACCTGCACCTGAGTCTGTGGCGCGACGGCCGCAACGTGTTCGCGGGCGACGCGCCGGGGCCAGGCGGTCGCGACCACGGCTCGGACCTGTTCCGGCACTTCCTGGCCGGCTGGATGGCGCACGTGCACGAGACGATGGTGTTCTACGCGCCGACGGTGAACGCGTACAAGCGGTTCGAGGGCGCCTCGTGGGCGCCGACCCGGGCCGCGTGGAGCTTCGACAACCGCACCGCGGGCTTCCGCGTGGTGGGCAGCGGCCAGAGCCTGCGGATCGAGTGCCGCATTCCCGGCGCGGACGTCAACCCGCACCTGGCGTTCGCCGCCGCGGTCGCCTCCGGGCTGGACGGGATCGAGCGTCGGCTGGAGCCGCCCGCCGCGCACGACGGCGACGTGTACGAGGCCGCCGAGCTGCCGCTGCTGCCGCACGACCTGCGGGAGGCGACCGAGGCGTTCGCAGCCAGCGACTTCGCGCGCACCGCGTTCGGCGACGAGGTCGTGGACCACTACGCGCACTTCTTCCGGACCGAGCAGGCGGCGTTCGACGCCAGCGTGACCGACTGGGAGCGACAGAGGTACTTCGAGAGGATCTGAGCAGATGAGCGACGAGACGACGGGACGCTTGGCCAGCAAGATCGCCCTGATCACCGGCGGCGGCAACGGCATCGGGCGCGAGACCGCCCTCCGCTTCGCGAGCGAGGGGGCCACGGTCGTCGTGGCCGACGTGCAGGACGAGGCCGGTCGCGCCACGGCGCACGACATCGAGGAGGCCGGGGGCAGCGCGAGCTTCGTGCACGCCGACGTTTCCGACGCCGCCGAGTGCGAGGCGATGATCGCGCACGCCGAGGAGCGGCACGGCCGCCTGGACGTGCTGTTCAACAACGCCGGCATCATGGACGGCCGCGACGACGACGCGGTCACGACGGACGAGGAGGTGTGGGACCGCACGATGGCGATCAACGCCAAAGGCGTGTTCCTGGGGTGCAAGTACGGCGTTCCGGCGCTGAGGAGGGCGGGCGGCGGATCGATCATCAACACCGCGTCGTTCGTCGCGCTGCGCGGCGCCGCCACCGCGCAGATCGCCTACACCGCCAGCAAGGGCGCCGTGCTGGCGCTCACGCGGGAGCTGGCCGTCGTTCACGCGCGCGAGAACATCCGCGTCAACGCCCTGTGCCCTGGACCGCTGAGGACGGAGCTGCTGATGAAGTTCCTGGACACCGACGAGAAGAAGCGCCGCCGGCTGGTGCACGTCCCGATGGGGCGCTTCGGCGAGGCGCGCGAGATGGCCGAGGCCGCGCTCTACCTGGCGGACCCCGCCTCGTCGTACGTGACGGGGACCGAGCTGACGGTGGACGGCGGGCTCACCGCCGCGTACGTGACGCCCGAATGACGAGGTCGGAATGACGAGACGCTTGAGGACGATCAGCCCGATCGACGGCTCGACGTACGTGGAGCGAGACCTGGCGGACGGCGCCGCGATCGAGCGCGCCCTGACCGCCGCCACCGCCGCGCAGCCCGGCTGGCGCGAGACGCCGCTGGACGACCGGATCCGAATCGTGCACCGCATGGTCGAGATCCTGAGCGCCGACGCGGACGAGATCGCGCTGGAGCTCGCCTGGCAGATGGGCAGACCGGTCGCGTTCGGACCGAAGGAGATCCGCGGTGGCTACGCCGAGCGGGCGCTGGGCATGGCCAAGCTGGCGCCGCAGGCGCTGGCCGATCAGGTGGTGCGCTGGGAGGACGGCACGCCGGTCCACCTGCCCGTGCCGCCCGGTGACGCCGGCGCGCCGTTCGACGCGACGCCGGGTCCGAGCGCCGATCAGCCGCACCGGCGGCTGCGCTCGGTTCCGGTGGGCGTGGTGCTGGTCCTGGCGCCTTGGAACTTCCCGTTCCTGACGGCGGTGAACGCGGTCGTGCCGGCGCTGCTGGCCGGCAACGCGGTGCTGCTGAAGCACGCCGCTCAGACGCCGCTCGTCGCCGAGCGGATGGAGCGTGCCTTCGCCGAGGCCGGCCTTCCCGCCGGCGTGCTGCAGGCGTTGCACCTCGACCACGACGCGGTCGCGGACGTCATCGAGGACGAGCGCGTCGGGTACGTGCACTTCACCGGGTCGGTCGAGGGGGGTCACGCCGTCAAGCGGGCCGCCGCCGGCCGCTTCATCGAGGTCGGCCTGGAGCTGGGCGGCAAGGACCCTGGGTACGTCCGCGCCGATGCCGATCTGGACCACGCCGCGGCGAACCTGGTGGACGGCGCGTACTTCAACAGCGGCCAGTCGTGCTGCGGGATCGAGCGGATCTACGTCCACCGCGACGTGGTCGAGCCGTTCCTGGAGCGGTTCGTCGATCACGCCCGCCGCCTCCGTCTGGGCGATCCGCGCGACCCCGAAACCACCATGGGCCCGATGGCGCGCGCCTCGGGCGCGGAGCTGGCCCGCGACCACGTCGCGGAGGCGATCGCGCTGGGGGCTCGGCCGCTACTCGATCCGGCCGACTTCCCGGCGGCTCGGCCGGGGACGCCGTACATGGCGCCGCAGGCGCTGGTGGACGTGACGCCCGCCATGCGGGTGATGCGGGAGGAGACGTTCGGACCGGTCGTCGGTATCGCGGTCGTGG
>CAZHCI010000250.1:0-2200 GCA_964530905.1 uncultured bacterium
TCGGCGCTAGGGTCGCGGCATGAGCCCTTCCGACCCTGCTTCGAACCGCTCCTCCGAGGCCACGACCGCCTCGCTGGACGCGTTCCTGACCGACCGGCACCGTGCCTACCAGTCCCTCTCGCCCTGCCCGCCCCCTCGCGACGTCGAGGCGTGGTTCGACGACCTGCTCGGTCTGCTCTTTCCCGAGCTCGGACCCCGGGACGTCGGCGGCGAGGGCGCGTTCCGGGCCTACGCCGACTCGATCCGCGACCGCTGCGCGCAGCTGGTGGACCGCTGTCCCAGCGGCGGACCGGAACGCAGCAGGAAGGTCGCGAACGCCCTGTACGAGCGGCTGCCCGAGCTGTACGCAGCGCTCGAGGAGGACGTCCAGGCGATGCTGGCGGGCGACCCCGCCGCCCGAAACCGCGACGAGGTGGTGCGGACGTATCCCGGCCTGCGCGCCGTCGCGGCGTACCGCGTAGCGCACGCCCTGTACGGCCTGCACGTGCCGCTGTTCGCGCGGATGATCTCGGAGTACGCGCACCGCGTCACGGGGATCGACATCCACCCCGCGGCGCGCATCGGCAGGCGCTTCTGCATCGACCACGGCACCGGCGTCGTGATCGGGGCGACCACGATCGTCGGCGACGACGTGAAGGTGTACCAGGGCGTCACGTTGGGCGGCGCCAGCGTCCGCAAGGAGGACGCCGACGTCAAGCGGCACCCGACGGTCGAGGACCGCGTGGTGCTGTACGCCGGCGCGACGGTGCTGGGCGGCGGCACGGTGGTAGGCCACGACAGCGTCATCGGCGGCAACGTCTGGCTCACGCGCTCGGTCCCGCCGTTCTCGAAGGTGACGTACCGCGCAAGCCTGGACACCGGAGACGTTCGCGACGTGCGCACGGACGCACCGTCCGACACGGTCTCGATCCGCGACGCCGGGAACGCGTGACGATCCTCGACCTGATCGGCGAGACGCCGCTGGTCGAGCTGCGCACGCTGGCGCCGCACGCGGGCGTCCGCATCTACGCGAAGCTCGAGGGGCAGAACCCGGGCGGCAGCGTCAAGGACCGAGCGGCGCTGAGCATGATCCAAGGCGCGCTGGAGCGGCGCGTCGTCGCGCCGGGAGACCGCCTGGTCGAGGCGACGAGCGGCAACACCGGCATCGCGCTGGCGATGATCGCGCCGCAGGTGGGGCTGCGCCTCACGCTGGTGATGCCGGACGACGCGACGCCGGAGCGCGTCCGCACCATGCGCGCGTACGGGGCCGAGGTGATCCTCACCCCCGCGGCGGACACGATCGAGGGATCGCGCGAGATCGCCGACGGCCTGGTGCGAACGCACGGCTACGCGATGCTGGACCAGTTCTCGAACGACGACAATTGGCGCGCGCACGAGCAGGGTACCGGTCCCGAGATCTGGCGGGACACGGACGGACGGATCACGCACTTCGTCTCGGCGATGGGCACGACCGGCACGATCATGGGCGTGTCGCGCGCCCTGAAGGCGCGCGAGCCGTCGGTCCAGATCGTCGGGACGCGGCCGACGGAAGGCTCGTCCATCCCCGGCATCCGTCGCTGGTCGCCGGCGTTCCTGCCTTCGATCTTCGAGCCGGAGCGGGTGGACCGCACGCTGGACGTCTCGCGCGACGAGGCGATCGCGGCGACGCGGCGCTTGGCCAGCAGGGAGAGCATCCTGGCCGGCATGAGCGCGGGCGGGGCGCTGGCCGCCACCCTGCGCGTGGCGGCCGAGCTGGACGAGGGCGTGCTGGTGTTCATCGCGTGCGACCGCGGCGACCGCTACCTGAGCACCGACCTGTTCGCCTGAGGGGCGCTCACGCCCCGCTGCGTGCGTTCCACGCGGCGTCCAGCTCGGCGTCGGCGTACGGGACGACGGCGCCGTCGCGCAGGCTCACCAGCCGGGCGACGGGAACGACGCCCATCACCTGACGCACCGTCTCGCGGTACACCGCGAGCTGGAACGCGTAGCGGTCCGGGCGCAGCGTCCGGTCGGTCTTGTAGTCGTCGAGGTACCAGACGCCGTCCACCAGGTACAGCCGGTCGATGACGCCCTGCCAGGTCTGGCGGCCGTCGGGAAGAAGCACCGGCCATTCGCGTAGGTCGCGCTCGCGCACGCCAAGAGGCGCCAGGTCGCGGCCCAGCAGTTCGTGGTAGACGCCCAGCATCGCTCGGACCTCGTCCAAGATGCGGTCCTGCTCGCC
>CAZHCI010000250.1:2300-3413 GCA_964530905.1 uncultured bacterium
CCGCGACGTGCGTGCGGTCGCCTCCGTCCGCCGCGGGCGTGCGGGCGCCCTCGCTTCCGCGGATCCGTGACGGGCTCTCGACCGGAGGCAGCACGCCGGGCTCGAACCGCCTTCGGGTCCACGGCGCCTCCGGCGCGCCGTCCGCCGCAGGCTCGACAGCGACCCCGTCGGCCGCCTCGGGGGTGGGGCGTGGCGCGTGCACCTCGAGCACGAACGCGTCGCCGTCCCGCTCGCGCGCGCCCGGGGCCATGCCCATCACCTCCAGCACGCGCGCCCAGCCCTCCGGCCCACGCTCGGTGACGCTGCCGGTGAGGATCAGCTCGTCGCGTGCGCGGCTCGCGGCGACGTAGAGCAGGCGGAAGCTCTCCTGGCGCTCGCGCTCGGCGTTCGCCGCGCCCGCGGCAGCGAACCCCACCCCGCCCGGCAGGTGCAGCAGGCCGTCCTGCAGGTGCGACGACCTCGGCCGCGGCCGGTCCGAGGCGCCCAGGTCGTGCATCGCGACCAGCGGCCACTCGAGTCCCTTGGCGCCGTGCACCGTCACCAGCGCGATCCCCTCGCCGGCGGCCGGCACGTCGCCCGCCTCCTTCGCCTGGCGCGAGAGCAGGTCGAGCCGCTCGAGCAGGACCTCCAGCTCGCCCGGCGGACGCTCGGCGACCTCGAACAGCAGCGCGTCGACGTTCTCGCGCTGCCGCCCCGACAGCAGCTCCACGAACCGGCGCCCGTCGATCATCGGTGCGCGCACCAACGTCCGGAGCGCGTCCAGCGGCGTCGCTTCCACCGCGGCACGGGTGCGCTCCAGCCGCTCGGCCACCTCCGGATGCTCGGCCTTCAGCGTGTCGACCGGCGTCTCGACCCGCAAGATCCGGTCGATCGCGCCGGGCGGAAGCCCGCCGAACGGACCCCGCAGCCAAGCGGCCAGCACCGCGGGAGCGGGCTCGATCCCGACCTTCAGCGCGGTGACCAGGTCGCGGATCTCGGTCCGCTCGTAGTAGCCCCTCCCCTGCCGCAGCACCGCGGGAGCGCCCGCCGCCTGGAGGGCGGCGCGCACCCGCTCCAGGCCGTGGTGCGTCCTGGCCAGCACCGCCATCTCCCGCCACGGCCGGCCCCGCCGGT
>CAZHCI010000251.1:0-3411 GCA_964530905.1 uncultured bacterium
GAGGTCGTGCGGATGCAGCGCGGTGTGTACGTGAGGCCGCGTGCGCACCCGGTGCTGGGCAACGTCACGCCGGCACCCGAGGCCGCCGTGCGCGTCGCCGCCCGCGCGCGCGGGCAGCGCCTGGAGATCGGTGGACCGGAGGCGGCTCGACGCTTCGGCCTGACCACGCAGGTGCCGATGCAGACGACGTTTCTCACCAGCGGCAGATCGCGCATCTTCGCGGTGGGGCGCCGCTCCGTTCGGCTCGAGCACGTCTCCGACACGTACCTCGCCCACGCCGGCACACCGGCGGGCGCTGCGCTCTCTGCCTTGCGTCACGTCGGGCGGGATGGCCTGACGCCCGAGGTCGTCGAGCGCGTGCTCGATCGCCTCGATGCGCCCAATCGGCGGAGGCTGATGCGCTCGGCGCGGCGCCTGCCGCCCACCCTGGCGCATGCGCTAGGTGCCGTTAGGGACGCTCCTCGCGGGCGTAGTGCTTGACCGCATGAAGCCCTACGTCCTCAACGAGCGTGCCCTCGACGACATCGTCGGCACCGCCGCGGGCGGGTCGGTGTTCCCGCCCGAGGTGCTCGAGAAGGACCTGTGGGTCGTGTGGACGCTGCAGGCGCTCTACGACGATCCCGAACCCGGCGGTGCGCTCGGCTTCGAGGGCGGGACCAGCCTATCGAGGGCCTACGGGGTCATCACCCGCTTCAGCGAGGACGTCGACCTCACGGTGGACTACCGCACGTTTGGCGACGCCGTCGATCCGCTCGCCGAACCCTCGATCTCGAGAAGGCAGCTCAAGGCCTTCCGTGAACGGATCGAGTCCATGCACCTCCCGACGTTTCTTCACAGCCGCGTGTTGCCGCGGCTTGCCGCCGCTGCCCGGGAGACGCTCGATGACCATCGACGCCCCGCGATCGAGATCGACGAGGCGGACGGCAGCAAGGTGCACGTGCGCTACCCCAGCGTGCTGGAACGCGGTGCGTACCTGCGCGAGTCGGTGCTGCTGGAGTTCGGTGGTCGGCTGACGATCGAGCCGACCGAGGTGCGGCCCATCCGTACGTACCTGGTTGACGATCTTCCCGGGCTCGCGGGCGTGTACGAGTTCCCCAGCGCCACGCCGACGGTCGTGCACGGAGCGCGCACATTCTGGGAGAAGGTCACGGCCATCCACGCCTTCTTGACGCGCAAGGACGCCTCCCTCCGCTTCGCGCGCAGCGAGCGTCTGAGCCGACACTGGTACGACCTGCATGCGCTCCGCGGCCATGATCTCGGCTTGGCGGCGCTTGCGAACCCCGAGCTGCGAGACGCGGTCATCCGCCTCAAGGGCCTTCACTTCGCGGCCCCGGGGGTCGATAACGACCGCTGCCGTACCGGCGCCGCCCGCCTGGTCCCCGACGGGGAACTCCTCGCCGGATTGCGGCGGGATTACGAGGACATGATCGTCCAGGGCATGTTCCGCGTCGACGACCCGCCGCCCGTCTTCGCGGACCTGATCGCCGGCATCCGAGCGCTCGAGGATGAGGTGAACACGCTCTAGTACGCCGGGAACGAGGCGCGTCGGCTGCGGGACCGCGGGCGGCAGCCCAACGCGCGATGTCCGCGCACGCAGGCGCGATGGATGCGTGCACAACTTCTGCGCTGGTGCCGAACCGTTCTGGTGGGGGCATCGTGATGTCGTCCGGCCGACGCGCGCCTGAGGTGACGTTCCTAGGATGGCCGGACGTTGGGCGGGCCGCCGGACCGAGCTGCATGAAGCGATCCGACGACGTTCGCCGGGTGGGCATCCGACCAGGTTCGCGAAGGCCCGATGCGGCCAGCCCAACGGATCGTGCCCGTGACCTTGCCCGGCCGCCTGCGGTTCGAGGAGCCGCGCCCTGCCAGGAGGTCCGCCATGTCCATGCCAGCGGCCACCCATGAGTTGATCGGCGAACTGCGAACATCGCTTCGAGGCGACGTGATCGATCGCCAGCATCCGGAGTACGACGAGGCGCGAAGCGTGTGGAACGGGCTGATCGACCGGAGGCCCGCGGTCGTCGCTCGTTGTGCCGACGCCCAAGATGTGGTCTCCGCCGTGCGCATCGCGCGCAGGCACCGCCCGCCACTGACCGTCCGGGGTGGCGGTCATCAAGTCGCTGGTAGCGCTGTGGTCGACGACGGGATGGTCATCGACCTGTCGGCGATGCGCGGCGTCGAGGTCGACCCCGCCAAGCACATCGCTCGCGCGGATGGTGGTGCGACCTGGGGCGATGTCGACCGTGCGACGCAGCGCTTCGGTCTCGCCACCACGGGCGGTGAGGTGTCGACCACCGGCATCGGCGGATTCACCCTCGGCGGTGGTATGGGTCTGCTCATGCGCGCGCACGGTCTCGCATGCGACAACCTGCGTTCGGTCGAGGTGGTCACCGCCGACGGCGAGGTCAGAACGGCGAGCCCCAACGAGCATGCGGACCTGTTCTGGGCAGCGCGCGGCGGTGGCCGTGGCATCGGCGTGGTGACGTCGTTCGAGTTCGACCTGCACCCCCTGGGCCCCGACGTCGCGGCGGCGACGGTCTTCTATCCGTATGAGGATGCGCGGCGCATCCTGCAAGCCTGGCGCGATTACGCCCCGACGGCGCCGGAGAGCGTGACGCCGCAGGTGATCCTGTGGAGCGTGCCGCCCGACCCGACCATCCCGGAAGAGCTCCACGGTGCGAAGACCGTCGTATGCCTGGGGCTCTACGCCGGGCCTGCGGGCGAGGCGGACGCCGTGCTGGCGCCGCTGCGCGACTTCGGCCGACCGCTGTTCGACGCGAGTGGCACGATGCCGTACCTGGACCTGCAGTCGTCGGTGGACGAGCTGCTACCGGCCGGTGGCCGGTACTTCATGAAGTCCCACGGCTTCGACGAGTTGGGTGACCGAGCGATCGACACGCTGCTCGAGTGGGACGCGAACCGGCCCTCGCCGCAGACCCTCACCGCCATCCGCACCCTCGGCGGTGCGATCGAGCGCGTCGCTGACACCGAGAGCGCCTTTCCCCATCGCTCCGATCGCTTCAACGTGAGCATCGACACCGTGTGGTCACGTCCTGCGGACGACGCCAAGGTGATTGGCTGGGCTCGCGGCGCGTGGGATGCGCTTGCGCGCGATGCGAGTGGTGGCGTGTACGTCAACTTCGCCGGTCTCGAGGACGAGGCCGGCGCATCGGCCGATCGCGTCTTCCGCCTGAGCCGCAACCGGCTCGCCGAGGTCCGTGCCGCTTACGACCCGGCCGGCCTCTTCGAGCTGGCCGCGCGGCGCCCGTGATGCGGGGGCCGGCAGCACGGTGGTCGGTTGGCGGCGCGGCCGGGGCTGACCGCGACGGCGGGCGGCGACCGCGGCGTCCGGCCACCGTGTCGGCCATCGAGCCGACGCGCGCCCACGTGCGCCGTACCCTCGCGGCAGGC
>CAZHCI010000252.1:0-3385 GCA_964530905.1 uncultured bacterium
TGGAGCTAGATGGCCACCACCAGCCGACCCCGCCGCACGCCCGGCAAGGACGCCGTGACGAGATGGCTCGACGAGCCTCAGCGCCTCGCCTTCCTGCTGCTCCTTCCGACGTTGCTGCTGGTGTTCGGCGTGCTGCTGTACCCGATCCTCCACACCTTCGTGCTCAGCCTCACCGACACGCACCTCGCCCAGCCCGACAGCGGCGGGTTCGTCGGGATCGACAACTACGTGGCCGCCGCGCGGGATCCCGAGTTCCGGGCGTCGCTGGGCCGGACGTTCTACTTCGCGCTGCTCACCGTCCCGATCGAGGTCGTCTTGGGCCTGCTCATCGCGCTGCTGCTGAACCAGCCGTTCCGTGGCCGCGGGTTCGTGCGCGGCCTGATCATCCTGCCGTGGGCGCTGCCGTACATCGTGAACGGCGTGATGTGGAAGTGGATCCTCAACGCGAACTACGGGGCGTTCAACGCCTTGCTCAGCCAGCTCGGGATCATCGACCGGTACCAGATCTGGCTGGGCGATCCGACGACCGCGTTCCACTTCGTCATCTTCGCGTCGATCTGGAAAGAGACGCCCGTCGCGGTGATCCTGCTGCTCGCGGCGCTGCAGGGCATCCCGACCGAGCTGTACGAGGCCGCGCGGGTCGACGGTGCGAACGCGTTCCAACGGGTGTGGTCGGTCACGCTCCCGCTGTTGCGTCCGGTCATCGCGGTGACGATGGTCGTGAAGACCGTCTGGGCCCTGAAGGAGTTCGACCTGATCTACGTGATGACCGGCGGCGGCCCCGCCAACGCCACGAACGTCGCGACGTTCTACACCTACCTCACGACGTTCAAGTTCCTGAAGTTCGGCTACGGCGCCGCGTTGGCGTTCATCATCGTGCTGTTCTCGCTGGTCATCGCCTACTTCTACGTCCGCCTGATCTCGCCGGCGAAGTCGGGAGGCGCCAAATGACGAGCTCGCGACGAAGCCTGCTCGGGAACGTCGCGCTGTACGGCGCCGTTCTCCTCGTCTGCCTATGGGTGATCGCGCCGTTCGCATGGCTGATCGTCAGCAGCATCTCGACCCGGACGCAGCTGACCAGCATCCCGCTGCAGTGGCTTCCCGAGCGGCCCAACCTGGAGCACTACGCGAACATCTTCCTGGGCGGCGAGGGCAGTACCAGCGTGCACCAGAGCCTGCGCCGCGGCGGGTTGAACAGCCTGCTGGTGGCTGGCGGCGCGACCCTCATCTCGCTGGCGGCGGGCTCGTTGGCGGCGTACGCCGTGACGCGCCTCCGCTTCCGCTTCCAGGGACCGTTCCTGGCCACGATGCTGGTCACGCAGCTCCTGCCGACCGTCGTGCTGATCATCCCCCTCTACGTCGTGTTCCTGAACTTGCGGCTCCTGGACACGCCGGTCGCCCTGATGCTGGCCGACGTCGCGATCATCCTGCCGCTGATCGTATGGATCCTCAAAGGCTACTTCGAGAGCATCCCCGAGGAGCTCGAGGACGCCGCCCGCATCGACGGGTGCACCCGCGCCAGCGCGCTGTTCCGGGTCGTGCTGCCCCTGTCGCGCCCCGGCCTGGCCGCGAGCGGCATGTTCGCGTTCATCATCGCCTGGAACGAGTTCTTCACCGCCTTCATCCTCAGCTCGACGCTGGACTCGAAGACGTTGAGCGTCATCGTCGCCGAGTTCTCCAGCAAGGTCGGCGTGGACTACGTCGCGATGTCGACCGCTGGCGTCCTCACCAGCCTCCCGCCCGTGCTCCTGGCCCTCTTCTTCCAGCGCTACATCATCCAGGGGCTGACGGCGGGAGCCGTGAAAGGTTGACGCCCCTCGTTCCGGAAAGGAGGAGCATCCCGAACCACGCCCCACCTCACCCCGACGGCACGCTTTTTCTGGAGGTACGACGATGATTCGACGCCTAGTCGCCTGGACCACCGCGACGCTCATGATCGCCGCGCTGGCAGCTACGGCGTTCGCACAGCAGATCACGGTCATCATGCCGCGCCACGAGATGGACCTCGTGGGCATGTGGGAACGGCAGACCGAGCAGTTCGAGGACGAGACCGGCATCGACGTGGAGTTCATTCAGATGTCGTGGGACGAGGTCGCCAACAAGGTGCTCACCGACCTCGCGGCCGGCGGCGGCACGTACGACGTCATCGAGTTCGACAACGGCTGGGTCTCGCAGTTCGCGGCCACCGGCTGGCTCGAGCCGCTGAACGACTACGCCGACCAGGCGTACCTGGACGCGTTGCTGCCAGGACTTCTGAGCACGTTCTCGAACGACGGGAACGTCCTCGGCATCCCCTGGAACAACGACACGCGGTTCTTCTTCTACAACGAGCGGATGCTGAACGAGGCCGGCATCGACGCGCCGCCGCGCACCTGGGACGAGGTCGTCGAGCAAGCCGCGCTCCTGAAGGACCAGGGCATCGCCGAAGCGCCGGTCACGGACTACTGGAACCAGGAGTGGGCGCTGGCCAACTCGTTCGCGTTCTACCTGTACAGCTTCGGCACCAGCTACTTCGACGACGACGCCAACATCACCATCGACGAGCCGCAAGCGGTCGCCGCGCTGCAGTTCATGGTCGACATGCTGCGCGAGCACGAGATCGTCACTCGCTCGGCCGTGACGCTGTCGCAGGAAGCGGCGGCCGATCTCCTCTACCGCGGAACGTCGGCCTTCTTCTTCCAAGGCCCGCCCGTCACGAAGAACTACGCCGACGACCCCGACCGCTCGCAGGTCGTGGGCGAGGTCGTCGCCGCCGAATGGCTGCCCGCCGTCGACGCCGACACGCAAGCGACGCTGACGCTGCCCGAGGCGTTCGCCATCCCCGCGTCCAGCCGCAACAAGGACGCCGCCTGGCGGTACATCGAGTACATGATCTCGCCCGAACGCGACCGGGAGCGCGCCGAGGCGCTCGGCAGCCTGCCGCTGTTCACCGACCTCTACACCGATCCGGATCTGCTGGCGCAGTACCCGTTCTGGGAGCAGTTCGGCGCCCAGTCCGCCGTCGCGCGTCCGCTTCCGCAGGTCGAGTGGTACGACGAGCTGGTGCAGACCACGATCGTCCAGGTTCAGCGCGCCCTGCTGGGCTCCCAGACCGCGCAGGAGTCGGCGGACAACATCGCCGAGTCCATGGAAGGACGCGAGGTCGAGGGGACCCCGCTCAGCCGCTGACCCGAGCGAGCCGTCGCCTGGTGCGGCGGCGCACGTAGTGGAGGCGGCTCGCGCCGCCTCCCCCTCGTCATCCGACGCGCTGAGCCGCACGCGACGGCCGGAGGGTACGCTGCTGCGGTGACACGCCGCCCTCGGGACCGACGTCCCCGCCTTCGTCCCGATCGAACCTCATGAACGAGGGGTCCCCGGTCCAGCGCAGCCGACTGGTCGAACGCTC
>CAZHCI010000253.1:0-3369 GCA_964530905.1 uncultured bacterium
GTCGTGGCGGTCGACCCGACGGGAGCGGGCGACGTGTTCGACGCCGGGTTCCTGGACGCGTGGCTGGGCGGCGCTCCTCTCGACGCCTGCCTACGCACCGGAGCGATCTGCGGCGCGCGCGCCGTCACCGCCCACGGCGGCGCGAGCGCCGCCCCGTACCGCGCCGAGATCGACCGGCTCCTCGCCGAGACCGGCGAGGACGTAGGGAACGCCGCAGCGAGGGAGTCCAGATGAAGATCGCCATCATCGGCGGAGGCAGCGCCTACGCCCCCGGCCTGCTCCAAGCGTTCGCCGCCGACGCGGACGCGTTCGCGGGTGCCGAGCTCGCGCTGATGGACGTGGCCGAGCCCGAGCTCGCCACCGTCCACCGCCTGGGCCTCCGTCTGCTCGAGAACACCGGCATTCGCCTCACGGCGACGCCCGAGCGGAGGCGCGCGATCGACGGCGCCAGCCACGTGCTCACCACCTTCCGCCAGGGCGGCCTGGCCGCGCGCCACCTGGACGAGGCGGTCCCGCTGCAGCTCGGCTTCATCGGCCAAGAGACGATCGGACCGGGCGGCTTCTTCTTCGCGCAGCGCACGCTCCCCGTCGTTCGCGCCGTGACCGACGAGATGGCGCGCTGGGCGCCCGGCGCCACGCTGGTGAACTACACGAACCCCACCCAGATCGTGGCGGAGGCCGTGAGCCGCTACACCGACGTGCCGTGCATCTCGATCTGCGACCAGACGGACGACGACCGCGTCCACCTCGCCGCGGCGCTGGGCGTGACGCCGGGCGAGATCGAGCTCGAGTCGGTCGGCGTGAACCACGCCACCTGGAGCCGCCACTGCCGAATCCAGGGCGAGGACGGCGTCGCGCGGATGATCGCCGAGAACGATCGCGTCCAGGCGCGCGGCGACGTCCCCGACCGCACCAAGCGTCAGTTCGAGCTGACCGTGCGGTTCGGGCAGGTCCCGAACAGTTACCTGCAGTACTACTACTACCCGGAGCGCACGCTGGCCGAGGCCAAGGCCGCGCCGCGAACGCGGGCCCAGGCGATCGCCGACGAGCTGCCCGGCCACTATCGGCACTTCGAGGAGCAGGCCGCGGCGGACGTTCCGCGCTTGACCCGTGGCCGCGGCGGCTCGGTGTTCGGCGACTTCGCGGTGCGCGTGCTGCGCACGCTGGCCACGGGCGAGTCCGCGCGTCTGACGCTGAACGTTCCCAACGCCGGCGCAGCGGTGCCCGACTTCGACGAGACCCGCATCGTGGAAGCGCCGTGCACGATCGAGCAGGGCCGAATCGCTCCGGAGCGTCAGGACCGCATCGCCTCCGACCGTCGCGGACTGCTGCGGATGCTGGCCGACTACCAGGCCGCCGCCGCCGCCTCGATCTGGGAGGGCGACGACGACGCGCAGGTCCGAGCGCTGGCGTCGAATCCGCTGGTCGGATCGCTCGACCTCGCCGAAGCGCTGTCGACCCTGAGGGCGGACGCGGAGCGCTGACTCAGCCGACGATGAGGTACGACCCGGGAGGAACCTGCCGCTCGAGCTCGTCGCACGCGCCCGGTGGCGGCTGAAGGCCGGGCGGCACGGCGGGATCCCAGATCCGGCAGGCGCCAGGCGGCGGGTAGTGGCCCGGCGGGACGCGGAACGTCGGGCGACCGTCGCCGGGCGAGACGCGCACGCCCTCCGCCGGTCGCGTCTCCGGGATGCGGACGACGCCGATCGCACCGGCATCGTCGACGGAGACCCGCACGCTGGCGGTCGTCCGGTCCGCGTCGCGGCTGGGCGCGTCCTCGCCGACACGGAGGACGGCGGAACAGCCCGAGAGCGTGAGGACGACGGCCAGCGCCAGCGTGGCGAGGACGGGCGCGGCGATCGTGCCGGACGTCCGGCGGGTCGGAGCCGGCCGGCCGGGACCGGTCGCATCGGTCGGGCGTCGCATCGGGGTCATGGATCGACCGTATCAGTCGTCCCCCTACGGTCGCCCGCACCTGTACCGTGTCGTCCCATGGATGAGGTCGCGCTGATTCGCGCTCACCGCTCGATCCGCCGCTACCGACCCGACCCCGTGAGCGACCAGCTCCTTGACGGGCTCCTCGAGGCCGGCATTCGCGCCTCGTCGTCGGGCAACATGCAGGCCTACTCGATCGTCGCGACCAGGGATCGCGCGCTGCGCGAGCGCCTGTACGTGCCGCACATGGAGCAGGAGATGGTGCTCGAAGCCCCCGTGCTCCTGACGTTCTGCGCCGACTTCCGGCGCATGCGGCGCTGGCTGGCGCTCAGCGACGCGGACGACGGCTTCGACGACCTGTTCTCGTTCCTGGTCGGCGCGATCGACGCCGTGCTGGTGTCGCAGAACGTCGCGCTGGCCGCCGAGGCCGAGGGTCTCGGCATCTGCTACCTGGGCAGCACGCTGGCCAACTGCGACGCCGTCGGCGAGATCCTGGAGCTTCCCGCGGGCGTCGTGCCGGTCGCAGGCTTCACGCTGGGCTGGCCGGCCGAGGACCCGCCGCTGCGGGACCGCCTGCCGCTCGACGGCCTGGTGCACCGCGAGACGTACCACGACCCGGACGACGCGCGGCTGCGCGAGATCTACCGGGAACGCGAGACCGCCGGCTGGGAACGGTACATGGCGCGACCGGATCTGCGGGAGCGCGTCCAGGCGGCCGGCGCTGCGAACCTCGCGCAGCTCTACGCCTCGGTGAAGTACCCGCGCGCCGACGCGCACGCGTTCGCGAGGTCGGTCCGGGCGTACCTCGCCGCCCAGGACTTCATGAACGACGCGTAGCCCCGACGCCCCGAACCAGCGGCGCCGTGGCCACGATTCCCGCGATCGGCCCGAGGGCCAGCGGGAGCCAGATCCGCTCCGGCGGCCAGGCGACGGCCGCCGCGGTCAGCGCCTGGATCGCCGGGATCGTGACGGCGAAGCCGATGCTGTTCACGATCGTCAGCGCCGAGCCGCGGACCTCGGCGGGCGCCGTGCGCGCCACCAGCGTCGAGAACTGCGGCGAGTCGCCGACCACCGCGAAGCCCCAGAGCATCACCGCGAGCGCGAACCACGCAGCCGGCAGGCCGAACAGCCACGGCGAGAGCAGCCCGATCAGGCCCGACGCCAGCAGCATGGCGAGGGCCACCCGCGCGCTCCCGGCCCGCTCCGAGGCGACACCGCCGACGACGCAGCCGGCAGCGCCCACGGCGATCACCGCGAACGCCCCGGCGGACACGGACGCCGCCTCCGCCCCGGGGAACCTCGTCACCAGCAAGACCGGCACGAACGCCCAGAACGCGTACAGCTCCCACATGTGCCCGAAGTACCCGAGCGCCGCCGACCGGAACGCCGGGACGCGGAACACCGCGGCGATCGCGCCCGGCCGGAACCCCTGGC
>CAZHCI010000254.1:0-3367 GCA_964530905.1 uncultured bacterium
ACGTCGGGCAGGTCGCCGTACAGGTCCATCGCGGTGAGCAGGTCGGGCACCTCCCACTCGTGGGAGGAGAGCTTGCCGTAGCCGATCTCGTCGGGAACCTCCCCCCGCCCGAAGCGGTACACCTTCCCGGGCGGGGCGGCGACGGCGTCGACCAGCACGACGTGCCGGTACTCGGCGATCAGGTTCAGGAGCTGCCAGCCCAGCGTCCCGCCGTCGACGATCTCGACGTGATCGGGGAACGCGTACTTGCTGCGCAGGTAGTGCATCAGGTGCACGCCCGCGCCCTCGTCGCCGTAGTACACGTTCCCGACGCCGAGCACGAGGAGCGGGCGCGCGTCGCTCACGACCTCTTGCCCTTCGTCGTGCGCTTCGCCGTCGGCGCGCTGCTCGGCTCGACGGCGTCGACCTCCTCGGCCTCCGCTTCGCGGGTGGTGGTGTCGTGCGCCGCGAAGCCCGAGATGATGCCCTCGACCAGCATGTTGCCGGTTCGCATGCTGTTCCAGACCGCCATGTAGATGTGGATCAGCGTGAACACGATGAAGAACCACATCGCGACGTGGTGCACCATGCGGACGTTGGCGAGGCCGCCCAGCCAGACCTGGATCGGGCTGAGCAGGTTCGCGCCGAACGTCGCCAGGCCGCCCTGCACGTACGGGGCCGCCAGCAGGATGCCGGTGACGCTGATGACCAGCAGCGCGGCGTAGAGGAGCGTGTACACGAGGTACTGCAGCGGGCCGTAGTTGCTGTACGTGAAGTGCGGGTGCTCGCGTCTCAGCAGCAGGTAGAACGCCAGCTGGTCGCGCCACGCCTTCCAGTTGACCAGGATCGGCGCCATCCGGAGCTCCGCGCCGAGGCCCAGCTTGCCCTCACGGTTGATGAACAGGAACTGGTAGATGCGGGCCAGCGTGAACGCCAGCAGCAGCCAGCCGGCGGCGACGTGCCAGCCGCGAATCTGCGCCATGAGGAAGTTGTTCGCCGTGTCGACGCCCAGGTTGCGCGCCAGGAACGGGTTGGCGAGGTAGATGCCGCTCAGCACCAGCCAGATCAGCAGCGCGTTGCGGATCCAGTGCGCGATCCGGACGAAGCGTCCGAAGACGTACACCACCATCTTCGGGCGGCCCTCGCGCTCCATCACGACCGCATTGGGCCTACGGGCACGGGTCGTGTCGGTCGTCACGCGTCACACCTCCACTTCGTAGTGCGCGATCTCCTCGCCGTCGCGGTTCAGGATGTGCACCGCGCAGGCGAGGCAGGGATCGAACGAGTGGATGGTGCGCACGACCTCGAGCGGCTGGGTGGGGTCTTCCATCGGCTGTCCGACCAGCGCGGACTCGTACGCGCCCCGCTGCTCACGGCCGTCCTTCGGGCTGGCGTTCCAGGTCGAGGGAACGACGGCCTGGTAGTTCGAGACCGATCCGCCCTGAACCGTGAGCCAGTGGCTCAGGCTGCCGCGCGGCGCTTCCGCCATCGCCCAGCCCGGCCCGTCCTTCTCGTCGTAGCGGTTGAAGAACCGGTCGTCGCCGTTCGAGACGTTCGAGGTGAGGTTTCCGATCATGCTGGGCACGTGGTCGGCGACGATCTTCGTCTCGAGGCCGCGGGCCACGGTCCGGCCGACGGTCGAGTACCAGAACTCGAACGGAACGCCGAGCTGCGAGGTGTAGTCGTCCATGAGCGTCCGGACCGACTCGTTCCCGCCGGCGTAGGCGATCAGCATCCGCGCCAGCGGGCCGACCTCGACCGGCATGCCGTCGTAGCGCGGCGCCTTGATCCAGGAGTAGCTGCCCTCGGTCTGGAGCGTGCCGTCGTCGGCGAAGCCGGTGTAGGCGGGGTTCGTCTGGCCGTCGAGCGGGTGGAGCGAGTCCTCGCCACCCTCGTACGTGTACCAGGAGTGCGCGACCTCTTCGCCGATGAGCATCGGGTCGATCGTCTGCACCGTGCTCATGTCGCGCTCGGTGATCAGGCCGGGCTGGAGGAAGAAGGCGCGGTTCTCCCACGCGCGCTCGTCCAGCGAAAGGGCGCCGAAGCTCATGTAGTTGCCCAGGCCGCCGCCCTCGCCGGCGAGCGCCTCTTCACGGTAGCGATCGCCGATCAGGGCCATGTCGGGCAGGTACGCCCGCTCGACGAAGTCGGCCGCCTTGGCCATGAGGAACTGGTACTCGGCGATCCGGTGCGCGTCCAGCGCGTCGCGGGCGGAGGTGATGCCGCCGACGATGAGGCTCTGCGGGTGCGGGTTCTTGCCGCCGAAGATCGCGCTCGCCTTGGCGCTGAGACGCTGGATCGCCAGGTTGTCGAGGTAGTGCGAGGCGACGATCAGGTTCTCTTCGGGCGTGAGCCGGTACTTGGGGTGCCCCCAGTAGCCGCCGGCGAACGGTCCGAGCTGTCCGCTCTGGACGAACGCGAGCAGCCGCTCGGCGACGGCGCGATAGTGGCTCACCGACGCGTTGTACGGCTTGTCGTGGTACTGCATCGCGACGTCGGTCGCCGCCTGCGGATCGGCGTCGAGCGCGCTCACGACGTCGAACCAGTCCATCGCGTGCAGCTGGTAGAAGTGCGTGGTGTGGTCGTTCACCAGCTGGGCGGCCCAGATCAGGTTGCGCAGCATCCGGGCGTTCGGCGGGATCGTGACGCCGTACGCGCTCTCGGTCGCCTCGACGCCCCGCTCGAAGTGGTGGTAGGTGCAGACGCCGCAGATGCGTTGCGCGAACAGGCCGACGTCCTTCGGATCGCGGCCCCGCATGATGCTCTCGAACCCGCGGAAGGCGGTGCTGCTGCTGGCGGCCTCCTCGACCGTGCCGGCGTCGCCGACCTCGATCTCGATGCGGAGATGCCCCTCGATACGGGTGATGGGATCGATGACGTGCTTAGCGGCCACGGTTCACTGCTCCTTCTGCTTGCCCTGGCGCTGCTCCTGGGCGGACTTGATGGCGGTGGCTCCGGCGTGGATCGCGACGCCGGCGGCGGCGGCTCCCAGGACGACCGCGCCGATGGTGTCGGCGTCGGCGTCGGTGCCGAACGGGGTCGAGTAGACGCGCCCGGCCAGGGGCTGCTCGAAGGGGGTGAGGGTGTCCCAGAAGCCCGGCTCGCTGCAGCCGATGCAGCCGTGACCGGCCATGATCGGCCAGGAGGCGCCGTCGTTGAAGCGGACGACGCCGCAGTTGTTGAACGCCATGGGGCCCTTGCAGCCGACCTTGTACAGGCAGAGGCCGTCCTTGAGCCCCTCGATGTCGGTCCAGCCCTCGACGAACTCGCCGGCGTCGAAGTGGCCGCGGCGCTCGCACTTGTCGTGGATGCGGTCGCTGTACGCCCAGAGCGGACGGTTGAACGCGTCCAGCGACGGGAGCCTGCCGAACATCGCGTACTCGAGGAT
>CAZHCI010000255.1:0-3348 GCA_964530905.1 uncultured bacterium
CGATCTCCCACGCTCCCGGCGTTCGGCTCGACTGGCTCGAGGCGCTGTTCACGGCGACCAGCGCCGTCTGCGTCACCGGGTTGATCGTCGTCGACACCGGCAGCGATCTCTCGCGCTTCGGGCAGGCGGTGGTCCTGCTGCTCATCAAGTCGGGCGGCCTCGGGATCCTCTCGGTCGGCGCGCTGAGCGCCTTCACCACCGGGCGACGACTGGGCGTGGTGGCGCGTCTGGGCCTCCAGGCCCAGACGAACCGGCTGCAGCTCGGTGGGGTCGTGCGCTTCGTGCGCAACCTGCTGATCTTCACCACCAGCGCCGAGCTGCTCGGCGCGATCGCGCTGTGGCCGGCGATGGCGCGCGACGCCGGGCGCGCGGAGGGCGCCTGGCTGGCGCTGTTCCACGCCATCAGTGCCTGGAACAACGCCGGCTTCTCGCTGTTCTCGGACAGCCTGATGCGCTTCGCGTCCGATCCGTGGGTCGCCGTGATCGTGCCGCTCCTGTTCGTCTCTGGCGGACTGGGCCTGGTGGTCTTCGTCGACGTCGCGAGCGCCGCGCGCGCCCGCTGGATCCGCCGTGGGATGCTGGGCGCCGGCCAGGCGCGCGTCCCCTGGACGCTGCACACCCGCATGGCGTTGGTGGCGACGGGGATCCTCGTGCTCGTCGGCGCCGGCGGCATCGCCGCGCTCGAGTGGTCGAACCCCGCCACCCTCGGGGCGCTGGACCCCGCGGCACGCCCGATGGCGGCGGCCTTCCAGGGCCTCACTCCGCGGACCGCCGGGTTCCACGTGCTCGAGCCGGCCGACCTCACCCCGGCGAGCCAGGTGCTGACGATGGCGCTGATGTTCATCGGCGCCAACCCGAGCTCGACCGCGGGCGGCGTCAAGACGACCACGGTCGCGGTGCTGCTGCTGGCGGCGTGGGCCGCCGTGCGCGGCCGCGGGAGCACGATCGCGTTCGGGCGAAGCATCTCGGGCCCGCTGCTGGCGCGGGCCGCGGCCGTCGTCACGCTCGCGCTCGCGGTCGTGACGCTGGCGATCTTCGGACTCGCCATCAGCGAGGCGGGCGTGCCGCTGCCGGTGCTGGCGTTCGAGGCCTTCTCCGCGTTCGGTACGGTCGGGCTGTCGATGGGCGTGACGCCGGACCTGACCGCCGCGGGCAGGCTGGTGGTCGTGGGGCTCATGCTGCTCGGCCGCGTGGGGCTGCTCACCGTGGGGCTGGCGTTGGCCGCGGCGCCCCCCGAGCGCCCGCTGCGTTACCCCAACGAGGATGTGATCATCGGATGAGGTTCAGCTGGGAGGGTACACGATGAAGGTCCGCTCGTTCCTCGTCATCGGCGCCGGGCGCTTCGGCAGCGCCCTTTCGGCCACGCTCTTCGACCTCGGTCACGAGGTCGTGGTCGTCGACCGCGACGAAGCCACGCTGGAGGCCGTCATGGCCCACGCGACCCAGGCGGTCGTGCTCGATGCCGTCGACGAGGAGACGCTGGCCCGGCTCGGGCCGGCCAACTTCGACACGGTGGTCGTCGCGATCGGCGAGTCGTTCGAGGGCGCGGTGATGGCCGTCGCCGCCGCCAAGTCGCTCGGCGCCCAGCGGATCGTCGCGAAGGCCACCTCCGAGCTCGCCGCCCAGGTGCTCGCCAAGGTGGGTGCCGACGAGGTCGTGCGTCCCGAGCACGACAGCGGGGTCCGGCTGGCGCGCCACCTGGTGACGCCGGCGCTGGTCGACGCCTTCGAGCTCGGCGAGAACCACGGCGTCGTCGAGATCGAGGCCGGGCCCGACCTGGTCGGCACGCTCGCCCACCTGCGGCTGACGAACCGCTTCCACGTCCAGGTGATCGCGGTCGCGCGCGGGGAGAAGCTGACGGCAGCGCCCAAGGCCGACTTCGAGGTGCGAGAGGGCGACCGCCTGGTCGTCATCGGGTCCACCGCCGACCTCGACCGCTTCCGCGAGGCGCTCGGGGGATGACGGGCGTGGGTGGTGGGCGTCAGGACGGCCGCCACTGTTCCTGGCTCGCGCCACGACGGAAACTGTGGCCATGCGCCTGACCGCCCGCACCCTGATCCTGCTGCTCGCGTGGTTGCCGCTCGTCGGCCTCGCCCAGAACCAGGCCATTCCGGAGCGCTTCGCCGTTCCCGTGTACTTCTTCTGGGGGGACGGTTGCCCCCACTGCGCCACGCAGAAGGTGTTCCTCGAGCAATTGACGGCCGATCACCCCAACGTCATCGTGTACGACTTCGAGGTCTACAACGTCCCCGAGAACCGGCCGCTGATGACCGCCATGGCCACCGCCTTCGGGCGGCCCGTCACCGGCGTCCCGATGACCTTCATCGGCGACGAGGTCTGGGTCGGCTACAGCGACGCCATGGGGCGGCAGATGCGCGCGGCGGTGGAGCGTTACGGGGCGTACGCGGCGCCGGATCCGGTCGATCGTGTGGCGCCAGAGCTTCGCGACCAACTCGCGCCGCCCCCTCCCTCGCCCCCGCAAGACGGGGGCGAATTGCTGCTCGACGTCCCACTGGTCGGCAGCGTCGACGTCGCGCACCAGGCGCTGTGGCTGTCGACCACGCTGATCGCCTTCGTCGACGGCTTCAACCCTTGCTCGCTGTGGGTGCTCGCGCTGCTGCTGGCGGTGGTCGTGAACACCCGCTCGCGGCGGCGCGTGCTGCTCGTCGGCTTCACCTTCCTGCTGGTCACGGCGCTGACGTACGGGCTCTTCATCGTGGGCCTGTTCAGCATCTTCAGCTACGTCGCCTTCCTCACCTGGATCCGCGTGCTGGTCGCCAGCCTCGCCCTCGGGTTCGCGCTGATCAACATCAAGGACTACTTCGCCTACAAGCGCGGCATCAGCCTCTCGATCGATGACGCCCAGAAGCCCGGCATCTACAAGCGCATCCGGGGGATCATGCGCGCCGAGGCTTCGCTAGCCGCCACCCTCTCCGCGACCGCCGGCATGGCCCTCGGGATCACGCTCGTCGAGCTCCCCTGCACGGCGGGGCTGCCGGTCTTGTGGACGACGCTGTTGGCCGACGCCGGCATCGGGGTCGGCGGCTTCGCCCTCTTGCTCGCGCTCTACATCCTGGTGTACCTGTCGATCGAGCTCGTCATCTTCGGCGCCGTGGTGGTCACCATGCGCGCCTCGCGCCTCGAGGAGCGCGAGGGCCGCATCCTCAAGCTCGTCGGCGGCACGGTCATGCTGGCGCTCGCGCTCGTCCTGCTGTTCTGGCCCACCCTACTCGAGTCGATCGGCGGCACCCTCGCGGTGTTCGGCGTCGCGATCGGCGGGTCGTTCGCGATCGTGTTCCTGCACCGCTTCATCCATCCGGCGTCGAGCCCCTGGGGGTCGCCGCCCGG
>CAZHCI010000256.1:0-1206 GCA_964530905.1 uncultured bacterium
CGCGCCGACCCGGTCGAGGCTCGGGCGGTCGTCGCCCACCTCGAACAGGCCCATGCGCGCCTTGACCGTGAGGATGCGGCGCACGGCATCGTCGATGCGCGCTTCGGACACGCGGCCCTCGCCCACCAGGCGCTCCAGGGCGTCCATGAAGCGCAGGTAGTCGAACGGCACCATGTACATGTCGACGCCGGCCTCGATCGACGCCGCGACCGCCGCGTCGTAGTCGGGGCCGAGCAGCTCGATCCCCTCCCAGTCGCTGACGACGAAGCCTTCGAAGCCGAGCTCGCCCTTGAGGACGTCGGTGAGGAGCCCTCGGTGCTCGTGCATGCGCGTGCCGTTCCAGGCGCTGTACGACGCCATGACGTTCAGCGCGCCGGCCTCGAGGCAGGCCCGGTACGGCGGCAGCACGACCTCGCGCAGCCAGGCGTCGCTGCCCTCGGCGAAGCCCTGGTCGATGCGCCAGGCGCCCGCCTCGACGAGGCGGCGGAAGCCTTCGTCCACGTGCGCGTTGGCCATGGTGCGGTCGTTCGCCTGCTGGAAGCGCTGCAGGCGCGTCGAGGTGCCGAAGCGGGTCGCCCCGTCGGCGGCGTAGTGCTTGACGGACGGCAGGACCGCGTCGGGCGCGGCCCAGTCGTCGCCGCGCAGGCCTTCGACGAACGCTGCGGCCAGGCGCGAGACCAGCTCCGTGTCCTGCCCGTAGCCTTCGTAGGTGCGGCCCCAGCGGACGTCCAGCGGGATGCTGACCGCCGGCGCGAAGTCCCAGCGGACGCCGGTCGCGGCGACCTCGACCGCGGTGGCTCGGCCGATGCGGCGGACCAGGTCGGGGTCATCGGCGGCGCCCAGGCCGATGTTGTGGGGGAAGATCGTGGCGCCCACGACGTTGTTGTGGCCGTGCACGGCGTCGACGCCGTAGATCGTCGGGATCCCGAGGCGGCTCCGGCGCGAGGCCGCATCGAACGCGGTCACCATCGCCTTCCAGCTCCCTGGGGTGTTGGGCTCGGGGTTGCCGCCGCCGCCGGACAGCACCGAGCCGATGGCGTGCTCGCGCACCTCCTCGGGGGTGATGCTGTTCTTCTCGACCTGGGTCATCTGGCCGATCTTCTCGCGCAGCGTCATGCGCGAAAGCAGGGCCTCGGCCCGGATCGTGGCGTCGTGCAGGTCGTGGGGTCGTGGGGTGGTCACGGTGCGCTCCGGTCGGGGGTCACG
>CAZHCI010000256.1:1306-3346 GCA_964530905.1 uncultured bacterium
GTGCCCTCCCGCGTGTCGACGCTCCCGTCGCGGCGGGTCACGCGCATGCGGCCGGGCCCGTCGCTCACGCGGTAGACGACGGGCACCTGACAGACGGTGAAGGCGAGGCTGCCGGGCGGCAGGGCCAGGCGTTGCAGCCCCGCGACGGTCCGGGCCTCCACGTCGAGCGGCTCGGCGAGGAGCTCGCCGCGCTTCAGCAGGCCGGGCGCGAAGCCCAGCCGGCCGTCCTGCACGACGACGCCCAGCTCGCCGATGCGGGTGAGCACGTCCTCCTTGACCTGTCCGGTCATGCCGGGCTGCTGCGCGCCGGCGTGGGCGGGCGTGTGCGAGTAGGGGTCGGTCGGGAAGGCGCCGTAGACCTCGGGCGTCTTGTGGAAGCCCAGCCCGGCACGGACGTCGTCGTAGGCGCCTGCGAGCGCCGCGACCGTGGCCGGGTCCTCGCCCGCCTCGGCGGCCCGGCGCCAGGTCTCCAGCACCGCCAGCTGCAGCTTGGAGACCATGTGCCAGTAGATGCTGCCGAGCCCTTCGTAGGCGAAGAAGGTGCCGGAGCGACCGGTGAACGAGGCGTGGTCGAAGACGTCGCCGAAGAGCGCGGCCAGCCGATCCCCGTCGGTCGCGACGAGGTCGGCCAGGTCGGCCTCCTCGGCCAGCCGAGCCAGGACGTCCCGGACCGAGCGCGCGTTGGCCAGGTCGCCCGCGAAGTGCAGGCCGCCGTCCACGTCGCGCACGATCAGGCTGCGGTCGCCGCGCTCCAGGAGGGCCGCCACCAGGGACAGGTCGGCCACGGCCTCCGTAGGCACCCGGTTCTTTGCGAGGAAGCCGGGCAGGTCGCGGTCGGGGTAGAGCACGTAGCTGTGCTGGTCGGGCCGGTAGAGGCGGCTGGCGCGGAGCGCGGTCAGGAGGGCGAGCGATTCCTCGGCGGACAGCAGGCCCGACGACAGCGCCGCGACCTGCCCTTCGAGCATCTCGTCGAGGTGCGCGACGCGCGCGACCCCGTCGTCCAGCACCAGCAGGTTGTAGGCGTGGTAGAGGCCGTCGTCGCGCCGGTTGGCGCGCACGGTGCGCTCCAGCCACGCCTGGGCTCGGGCCAGGAAGCGATCGAGGAAGGCGCCGTCGATCTCGGTCGTGTGCGGCGACGGTCCGTCGCGGTAGAGGGCCTCGCGGTACGCGCTGCCGGCGCGGCCGAGGGCGTCCATCACCGCGCGGCGGCGGGCGTCGTCCAGGCGTCCGGCCAACGCGCCCTCGTGCGTGGTCAGCGCCTCGTCGACCTGCGTGAGGAAGGTCGCGACGTCGCGTGAGATCTCGATGCCGGCTTTGGCGCGCCCGAACAGGGCGCGCAGCCCCGCGACGTAGCGCACGAGGTAGGCGACCGTGACGACCGACAGCCCCTTGCCGACCAGGGCGTTGTTGGCGTCGTTCCACTCGGGCCGCTGGGTGTTCATCCACAGCCCGCCCTCGGGCACCAGGTTGGCGAGCTTGACGACCAGCAGCAGCAGCAGCTTCTCCGCCATCGTCACGTGGCGCGTCGCACCGTCCGCGTCCCGCACGAGCTTGGCGTCGGTGCCGTCGCGGGCGACCGCGTCGAGGGTCGCGCGGTGGCGCGCGCGGTCGAACGTGATCGTGGCGTACGGGTCGCTCAGCAGCTCGTCGTACGAGGCGATCCGGTAGGGGACGTCGGCGTGGCTGAAGATCGTGCGGGTCAGCAGCGCGTCGAGCTCGCCGGGATGGTGCTCGTCCGTGAGCTCCAGCAGCTTCTGCAGGTAGACGATCTGGTGGTCGCTCCAGTAGCCGATGTTGGCCCAGGGGCTGTCCGGCTCGGGGACCTCCCACTCGATCCCGTCGCGCGTCAAACGGTAGGGGTTGTAGCCGTCGGCCGTGGTGGCGTTCAGGAAGGTGCAGACCATCCCGCTGGCGTAGTCAGGGAATGCGTGGGCCAGCGCCTCCCAGTTCTGGAAGATGTCGCGCCAGTTGCCCTGGTACTCCAGGCTCGGGCGCCCGTCTGGATGCCGGATCCGAATGGCGAACCGGTTCCACGGCCGG
>CAZHCI010000257.1:0-3330 GCA_964530905.1 uncultured bacterium
TTCGGCCACGGCCCCGACTTTGGCTACTTCTACACCGGGTCGATCTGGTACGGCGACGAGCTCTGGAACGGCGGCGCCATGGAGGACTACGACGGCGACGGCATCCTCGACTCCTACGACGCCCTGGTCTGGGACGACGCCGAGAACGGCGGCCGCGGCTTCCGCGAGTGGGAGCCCTTCGAGCACCCCATCCTCGGCGACGTGGAGCTCGGCGGGTTCCACCCCAAGTTCTTCAGCCAGAACGGCCCGCCGGACCGCCTCGAGGAGTGGATCCGCAGGCAGGCGCTCTTCAACCTGGAGATGGCCAAGCACCTGCCGCGGCTCGAGATCGTCAACGTGGGCGTCTCGGCAGGCGACGACGGGGCCGAGACCGCAGGCGACAGCGTCACCTACAACGTCGACGTCACGTTCCGGAACGTGGGCGAGCTGCCCACCGCGCTCCGCCAGGCCCAGCTCATCAAGATCGTGCGACCCGACCGCGTCCGGCTGCACATCCCCGACTCCCTCACCACCGAGCCCACGGCCGAGGACGGCACGCCCACCGGCGCCCCGGCACCCGTGGAGATCGTGCTCCCCGAGGTCCGGGATAAGACCCGGAGCGCCGGGTTCACCGGCCCCGGCGAGCTGCGCACCGTCCGGTTCCAACTCCGGGTCCGCGGCGATGTGGAGCCGTTCGAGATCACGGCCGAGCTCCTGTCCACCCGCGGCGGCCGCACCACGCGGACCGTGGAGCTGGGCGGGTAGGTTGACCACCACGGGAAAGGGGCAGGCCGGGTCGGTACGCGACGAGGGTGGAGCCGCCGGGCGGTCAGGGTATGACGATCAGGTCGCGGTGCGTGGTCGCCATCGCGCCGAACACGCCGGTCGTACCCTCGAGGCCGGGCGACGCCTCCTCGAGCCGCACCCGCTGCGCGCCCAGAACGTGCTCGGCCCATGCGGCGTAGGCGGTGTCGTAGGCCGCGAAGACCAGCCGGGCGGGAATGCTGTCCCAGGCTAACAGTTCTGCGCCGTCGCGGCATTCTGCCCGAAGCACGAGACGTGCGGTGCCCGCCCCGGGCCCGCCGACCCGACGGGCGCCGGTAAGCTCGTGCTCGACGGGTTCGGTGCTGCACTGGGAGTCGAGGGAGAGGACGAGGGCTTCGTAGTGCGCGGCGCCGGCGCTCGCGGCCCATGCGAGCTCGAACCCCGAGGCGGACACGTGCGCCTCCGCCGCCGGCTCGTCGAGCACCGGAAATGCGGGAACCACGGCGGCGCCGGTGGCCACGCCGCCTTCGGGCAGCCGCACCACCAGCTGGACGCGCTCGCCGGACTCGATGGAGCGTGCCAGCGCCCCGCCGTAGCAGCCGCCTTGGAGGTCAAGCTGCGACGCCGGTTGCGGGGTCAGCGGCGTGAAGCACGCATCGGGTGACGGCGCCGCCGGCAGCGTCCGCTCGACGCCGTCGCGGGTCAGTCCGACCTCTGCGCCGGTCACGGGCTCGAAACCCGGCTCGAAAGCCAGCAGGTCCGCCCGGTAGCGGACGACCAGCACGTGGGCGGAATCGGCGCCGGCCTCGAGGAGGGCGTAGACGGCGACCTGATCCTCGCTGAACGCGAGCGGGTCCGGATCCTGGACGAGCTCGCAGCCGGCCAGGCAGCAACCCGTCAAGAACGCCAGCGCCGCGGACGCGCGAAAGGATCCGTGCATCAGAACCTCCACTCCAGCCCGATGCTGGGCAGGATCGGCAACTGCGGGGGGTACTTGAGCTCAGTCGGTGACACGAGCGTGCCGAACGGGTCTGGTTCGGCCGTCAGCACGTTTCGGGTGTTCAACACGTTCAGCACCTGGGCGTACGGCGTGAGCGTGACGCGGCGACCGAACCAGCGGCGCTCGGCGGTCCAGCGCGCCGCGACGTCGAGTCGAAAGTAGCCCGGCAGGCGCTCGGCGTTGTGGCGCCCCAGCAGCACCGTGGGCCGGTAGTCGCTGGTCCAGTCGGCGTCAGCGGGGCGGTTCGCCAGCGGCTGCACCAGCCCGATCGCCGCGGTGTAGGGCTGGCCTGACCCCCACGCGAGGCGGGCGCTGAGGCGGCCGCGTACGCCCAGCTCGTGGTGGGCGAGGACGTCGAGCAGGTGCGTGCGGTGGAACCGGGGCGTGAAGCGGTCCGCGCCCGCCGTGCGCTCGGCGGAGCTCAGCGCATAGCTCAGGGTCGCGCCCCAGTCCGCGGCCTCGTGGGCCGCCCGCAGCTCGAGCCCGCGCGCGCTGCCGGTTCCCCGCCGGAACCCCTCCGCGACCAGGACCGGAGCATCGAAAGGATCCGGCGGCATCGGGGGCAGGCGGAGGTCGCGGAACTCCTTGACGTACGCGTGCGCGTCGACGGCCGTGCCGCCGCTGCGCCAGTGCGCCCCGAACACCAGGTCGTGCGCGGTCGGTAGGCCGGTGGCCGGCGTCGCCGCGTCGAGCAGGTCGTACGCGAGCAGGCTGGCCGCGAGCGACTCGTCGTCGCGGATGCTCGTCACCGCCTGCGCGTAGCGGCCGCCGGCGAGGCTCACAGCGAGCCGGTCGCCAAGCGCCCAACGCGCGCCGGCGCGCGGCATCAGGACGGTGCCGAGGTTGCCCGCCCCCAGCGCGCGCAGGCCGACGCGGAGCCTGAGCCGGTCGGCCGGCCGCCACTCGTCCTCGAGGTACGCGGCGAGCGTGGTCACGCCGGACGCGCGATCGAGAGGCGGGAACAGCTCAGAGAAAAAGTGCGCCTCGCGGGCGATGCGGTAGTCGAAGCGGTATCGATCCGCCTGAAAGCCGAGATGGAGCCGGTGATTCTCGGTGTACCAGGTTGCGTCGACCGCCGCGAGCGCGGCGCGCATTCGAACGCGGGCGTCGACCGTGGGCACAGCGGAGTCGCCGACCAGCTCCCACACGTCGATGCCGGAGTGGAAGTCGGTCCAGCCGATGCGCGCGTCCAGCAGGAGCGTGCCACCCAACGGCTGCCGGTAGCTCAGCGACGCCGCGCGGGTCCCCCACGCGAAACGGTCCTCGCCGCCGCCGACATCGCTGGCGTTGACGAGCGCTTCGTCGTTCACGTAGAGCGAGGCCGAGGCGCGGCCGAGCACGCCGACATCGTGCGTCAGCTTCACGTGCGCATCGCTGAACCCGTAGGGCACGCCCCGCTCGATGAGACCGACGCCGGCCGCCGCGCGGCTCAGCACGTCCAGATAGGTGCGCCGGGCAGACACCAGGTAGCTGCTGCCGGGGCCAAACAGCGGACCGTCGACGCTCGCCCGCGCCGACAGCATCCCGATCGCGCCGCGTCCGCGGAGGCGGTCGCGTCCGCCGTCGCGGGTGTGAATTGCGACGTG
>CAZHCI010000258.1:0-2459 GCA_964530905.1 uncultured bacterium
CCTCTACTACCGCTTCGCGCCGGAGAGCGAGCGATGAGCGCCCTCGCCGCCCGCCCGCGCCCCGCCCGCTCGGTCGGCGGTGTGCTGTTGGCCGCCCTGGTGGGCGCGCCCACCGTCGCACTCGTCGTCGCCGCCTGGGCGCTCGTCGCCACGCTCGTCGGCGGGCTCGTGACCACGCTGCCCATCGGTCCGGCGCTGCTCCTCGGCCTGCTGCTGGGCGCGGCCGTCGGCCTGATCCGCGGCCGCGCGGGCACCGCGCCGGGGGTGGCCGTCGGCGCCGGCGTGGCCCTCGGGCTCGGCTGGCTGCTGGCGACCGGCTTCCGGCCGCTCGGGCTCGAGGAGGTACGGCCCCTGTGGGGGATCGCCCTCGCGCTGCTGTCGCTGGGCCTCGCGGGCCACCTGGTCCGCTACGCGCTGCGCGACATCGACCTCGGCCGGCTCTACCGCGAAACCGTGGAGCGGGTGCTGGTGCGCCTGCTGCGCGGCGCCGGCTTCGCCTTCTTCCTGCTGATCATCCTCTTCCCCTTCTGGTACATGCTGGCGGCGAGCCTCAAGGACCGCTCCGAGATCCTGCGCGATCCGGCCAGCCTGTCGATCGAGTTCGGGCGTGGCGTGAGCGAGCTGCTGCGCGGCTACACCGAGGTGCTGTTCACCTTCGACTTCCTCAACTTCATCGGCAACAGCGCCCTGGTCGCCTTCGTCACGATGGTCGTGACGCTGGTCATGGCGGTGCTGGGCGCCTACGCCGTCACCCGTCTGGCCTTCCCGGGGCGCACCGTGCTGTCGCGCGCCATCCTGCTGATCTACATGTTCCCGGCGATCGTGCTGGTCATCCCGCTCTACGCCGTCTTCACCCAGCTCGGGCTGCGCAACACCCTGCCGGGCCTGCTGATCGTCTACCCCGCCACGACCATCCCGGTCGCCCTGTACATGCTGCGCAGTTACTTCCTGACGCTGCCCAAGGACCTCGAGGAGGCCGGGCTGATCGACGGCTGCACCCGCGCGCAGGTGATCTGGCGCATCACCCTGCCGTTGGCGATGCCGGCGATCGCGTCCGTGGGCCTCTACGTCTTCATGATCGCGTGGAACGAGTTCCTGTTCGCCTTCATGTTCCTCGACGACCCGGGGATCTTCACGCTGCCGCGCGGGATGGTCATGCTCAACAGCCAGGAGGTGCCGCGCCAGTACCTGATGGCCGGCGCGATGATCATCACGCTGCCGATCATGATCCTGTTCTTCTGGTTCGAGAAGTACCTCGTCGGCGGCCTGACCGCCGGCGGCGTCAAGGGCTGAGGGCGGCCGTGAAGGCGCTGGTGGTCGCCACCCGCCTCGCCGGCACCGACGGCGTCAGCCTCGAGTCCGACAAGCTCGCCGACGCCCTGCGCGCGCGCGGCTTCGACGTGGTCGAGGCCGCCGGCGAGCTCGACGGCCCCGGCCACCTCGTCCCGGAGATGCACTTCACGGACCCCGCGGCGCAGGCGCTCGGCCGGCGCTGCTTCGAGGACGAGCGCGACGATCCGACCCTCGAGGCGGACGTCCGGGCCCGGGCCGCGGAGATCGCCGGGCCGCTGCGGGCCGTGTTCGACGAGGAGCGCCCCGACCTGCTGGTCGTGCAGAACGCCTGGGCGATCCCCATGCAGCTCCCCCTCGCCCTGGCGCTGGCGGAGGTCGCGGCCGAGCGGGCCCTCCCGACCCTGTCGCACGAGCACGACTACTGGTGGGAGCGCGAGCGCTTCGCGCGCCCGAAACTGCGGTCGCTGCTCGACACCGTCTTCCCCTTCCACGCGGCCCACGTCGTCCACCTGGCGATCCACACGGGCGCCGTCGCCGACCTGCGCGCCCGCCGCGGGATCGACGCGCGCTGGCTGCCCAACGTCATGGACTTCGACCGGCCCTTCGCGGAACTCGACGCCTTCAACGCCGACTTCCGCGAGGCGATCGACCTCGCCACCGACCGGCGCCTCTTCCTGCAGCCGACCCGGGTCGTGCCGCGCAAGGGCATCGAGTTCGCCATCGACCTGCTGCACGGCCTGGGCGACCCGCGCGACGCCCTGGTGATCACCCACCATGCCGGCGACGAGGGCCTGGACTACCTCCGCGGCCTGGAGCGGCGCGCGGCCGACCTCGGCGTCGACCTGCGCTACGTCGCCGACCGGGTGGGCGAGACGCGCGCGGAGACGGCGGCCAGCAAGCGCTACGCCCTCGCCGACGCCTACCCCCACGCCGACCTCGTCACCTACCCGAGCCTCTACGAGGGCTTCGGCAACGCCCTGCTCGAGGCGGTGGCCGCCCGGCGGCCCGTCCTCGTCAACCGTTACCCGGTCTACGCCCGCGACATCGCGCCCGCCGGCTTCCGTTTCGTCGAAATCGACGGCGACGTGACCGACGCCGCGGTGGCCGAGGTCGCCGCCCTGCTCGCGGATCCCGAGCGCGTCGCCCGCGACGCCGCGCACAACCAC
>CAZHCI010000258.1:2469-3298 GCA_964530905.1 uncultured bacterium
TTCGGGCTGGATACGCTCGAGGGGGTGGTCGCCGCCGCGCTCGCCGACCTGGGGGTGACCCCATGACGCCAACCCTGCCCGACGCCCCCCGCAGCCGCGCCGCGGCCGACCGCGTGCGCGGCCACCTGCTCGCCCTCTACGGCGCCGAGGCGGCCGACGAATGGACCCCGAGGCTGCTCGAGCGCATGGCGGCGACCGAACGCCGGCTCCCCGGCGCACCGACGCCCCCGCGGGAGCGGCTCGGCCCCGACGCCTCGGTCCTCATCACCTACGCCGACCAGGTGCGTTCGCCCGGCGAGCCGGCGCTGCGCACCCTGCGACGCCTGCTCGACGGGCCACTGGCCGGCACGACCTCGGCGGTGCACCTGCTCCCCTTCTACCCCGCGACCTCGGACGACGGCTTCTCGGTGGCCGACTACCTGGCCGTCGACCCGGCGAACGGCGACTGGGACGACGTCGCCGCGCTGGCGGCGGGCCGCGACCTCATGTTCGACGCCGTGATCAACCACACCTCGGCCGCCCACCCGTGGTTCCGCGGCTTCCTCGCGGGCGACCCGCGGTTCCGGGACTGGTACGTGACCGCCGACCCCGGCGACGACCTCTCGGCCACCGTGCGGCCACGGACGACGCCGTTGCTGACGCCGTTCGCCGCGCATGACGGTGTTCGCCACGTATGGACCACCTTCAGCGCCGACCAGGTCGACCTGAACTACCGCCGGCCCGAGGTGCTGTCAGCGGTGCTCGACGTCCTGCTGAGCTACGTCGACCGCGGCGCCCGCCTCCTGCGGCTCGACGCGATCACCTACCTGTGGAAGGAGCCCGGCACCTC
>CAZHCI010000259.1:0-3295 GCA_964530905.1 uncultured bacterium
CCCACACGATCATCTGAGCCAGCAACACGACGCGGTACTGCTTCACGCCTCCCGCGGTCGAGGCGTGACCGCCGCCGATCGTCATGAGCACCACCGAGAGAGCCAGGCCGAATCCGTTCCACGGCGCGCCGTCGGCGATGGTGAAGCCGCTGGTCGTCAGCGCGCTGACCGCCTCGAACGCGGCGACGCGCAACGCTTCGCCCAGCTGCGGGTAGACGACCCGGGTGGTGCCCAGGAACAGCGCCGCCACCGCGACGGGCGCCGCGACGGCAGCGTAGCGGATCTCGCTGCTGCGCGCCGCCGCCCGAGCGTTCCCCCGTAGCAACGTCCACGCGGTCAGGAAGCTGACGCTGCCCAGCACCATGAGCACGACCGTGACGGCCTCGATCGCGAGCGAGTCGAACGCCCCGATGCTCTGGGCGCGCGTCGAGAAGCCGCCGGTCGAGACGGCGGCCAGGGCGTGGTTGAGCGCGTCGAACGCCGGCATGCCCGCCAGCAGGTAGGCGACGACTCCAAGCAAGGCGTACCCGGTGTAGAGAACCAGGACCAGGCGGGCCGACCTACGCACCTGCGGAACCAGCTGATCCCGGCGCCCCTCGGCGCTGGCGACGCCGATGCCGGTCGGTCCCGCGATGGCGGACACCATCAGGATGGCCCAGCCCGCGCCGCCCGCGAACTGCGTCAGGCTGCGCCATAGCAGCAGCATCGGTCCGGCCTCGCTCACGTCGACGACGGTGAGCCCCGTCGTCGTCCAGCCGCTGACCGACTCGAACAGGGCAAGCGAGTAGGCCAGATCGAGGATCGACGCGTACGGCCACGCCGACGCCAGCATCACGATCAGCCAGCTCGTCACGACGATGACGCCGCCCTCCCGCACCGTCAAGGCGTCGCCAGGGGCCCCTCGGCACGCGAGACGCGTGATCGCCCCGACCAGGGCCAACGCCGCGGCAGGGAGAACGAACGCGCCGGCGCCCGAGGCGTCGTGCGGACGCCAAAGAAGGACGAGCAGCGGCGAGGCCACGAGCAGCGAGGCCAGCAGCAGGATCGCCCCGACGGCCGATCCGATCGCTCGGTAGCGCCCGAGGAGGTAGGCGGCCTCTCGCATCGTCGCGGGGCGGCTACGCGCTCTCGCCCGTGAGCAGCTTCAGGGCCGGTCCGTGATCCTCGGGCAGCGTGACCAGCACGACGTGATCTCCAGCGTGCAGCGTGTCGCCCCCGCCTGGCACGATCGCCTCTCCACCTCGCACCACGATCGTGATCAATGCGCTCTTGGGCAGCTCGAGCGCATCCAAGCGTTGCCCCAGCACCGGTGCTTCCTCGTCCAGGACGACTTCGGTCACGTTGACGAGGCCCTCGGCCACGGTGAGCGTGCGCGTGATCTCGTCCACGATCGTCTGTTGCTCGATCAGGTCGGCGACGATGTCCGTGGTCGAGAAGGCGGTCACGCCCAGCCGCTCGAACACCTCGACGTTGCCGGGATCGTTCGCCAAGGCGACGGCCCTGGGCACGCCGAACCGAAGCGACGCGAGCTGAGAGATGATCAGGTTGTCCTGATCGTACGGCGTGATGGCCAGCAGCACGTCCGCGCTGCGGGCGCCCGCATCCTCGAGCGTCGCGGGATCTCCCCCGTCGCCCAGCACCACCGTCGCCGGCAGCTGCCGTGCGAGGCGCCCGCACTCGTCGCTCGTCCGGTTGACGATCACGACCTCGTGCCCCTTCTCCGTGAATCGCCGCGCGAGGTGGTCGACGGCTCCCCCTCCACCGACCATGAGGACCTTCACGGGCCGCCCGCCGCGCGCGCGACCGCGCCCTCGCCGACCGCGCCCCCCTCGACCCGGTCCAGGAACAGCTCCGCCGCCACGGTGGTGGGGCAGATCGTGTCGACCCCGAGGTGCGCGTAGACCTCCTGGCGCCTGGGGTCGAAGACCCGCGCGAGGACCTTCGGCACGTCGAACAGCCGGCTCGCGACCTGCGCCACCATCAGGTTCACGTTGTCCTCGTGCGTCGTGGCGATCACGACGTCGGCGTCCCCGAGCTTGGCGGCGTCGAGCACCGATCGGTGCGTCGCGTCGCCGGTCAGGCGAAAGCCGCTGAAGTCCGTCGTCAGGGTCTCGAACGCCGCCTCGTCCCGGTCGACCACCACCACGTCGTGTCCCGCGCGGCTCAGGCGCTTGGCCAGGAGCGACCCGAGCCTGCCGCAGCCGACGATGACGATGTAGCGACTAGCGGCCATCGCCGTCCTTGGGAGACGCCAGTCGAGGCCCCAGATCGATGCGCCCCGCGCTGCCGTGCTTCCCGAGGCGCTCGAGGTTCGCGGAGGCCGGCGCGAACGTCGGGTCGATGTCCAGCGCCGCACGGTAGAGCTTCGCGGCCTCGTCACGGTCCCCGTCGACCTCCAGCAACGCGGCCGTGAGGTTGTACGCCTCCGGGCGTTCCGGATCGGCCGCGATGGCCTTCCGCGCCGCATCGCGGGCCGCCTCGACGTCGCGGTTCGTCATGTGGCGCTTCGCGAGCTCCACCAGCGCCGCGTACCCGGCGGCCTCGTCCTCGTCCAGAGCGTCCCGCTCGAGGACGCTGGCCGCGGCCTCCCGGATCTCGTCGGGGCTGAACGGCTTCTGCAGGTAGTCGACCGCGCCCAGCTTGAGCGCTTCGACCGCCGACTCGACCGACCCGTGCGCCGTGATGATGATCACCCGCGTGTGCGGCCACGTCGCCTCGATCGCACGGAGCACCTCCATGCCGTCCATCCCGGGCAGCTTCAGGTCGAGGAAGACGACGTCGAACGGCGCCCGCTCCAGCTTCGTCAGCGCTTCCTCGCCGTTGACCGCCGTTTCCACGCTCTCGGTCAACGACTCGAGCGCCCTCGGCACGGTCGAGCGAATGTTCTTCTCGTCGTCCACGACCAAGATCCGCGGCGCTGTCATGAACCCCTCCTCACCGGGTCGCCGGTAGCGTGAAGGTGAAGGTGCTCCCGCGCCCGGCGGCCTAGCTCACCTCGATCGTAGCGCCGCGAAGGTCCGTGCGAGCGTGACACGGGACAGTCGGCCCACCCGGAACGTCCGTCGGCCGGTCTCGGCCCCACCGGGCCAAGGCGCTCGACGCACCCGCCCCGGCGCTAGATCGTGCGGTCGACGTAGCGCATCGAGAACACGAGGTACGGCGAGACGTAGCGACGCCAGAACGCGCCCCCTTCCAGGTTCGCGGTCTCGTGCTCGACGAACATGCGGTCGAACCCGGCGTCCCGTGCCCACCTCACCGCGCGCTGCAGCAGCGCGGCTCCGATCCCGCCGCGGCG
>CAZHCI010000260.1:0-3289 GCA_964530905.1 uncultured bacterium
GCCACCGGCGTCAGGACCATCCACAGCTTGTCGAGCGAGAAGGTCACCAGGTCCTTCGCGACGATGGCCCACACGATGCCGGCGCGCGACACCGCGCGGGTGGGGGCGCCGCGCGCGAAGAACTCGCGGGTGCGGCGGGTGCTCATGCCAGCCCCCGGCCCGTCATGCCGATGAAGACCTCCTCCAGCGTCGCCTCGGAGGTGTGGATCGTGATGACGTCGCCGCTCGCCATCAGCTCGGCGATCCGCGCGCCGGACGCCTCGCCGTCGAGCTCGACGGACTCCTCGCGCACCCCATCCTCGTCGCGCAGGCGCACCTTCACGGAGCGCGTGCCGTGCGCGAGCTTGAGGTTCTCGGGGGTGTCGAGCGCGTAGATCTCGCCCTCGTTGATGAACGCCACCCGGTGCGACAGCTCGTCGGCCTCGTGCATGTCGTGGGTCGTGAGCAGGACGGCGTTGCCCGCCTCGACGCGCGACCGGATGACGTCGCGCACCGACTGCGCCGACACCGGGTCGAGGCCGTCGGTGGGTTCGTCGAGCAGCAGGACGTCGGGGTCGTGCACCAGCGCGCGGGCGATCATCAGCCGCTGGCGCATGCCCTTGGAGTAGCCGGCGACCATGTCGCGGGCGCGCGCCTCCAGGCCGACCTGCGCCAGCAGGGCGCGCACGTCCGGGTGCGGCACGCCGTAGAGGCGCGCGAAGAAGCGCAGGTTCTCCTCGCCGGTCATGCTCGGGTAGAGGTTCTTCTCCTCGAAGCTGACGCCCACCCTGCCCATCACCTGGGAGCGCTCACGGCCGACGTCACGCCCGAACAGCCGGACGCTGCCGGCCGACGGCCGCAGCTGGCCGGTGAGCATGCGGATGGTGGTGGACTTGCCGGCACCGTTCGGCCCCAGGAATCCGAGCACCTCGCCGGGCGCCACCTCGAAGGAGATGCCCTTGAGCACCTCGCGCTCCCCGTAGGAGAAGCGGGCACCCTCGACGCTGATCGCGCTTGCGGCCATGTGGACCTCCGTCGGCTCCAGTGTTCAGCCACGCGCACGCGGCTGAACGCATGTTCATATGATTGAACGCGCGTTCAGCCGGTGTCAAGGGGCGTGGGCGGGCGGAACGGGCGCCTGGTGCCCGCTCCCGGCGGCGATCGACCCCTCGCCGGCCGGCAGCGGCGTCAACCCCACACTCCCGCTGCGTGGAGGCGTGGCCCCGCTCGTCCGTGGGCCCACGGCGGCCGCGCAGACGCCCGCAAAGGTGCGCGGCGCCGCCACGATGGTGTGGCGGTGTTCCACGCGTAGAGAGCGGGAGGGTGGCCGTCCCGCCGAGTACGATCTTCGCAACGGGCCGGGTACGATCTTCGCAACCGTTTGGGTACGATCTTCGCAAGGAATCGGGTACGATACTCCCAGGCTCCGCTCACGCAGCGCGGCGCTGCCATCCGCAGGAGGGACGAGCCATGCTCACGCGCGTCATCGAAGACATCGTCCGTGCCCGACTGCGAACGCACGGAGGCGTGCTGGTCGAGGGGCCCAAGGCGGTGGGCAAGACGACCACGGCGGCGCGAGTGTCTGCGTCGAGCGTTCGCCTCGACCGGGACGCCGCGGCCCGGCGCGCCGCAGCCGTGGATCCCACGCTCGTGCTCGACGGGGACCGACCCAGGCTCATCGACGAGTTCCACCTCGTGCCGGAGCTCTGGAACGCCGTACGCGGGCGCATCGACGAGGCCGGGGCAAAGGGCCAGTTCATCCTCACGGGGTCGGCCACCCCGGAGGGCGAGCCGACGTCGCACAGCGGCGCCGGTCGCATCGCCCGCACCGCGATGCGCACCCTGACCTTCTTCGAGCGCGGGCGATCCACCGGTCGCACCTCCCTGGGCGGTCTCTTGGACGGCCAGGAACCAGCGAGCGACGCGGCGAGGCTGTCCGTACGCGACGTCGTCCAGGACATCGCGGTCGGCGGTTGGCCGGCGAACCTGGGGCTCGGTCCCGACGACGCCATCGACGCCAACACCGAGTACCTGCAGGCGATCGTGCACGTCGACGTCGGGCGCGTCGACGGCGTCCGCAGGGACCCGGACGCACTGACGCGACTGCTTCGCGGGTTCGCACGGAACGTGGCGACCGACGCCTCACTGCGCGCCGTGGCGGCGACGGACCACGCCGACCTGGCGCCCAACACCCTCACCGATTACGTCCGGGCGCTGCAGCGCCTGTACCTCATCGAAGACCAAGCTGCCTGGAGCCCTCGCTTGCGGTCACGGGTGCGCCTCGTCGCAACGCCCAAGCGTCATCTGACCGACCCGTCGCTGGCCGTTGCCGCTCTCGGCGCGACCCCTGAGCGCCTCCTTGGCGAGGAGATCGAGTGGACGGGGTTCCTCTTCGAGTCCCAGGTGATCCACGACCTCCGCGTGCTGGCGCAGCCCCATCGCGCCGAGGTGCGCTTCTACCGTGACAACAAGGGCCTGGAGGTCGACGCGATCGTCGAGCGCCGCGACGGCCGCTGGCTCGGCGTCGAGGTCAAGCTGGGCGTGTCGCAGGTCGACGAGGGCGCCCGCCACCTGCTGGCCCTTCGCGCCAAGCTCGCTCAGGCGGTCGTGGAGCGCTGCGCCGGGCTGCTCGTCGTCGCGGCCGACACGCCCACCTACCTGCGGCCCGACGGCGTCCTGGTCACCTCACTGGCGTCGTTGGGCCCGTGAGCGGATCTCGCGCGCCCGGTCCTCGCGACGGGGCGCCCCTAGACCACCCGCCGACCGGATAGCCTTCGCACATGGAGTTCGCCGCCACCTACACCACCGTCGACGCCCACACCGGCGGCGAGCCGCTGCGCATCGTCACCGGTGGCGTCCCGCGCATCCCGGGCGCCACCATCCTGGAGAAGCGCCGCTGGGTGCGCGAGGAGCTCGACCACGTCCGGCGCGCGCTCATCCTGGAGCCGCGCGGCCACGCCGACATGTACGGCGCCTACGTCACCGAGCCCGTCACCGAGGCCGCCGACCTGGGCGTGATCTTCATGCACAACGAGGGCTACTCCGACATGTGCGGGCACGGCATCATCGCCCTCGCGACGGTGGCAGTCGCCCAGGGCCTGGTGACGCGCACGATCCCGGAGACGCGCGTCGGCATCGACGCGCCGGCCGGCTTCATCGAAGCCTACGCGCAGTGGGACGGCCGCCGCGTCGGCGAGGTGCGCTTCCGCAACGTGCCCTCGTTCCTGCACACCGCCGACCTGACGGTAGCCACCCCGAGCTTCGGCGACGTCACCGTGGACGTCGCCTTCGGCGGCGCGTTCTACGCCTA
>CAZHCI010000261.1:0-3273 GCA_964530905.1 uncultured bacterium
CGACGACGGCGGCGTCGAGAACGACGCGTCGCCGACGGTGAGCATCGCTGCGCCCTCCGATGGCGCGACGTTCGCCTCCGGCACGTCGATCTCGTTCACGGGGAGCGCTGACGACGCCGAGGACGGCGACCTCACGGCCGACCTCGCTTGGACCACCGATCTGGACGGCGCGATCGGGACGGGCGGCGACGTCTCGGCCACGCTCAGCGACGGCACGCACGTCGTCGCGGCCTCGGTCGACGACTCCGCCGGCCAGACCGCCAGCGCCAACGTCACCATCACCGTCGGCGACGCAGGAGGCGGCGGTGGAGGTGGCGGCGGCGGCACGACCGGCACCAGCGAGATCGGCTTCCTCGTCGTCGACGAGGTCGACAGCGAGTCCGGCTCCGTGCTCGTGAGCGGCTCCGGCGGGTTCTCGAGCTTCGACGCCGACATTCCCGAGGCGTTCTTCGACGCGCCGTGGGCCGAGATCGTCGGCACCTGCGACGTGTACACGCTGTTCGAGGAGCCGACCGACGACTTCCAGGGCTTGCCGGTCCCCGACGATCTGACCGTCACGTCCCTGGGGGCGGGCGATCCGCTCGAGGTGACGGCCGGCGGTGCACCGTACCTGTCGCTGGACCGCTTCGAGGAATCGTTCGAGGGCCAGACGTTCATTGCCTACTTCACGGACGGCGAGATTCCGGGCCCGTTGGAAGACGACCTCGCCGTCACGATTCCCGGCGACGAGTTCCCCGCGGTCGCGAGCGCGGCCTTCCCGAGCGTCGCGCCGTTCGAGCTGACATCGCCGGCCGACCCGGGCGCCGCGGGCGCCGTCGACGTCGACACGACGTTCGAATGGTCCGGCGCGAGCGGGGATGCGAACACGATCGTCACGATCGACCTCTTCGCGCCCGACACCTTCACGTCGGTGACCTGTTACGCCCCGGACACCGGCTCGTTCGCGCTTCCCGACGCCACGAAGACGGAGCTGGGCGCCGGGTTCGCGGCGAGCGTCGATGGGGCGGGCCGCGAAAGCGTCCGTGTCGAGTCCGTCGGCGACGCGCGACTGGTGCTCGCCGTCGCGCGCGCCCAGACGTTCGACGTGCCGATCGTCGTCTTCTCCGAGCACGGTGACGGCCGCTGAGCCGCGTCGCGCCTTAGGTCGAGGGGACGGGAGCGGATACGCGACCCACGTCCCCCCTGGTACGCGAATCGCGAGAGGCCTCGTCCCGCCGGACGAGGCCTCTCGTTCGTCACGCACCGCTCCAGCGACCGGCTCGGTCCGGTCGGCGACCGGCCTCGGTCAGGTGGGCGGCCAGACGATCACGATCTGGATCGTGACGGAGTCGGTCATTCCGTCGCTGTCGAAGGCCGTCAGTCGCACGTCGTACCGCACCGTGTTCACCTCCATCGGAAAGCGCAACACCGGGTCCGTGCCCGTGCCCCGCTGCTGGAACGAACCCGCGCCCTCCCGACGGACCTCCCACACCAGGCTGCCGCCGGTGAGGGGTCCGTCCTGCGCGTCGCTGGCCGATCCGCTGACGGCGACGTCGAGGTACGTGTTCACGCCGTCGAGGTCGAACCAGTTGTACGCCGACTCGTCCGGGGGGCTCGAGATCGTCGCCGTCGGCGGCGTGCCGGCTTCCTGAACGGTCACCGTCACGGAGTCCGAGGCGGAGCCGTACTCGACATGGATGGTGTGCTGGCCGGCACCCAGCTTCGTCGAGCTCTGCACGCCCCTGCCGATGATCGTGCCGTCGTCGGGATCGTTCAGGCGCCAGATCACCGGGTACAGCGGCACGTCGATCTCCGGACGGTCGTCGTCGATGACGGCGGCGAGCGGCACGGTGGCGCCCTCGGCGAACACGGCGCCGGCGATGGGCTCGTCGATCGATACGGAGATGCCGCACAGGTCCGGCGGGTCGGTCATGCCGAGGTCGTTCACGAGCACGCGCACGGTGTCGGTGGCCAGCGTGCCCCCACTGGGCAGGATGGCGGACACCGTCACGTCGTGAACGCCGTCGCAGAAGCGGTGCGTGGCGGCCTCGCCCAGAGCGTTCGAGGCGAAGGTGAACGGCACGCCGTTCAGGTCGTACCTCCAGCTGAGGAGCAGGTCACGGTCGTCCAGGGTGGGGTCGATCACGACGTCGGCCTCGAACGTGACGGTGTCGCCTTCGTCGACGGTGAGCGTCGCCTCCGGCTCGGTGATGTCCGCGAACGGCAGGTCGGTCTCGGGGTACAGCCGCCGGATACCGGCCAGGTCGCCGTCGCTCAACCTCGCCGAGGGGGCGATGGCGGGCCCCAGGGTGCGGATGGTCGTCATCCGGTTCCCGTTCGTGTCGGTCTGTCCGAACGCGGTCCGTCCGTAGTGCATGATCGAGGTGTACCCGTAGTCGCCCAACGGAAGCCCAGGACCGAACAGCCGGAAGTTGCCGGACATGTCGGGGCTCGTCTGGATGTTGTCCCAGAGGATCTCGACGAAGTCGTCGCGATCGGTGCGCTGTTGCTCGTGCTTCAGTCCCACGGTGTGGCCCAGCTCGTGGACGACCGTGGCGATGCGCGTGCACGCGCTCTCGTCGAGACGGATCTCCTGTCGGCCGACCTGCCGCCCGACCGCCGACCAACAGCGGTTGGCCACCGTGACGAACTCGACGTAGTCGGCCTCGCCGCTTCGTTCCACGAACTCGATGGCGGTCGAGTCGTTCCAATGCTCGATGGCAGGCTCGATCACGTCGTCGATGTAGCTCTGAGAGAAGTCGTCGGCGATCTCGTACGGAATCTCGTAGACGTACGGCGGCGTGGCGGTCGAGGCGGGCCAGTAGCTCGTCGCGATGCCGTGCGACTGCGGCGTCAGCTCGCCCGCGGCGGTGAGCTCCTCGTACGTCCCGAGCGCGATGTCGCCCTCGATCAGCACCACGCCGTCGACCACCTCCGCCGTCAGGCGCGAGGGCAGATCTTCGCCGGGGAACGTGTACGACAGCTCGACGGGCTCGCCGGCCGGGCCGGCGAGGTACTCGTCCTGGACGACGTCCGACCCGGACGGGTCGGGCGTCTGGACGCAAGCGGCCGTCAGAACCACGATCGCCAGGAGAGCCGCTCGATGTCGTCGACGAAGTGCGAGTCCTTGTGAGGTCGTCATGGTCGTACATATGCACAAGCGGCGTGAAAACGGCGTCAATCGACCCCCCCCCGCGATCGCCGATGCGACGCGCTCACCGTGAACGGCGGCGTGGAGCACGGCGTACCGTGGGGCATGACCCCGCCGACGTGGACAGCTCTGGTCGTCGCCGT
>CAZHCI010000262.1:0-3261 GCA_964530905.1 uncultured bacterium
CACGAACCCCGAAGCCCGCGCCTGGTGGTTCGACAAGCGCCGCTACCTGTTCGAGGACCTCGGCATCGACGGCATGAAGACCGACGGCGGCGAGCACCTCTGGGGCCGCGACCTGCGCGCGGCCAACGGCCAGCGCGGAACGGAGCTCGTGAACCGCTACGCCCAGGCGTACGTCGACGCGTACCACGACTTCGTGCAGACCATGACGGGCGGCGACGGCCTGACCTTCTCGCGCGCCGGCTATACCGGCGCGCAGCGCTCCCCCGCGCACTGGGCGGGCGACGAGAACAGCACGTGGAGGGCCTTCCGCGCCAGCATCCAGGCCGGCCTGAGCGCCGGGCTGGCCGGCGTGTCGATCTGGGGCTGGGACATCGGCGGATTCAGCGGCGAGGTCCCGACGCCCGAGCTGTACGTCCGCTCGGCCCAGATGGCCGCGTTCTGCCCGGTGATGCAGTACCACTCCGAGCTGCACGGCGTCGCCGAGAACCGCGACCGCACGCCGTGGAACGTCGCGGAGCGCAGCGGCGACCCGCGGGCGCTCACGATCTACCGCGCCTACGCCAAGCTGCGGATGCGGCTGCTGGACTACCTCGCGAGCGAGGCGAAGGCGCTGGCCGACGCCGGACGGCCGCTGATGCGCTACCCGGGGCTGGTGTGGCCTGAGGACCGCGAGCGGCTCATGCGCGATCCGGACACCTACCTGTTCGGCCGCGACCTGCTGGTGGCGCCGGTGCTGGAGAAGGGCGCCCAGACCCGCGAGGTCGAGCTGCCGCCGGGCGCCTGGATCGACCTCTGGTCCGGCGCGCGGTTCGGCGGCGGTGCCCGGGTGCTGGTGCCGGCGCCGCTGGCGCGCATCCCCGTGTTCGTCGACGCGACCAGTCCGCGTCTGGCGCTCCTGCGCGACGCCGTGGCGCCGTTCGACGACGACGTGGCCGGCGCGCCCGGCGGGATCGGCGCGACCGGTGCGAGCGGCGCGCCCGACGGAGGAGGGGCCGGCAGCTGATGTACGAGCGGGGCTGGAGGCGGGTGCTGGTGTTCGCGCTGTTCCTGGGCCCCAGCCTGGTCGGCGTGACGCTGTTCCTGGCGGGGCCGATCGTGGCGTCGCTGGGGCTGTCGTTCGCGTCGTGGGACCTGCTCACGCCGGCCGAGTTCGCAGGGCTGCGCAACTACCGGCGGCTGGCCAACGACCGCGAGTTCTGGGCGGCGCTGCGCCACACCCTCGCCTTCCTGGCGGGCTACATCCCGCTGGTGATGGCGTCGGGCCTGCTGGTCGCGGTCGCGCTGAACGGCCGCATCCCCGCCCGCAACGTGTTCCGCGCCGTGTACTTCCTGCCGGTGGTGGCCTCGTGGGTCGCCGTCGCGCTGGTGTGGAAGTGGCTGCTGAACCCGGCGTTCGGGTTGGTGAACAACCTCCTCGCCGGCATCGGCGTGCAGGGGCCGGCGTGGCTGTTCGATCCGCAGTGGGCGATGTTCGCGGTGATCCTCACCAGCGTCTGGAAGGACGTCGGCTTCGTGATGGTGATCCTGCTGGCGGGGCTGCAAGGCATCCCGCGCGAGTACTACGAGGCCGCCAGCATCGACGGCGCCCAGGGCTACCAGCACCTGATCCACATCACCGTGCCGCTGCTGTCCCCGGCGCTGTTCTTCGCGCTGTCGATCAGCCTGATCAACTCGTTCCAGGTGTTCGACCAGGTGTACGTGATGACCGGTGGAGGCCCGGCCGGCGCGACCACGGTGCTGGTCGAGCGGATCGTCAAGAACGCCTTCACGTTCAGTCGGATGGGGTACGCCTCGGCGATGTCGTGGGTGCTGTTCGCCTTGATCTTCGCCACGACGCTGGTGTTCTCGCGGCTGCAGCGGAGGGTGGACTGATGGCCGGGCGCACGGCAGGGCGCACCCGCCCCCGCGTTCCCGTCGGCCGCATCGTCACGTTGGTGCTGATCGTGATCGGCGCGCTGGTGATGCTGATCCCGTTCGCGTGGATGCTCTCGACCAGCCTGAAGCCCAGCGGCGCGCTGCTGACCCTGCCGCCGCGGCTGGTGCCGGAGGAGCCCACCGTCGACGCCTACCGGCGCGTGATGCAGGCGTTCCCGATGGCGCGGGTGTTCCTGAACTCGGTCGTCGTGGCGTTGGGGACGACGGCCGGCCAGCTGGTGATGGCGTCGATGAGCGGCTACGCCTTCGCACGCTTCCGCTTCCCGGGCCGCGACGTGCTGTTCTACGTCTACCTGGCCACGCTGATGGTGCCGTTCGCCGTCACCGTCACGCCGCTGTTCATCATCGTCACCGAGCTGGGCTGGACCAACTCGTACGCCGGCCTGATCTTCCCGCCCATGTTCAGCGCCTTCGGGACGTTCCTGATGCGCCAGTTCTTCCTGAGCCTGCCGCGCGAGCTGGAGGAGGCGGCCACCATCGACGGGGCCAGCACCCTGGGCACCTTCGTGCGGGTGATCGTGCCGATCTCCGGCCCCGCCTTCGCCACCCTGGGCATCTTCTCGTTCATGCAGTCGTGGAACAACTTCCTGTGGCCGCTGCTGATCGTGAGCGAGCGCGACTTCATGACCTTGCCGCTGGCGCTCTCGACCCTCCAAGGTCTGTACCCGGGTCAGACCGAGTGGAACCTGGTCATGGCCGGTACCGTCATCAGCATCGTCCCGATGATCCTCGTCTTCCTCCTGGCCCAGCGCTGGGTGATCGAGGGCGTCACCGCCTCCGGGATCAAGGGATGACCCGCCAGTCCCGACCGGACTCGCCGAAGCTTGGAGCCGCCGTGCCGCACGATCCGACCCTCGACCTGCGCATCGTCCTCGAGCACCAGCACCCCGGCGGCGCGTACGTCGCCAGCCCCGACTACTCGCAGTACCCGTTCTGCTGGCTGCGGGACGGATCGTTCGTCGCCCACGCGATGGATCGCGCCGGCCGGACGGAGAGCGCCGCCCGCTTCCACGCCTGGGTCGCCGGCGCGGTGCTGCGCTCCGAGACGCGGATCCGCGACCTGATCGACGCCCGCACGACCCCCGGCCGGTTGGACCACGCCCTGATGCCGCCCGCCCGCTTCACGCTGGACGGCGGGTGGGAGGACGGCGATTGGCCCAACTTCCAGCTGGACGGGTACGGCCAGTGGCTGTGGAGCCTGGAGCGGCACGTCGCTACGACCGGCGCCGAGTCGACGCCGGAGCTGCGCGCGGCCGCGACCGTCGTCGGGGACTACCTCGCCGCCTTCTGGGACGAGCCCTGCTTCGACGCCTGGGAGGAGGGCCG
>CAZHCI010000263.1:0-3239 GCA_964530905.1 uncultured bacterium
CGGCGTCCATCCCATGGCGCTCCCACAGCTCCAGAGCGCGTTCGACGGGCTGTACCCGGCCGGCCACCAGTGGTACTGGCGCGCGGACTTCTTCGGCGAGCTGAGCGACGCCGCGATCGCGGCGCACGTCGAGCACGGGTCCCGCATGCCGACGATGCTGTCGTCCATGCACCTGTATCCGATCGACGGCGCGGCGCACGACGTCGCCGACGACGCGACGCCGTGGAGCTACCGCGACGCGAACTGGGCACAGGTGATCGTCGGCGTCGATCCCGATCCAGGGAAGGCCGGTGTGCTCGAGGGGTGGACGAAGGCGTACTGGGACGCGCTGCACCCGCACTCCTCGGGGGGCGCGTACGTGAACTTCATGATGGACGAGGGGCAGGAGCGCGTGCGCGCGACGTACCGCGACAACTACCCGCGCCTCGCGCGGATCAAGGCGACCTACGATCCTCAGAACGTGTTCCGCGTGAACCAGAACATCCAGCCCGAAGGCTGAGACGCGTCGACGAGCGCGCCGGGGAGCCCCTTGGCCCCGGCGCGCTGCACGGCGTACGGAGGATCCCCATGCGTTTCATACGCCCTATCGTCACATCGCTGCTCGCCGCGCCTTTGATCGGGCTGGCGCTCGTCGCCTGCTCGGGAGGCGCCCCCACGGAGCCCACGCCGGACGCCGTCGTCCTCACCGTCGACCCGGCGCTCGTGCCGACCGTCGCCACGCTTCCGCCGCTGGGCGGCAGTCCTCGTCCGATCGCCCTCGTGGAGGACGACGAAGGCACACGTGCCGCGTTCGTCGCAGACGAGCTCTGGCTGGCGACGGACGACCGTGCGTCGCTCGATGCGCTGCTCGCTCGCTGGAACGGCACCGTCCTGGTGGAGCTCGATCCGGCGGACGCCGGCGTGGGAGGCCTTCCACGCCAGTACCTGGTGCGCATCGATCCTGAGCTGGCGGACGTGACCGGCCTCCCCGCGGACCTCGCGGCTCTCGACCCCGAAAGCACAGGCACCGTGAAGGTGTCCAGCGCGGCGGCGCTGGGTCTGCTGGCCGCCAGCGCCCGCGAAGCCGGCGACGGACGTAGCGTCGGCGTCAACTGGATCGGCGAGGGGGACGACCTCGGGACGCAGATCGTGGCCGACCGAACCTTGGCCGAGGCGCCCAGCGGGCCCACCATGGGCGGCACCGCGTACGCGCCCAACCCGTTCGCCTGGCCCACGCACGACGTCGGCAGTCCGCAGGACATCGGCGTCGCCGAAGCCTGGCGCGCCTTGGACGCCGCCGGGCGGCTGATCCCCGGAAGCGTCGACATCGCCATCCTGGACATGGGCTTCGCGCCCGACGCGGACATGCCCAGCGGCTTCCTGGCGCTGTCGAACGTGCCGTTCGTCGCCCCGACCGGCACCGAGAACCTGCTGGACTGCGGGACTCCGTGCCCGTGGCACGGCACGAACGTCGCGAGCGCCGCGTTCGCGCTGCCCGGCAACAGCTACGGCAGCGCCGGTCCTGCCGGCCCCGTCGCCGATCCGATGCTGTTCTTCACCTCGTACGACTACTTCACCAGCATCTCGGCCCTGCTCTCTGCGCGAAACCTGGACGCGCGGATCGCGAACATGAGCTACTCGACGCCGGTTCCGTATCTCCTCTCGTTCACCGTGCTTCCGTTCGAAGCGGCGACGGCGGCCGCTCGTGCGTCGGGGATGCTCCTCTTCGCGTCCGCCGGGAACAGCGGCAAGAACGTGGACGCCGAGGCGAAGGATCCGTTCTTCGGCGTCGGCCTGGGGTTCGAGAAGACCTGGCACACGCCGTGCGAGAACGCTGGCGTGATCTGCGTCGGGGGCGTGGCCTCGAACTCGCTGTCGCGCGCAGGAGACTCCAACTTCGGATCCGAGCAGGTGGACCTGTTCGCGCCCTACTCGCTCTGGCTCGGCCCCGACCCCAGCGCTCCGGCGAACGTCGTCCGCGTCACGAACGGCACCAGCTTCTCCTCCCCGTTCGTGGCGGGCGTCGCGGCCCTCGTCTGGGCCGCCGACCCGGGCCTCAGCGCCAGCGACGTCGAAGACGCCCTGTTCGCCAGCGCCACGTCGAGCCCGGACGGGAAGGTCGGCCGGGTCGTGGACGCCCTCGGCGCGGTCGGCTCCGTGCTGGGTAACGTTCCACCGACGGTCGACCTGACCGGGCCCAGCCCCGGAGCCGAGCTGGACCTGAATGCGACCGTGTTCCTGAGCGCCCTCGTCAGCGACTTCGAGGACGGCATCGCGTGCTGCGAGGTGACGTGGACCTCGAACCTCGACGGGCAGCTGGGCACGGGCCGCGCGACCTCGAACACGTTCGCGACGGTCGGGCCTCGCGTGATCACCGTCACCGCCGTCGACAGCGAGGGGGGCAGAACGAGCGTCGACGTGGCCGTCACCGTCGTGAACACGGCGCCACGCGTCGAGATCACGAAGCCGGTCCCCGAGGACGAGATCTTCCAGGGCGTGTCGACCGTGCTGCGGGGCACCTCGTTCGACCGGAACGAGCCGGGCGCGACGCTGGCCTGCAGCGCCTTGACCTGGACCAGCAGCGATCCGGGGGACAGCGCGTTCCCCGTGACGGGCTGCGAGGTCGAGGTCGTGTTCGGCACGTTGGGGTCCCGCACGCTGCTCCTGAGCGGCACCGACCCGCAAGGAGCGTCCGATTCCGACCTCGTGACCGTCACCGTCCTGGACCCGCCGCCCGATCTGCCGGCGTCCGTCCTCATCACGAGCCCCACGAACTTCCAGAGCGTCCAGACGAACGAGGAGATCACGCTCAGCGGCGACGTGAGCGATCCGGAGGGCGCTACGCCGCTCACGCTGGTGTGGACCGTGAGCCTGAACGGCGGCGCGGCCGAACAGGTCGGTACCGGCAACGACGTGCTCTGGACGCCGGCCGACACGATCGACTTCAGCAGCGAGGGCATCTACGACGTGACCGTCCGCCTCACGGCGCAAGATGCGGGAGGGAACACCGCGAACGACTTCGTGGCGCTCAGGTTCATCATCATCAACTGACGACCGGACGACACCAGATGCCGGGCATCGTGGCGGCTTCGTTCCGACGGGGCCGCCACGACGCGTGGCATGCAGCGGATCGACCGAAGGCGGCGGTCTCGAGCCGTGGGCGCGCCGGTGCGTACGTTGGACCTCGCCATGCCGAACGTGTACCGCGGCATCGACGTGAGCGGCCTCGTCCATCTGGACGAGGCCGCTGCTGTTCCGCG
>CAZHCI010000264.1:0-3148 GCA_964530905.1 uncultured bacterium
CTTGACAGCGTCGGGCCGTGCCCCTACACTCGCTACGGCAGCTTGTATACAACCTGCGTACGACATGGATTGTACGTGGGTGCGCGCAGCCCGGTCAACGCTCGGAGCCCGCCCCCCGACGCCGGGCGCGTGCCGGATCCTCGGACCGCCCGAGGACGCCACGCCACCGCATCGCTCCCGAGGAGGTCGCCGTGTCCGACGGGCACGACTTCCAAACGATCTACGACGTGCTGCGCGAGCGCATCTCGCTGCTCGACTACCCGCCGGGGACGCTGCTCAGCGAGAACCGGCTGGCGGCCGAGTTCGGCGTCAGCCGCACGCCGATCCGACGGGTGCTGCACCGGCTGGAGTTCGACGGTCTGGTCACCGTGACGCGCGGGATCGGAACGATCGTGACGCCGATCGACATGCGGTACCTGGCGCAGGTCTACGCCCTTAGGCGCAAGCTGCTCGACCTGATCGGCGAGGGGCCTGCGGCGCACGTCAGCGCAGGCGACCTGGCGCTGCTCGAGGAGATCCTCGGGCGAGCCGAGTCGCTGAGCGCGCAGGTCGATCCTCGTACGCTCGCGGAGCTGTACCTGCGCTTCAACGAGGGGCTGACGCGCGCCATCGGCAATCGGCCGCTGCGCGAGATCGCCGACCGGCTGTTCCACCAGACCTCGCGCGTCTGGCACCAGCTGCTGCCGGAGCTCGACATGGGCGAGGAGTCGAAGGCCCTGGTGCGCGAGGTCCGAGGCGTGCTGGACGGTCTCCGCTCGCGCGACATGGAGCACGTCGCACGGGTGCGGCGCCACCACTTCGAGGCGATGCTGCGCCGAATGAACCGACACCTGGTCGGCTCCGAGCTGGAGACCACGACCACGATTCCCGAAGGAGGTGAGTCCGCCCTCTCGAGCTGAACCGGCGACGCGGGCCCACGGGGCGCGGCGCCGCACAGAGACACGACACGACGACACCCTCACGCACGAAGGAGATCCAGATGCACCCACGAACCCTGTTCACCCCGCTCGTCCTGATCCTCGCCGTCCTGCTGGCCGCCACCGCCTTCGCCCAAGGCACGCTCGAGCGTGCCCAGGAGAGCGGCAGCGTCACCATCGGCCTGGCCAACGAGGTGCCCTACGCCTACCGCGACGAGGCGGGGAACCTGACCGGTGAAGCGGTCGAGGTCGCCCGGGCCGTGTTCGCCGAGCTGGGCATTCCCGAGATCGAGGGCGTCATCGTCGAGTTCGGCTCGCTGATCCCCGGCCTGCAGGCCGGCCGCTTCGACGTGGTCACCGCCGGCATGTACATCACGCCCGCCCGCTGCGAGCAGGTCGCGTTCGCGAACCCCGAGTACTCGATCGGCGAGGGCATCGTCGTGCCCGAGGGCAACCCGATGGGGATCGACGCCTACGCCGACATCGCCGCCGATCCCGACATCCGCGTCGGCACCGGCGCCGGCTGGGTCGAGTACGACTACCTCCTCGAGAGCGGCGTCAGTGAGGACCAGATCGTCACCTTCCCCGACGCGCCGACCGGCATGGGCGGCCTGAACGCCGACCGGATCGACGTGTTCGCCGGCACCTCGCTCACGATGCGCAACATCGCCGAGCGGACGAGCGGCGTCGAGTTCGTCGAGGACTTCCAGGACCCGATCATCGACGGCGAGCCGGTCCGCAGCTACGGCGCGGCCGCGTTCCGCCCCGCCGACAGCGACTTCCGCGACGCGTTCAACGAGGTGCTCGCCGACCTCAACGAGAGCGGTCGACTGGCCGAGATCATCGGCGAGTTCGGCTTCGGCGCCACGGAGCATCCCGGCGACATGACCGCCGCCGAGCTCTGCGACTGATCCGCCGTTCTCTCTCCGCGGTGGGGCCTCCGGGCCCCGCCACGGCTATCTTGATCACCGGTATTCCCGTCGTTCCACGGTCCGAGGCGCCCGCCCGGATCGCCGCATTCCTAGGAGGCACTCCATGAAGACCCGTGCGAGCATCGGGACGCGAACGGTCTGGGCCGGCGAGGAGCGCTCGCTGATCCAGAACGCCACGCAGGTCCCCGTCGTGCACAGCGTCTCGTTCGGCTACGACGACCTGGAGCACTGGCGCGACGTGGCGCTGGGGCGCGCCGAGGGCCACATCTACGGCCGCAACACGAACCCCACCGTGGAGGTGTTCGAGGAGAAGCTCCGCGACCTCGAGGGCGCCGAGGCGGCCACCGCCTTCGCGACCGGCATGGCCGCGATCAGCGACACGCTGTTCACCCTGCTCTCGCCCGGGAAGCGGGTCGTCTCCGTCAAGGACACGTACGGCGGCACCAGCAAGATCTTCCTCGAGCACATGCCCAGGTTCGGCGTGAACGTGACGCTGTGCGAGACGATGGACGCGGCCGAGATCGAGGCCGAGATCGATCGCGGCCTGGACGTGCTCTACCTCGAGACGCCCACGAACCCGACGTGCAAGATCCTGGACATCGAGCGGCTGGCCGCGCGCGCCAAGGCGAACGGCGCGACGGTGGTCGTCGACAACACCTTCGCGACGCCGATCAACCAGCGACCCCTGGAGCTGGGCGCCGACCTGGTCGTGCACAGCGCCACGAAGTACCTGGGCGGTCACGCCGATGCGCTGGGCGGCGTGCTGGCGGGCTCGGCCGAGCTCGTGGGGCGGGTCTTCCGCTTCCGCGAGATCAACGGGGCGACGCTCCACCCCGAGGCCGCCTACCTCCTGCTGCGCGGGATGAAGACGCTCCAGCTCAGGATCGAGCGGCAGAACGCGAGCGCGCTCCGGATCGCACGCTGGCTCCAGGACCACCCGCTGGTCCAGTCGGTGTTCTACGCCGGGCTCGAGAGCCATCCGGGTCACGAGGTCGCGGCGCGTCAGATGCCGGGCGGCTTCGGCGGGATGCTCTCGTTCGAGCTGACGGGCGACTTCCCGGCCGTGGCGGCGTTCCTGCCGCACTTGCGCTTCGCGCACCGGGCCGCCAACCTGGGCGCGGTCGAGACCGTCGTCGCGCCGCCCCGGACCGGCTCCCACGTCGAGCTGACCGCCGAGGAGCGCGCGGCGCTGGGGATCCCCGAGGGACTGGTGCGCTACTCGACCGGGATCGAGGATCCCGACGACCTGATCGCCGACCTCGAGCAGGCGCTGGCGCGGGCGGGCGCCTCGCTGGGAAC
>CAZHCI010000265.1:0-3138 GCA_964530905.1 uncultured bacterium
CGAGTGGGCCAAGGACGGCGAGCGCGACGAGCTCTACGTCGTCCAGGCCCGGCCCGAGACGGTCCAGTCGCAGAAGGGGGCGGCGAGCCTCAAGGCCTACACGCTCGAGGAGCAGGGCGAGCCCATCGTGTCCGGGACGGCGATCGGGCAGTCGGTGGCGGTGGGACCGGTGCAGGTGATCCTGGACCCGGCCGACATCGACCGTTTCGAGGAGGGCTCCGTCCTGGTGACCGACATGACCGATCCGGACTGGGTCCCGGCGATGAAGCGCGCCGCGGCGATCGTGACGGACCGCGGCGGCCGCACCTCGCACGCCGCGATCGTCAGCCGCGAGCTGGGCGTCACCGCCGTGGTGGGGGCCGAGGGCGCGACGTCGACGCTGGAGGACGCTCAGGAGGTGACGGTCTCCTGCGCGGAGGGCGACGAGGGCCACGTCTACGACGGCGCGCTCGAGTTCAGCGAACGCGAACTGGACCTGTCCGACGTCCCCGAGACCCGCACCAAGATCATGATGAACATCGCCGCGCCCGCCGCCGCCATGCGCTGGTGGCGGCTCCCCTGCGAGGGCGTCGGGTTGGCCCGGATGGAGTACCTGATCAACAACGTGATCAAGATCCACCCGCTGGCGCTCACCCGCTACGACCAGCTCGAGGACGAGGAGGCCAAGGCGGAGATCGACCGGCTCACCCGCGGGTACGACGACCGCACCGCCTACTTCGTCGACCACCTGGCGCGGGGCGTCGCCACCGTGGCCGCCGCGCAGCATCCGCACGCCGTCATCGTGCGCATGAGCGACTTCAAGACCAACGAGTACGCCGACCTCATCGGCGGGCGCCGGTTCGAGCCCGAGGAGGAGAACCCGATGCTCGGCTGGCGTGGCGCCTCGCGCTACTACAGCGACGGGTACCGCGACGGGTTCGCCCTCGAGTGCCGCGCGATCCGCAAGGCGCGCGAAGAGATGGGCTTCACCAACGTCGTCGTGATGATCCCCTTCTGCCGCACGCCCGCCGAGGCCGACCGCGTGCTGCAGACGCTGGCCGAGGAGGGGCTGGTGCGCGGCCGAGCGGGCCTCGAGGTCTACGTCATGGCCGAGATCCCGTCCAACGTCGTGGAGGCCGACGCGTTCGCCGCCCGCTTCGACGGCTTCTCGATCGGCAGCAACGACCTCACCCAGCTGGCGCTGGGGGTCGGACGCGACAGCGAGATGCTCCGCGACCTCTTCGACGAGCGCGAGGAGACGGTGAAGCGCCTCATCCGCGACCTCATCGAGCGGGCCCACCGCGCCGAACGCCCGGTGGGGCTGTGCGGGCAAGCACCGAGCGACGACCCGGCGTTCGCCGAGTTCCTGGTGGAGGCCGGCATCGACAGCATCTCCGTCAACCCCGACAGCGTGCTCGACGTGATCCGTCACGTGGCCGCGGCGGAGGCGCGGCTCGCCGGGTGACGTCGGCGACCGCCTGCCCGCCCGTATCACGCGCACACCACCGTCGGCCGCGACCGCTTAGCGTGGCATCAGGAGGTCACGACATGGCGACATTCGAGGGCTCGATCGATGTGAACGTCCCCGTCCGTACCGCCTACGACCAGTGGACCCAGTTCGAGACGTTCCCGCAGTTCATGGAGGGCGTCGAGGAGGTTCGCCAGGTCACCGACACGAAGCTCGCGTGGCGCGCCGAGATCGGCGGCCGCACCGAGGAGTGGGAGGGCGAGATCACCGAGCAGATCCCCGACCAGCGCATCGCGTGGACGAGCCGCACCGGCGCCAAGAACGCGGGTGTGGTCACGTTCCACCGCATCGACGACGACACGACGCGCGTGATGCTCCAGATCGAGTACGAACCGGAGACGCTCATGGAGCACGCCGGCGCCGCGCTGGGCATCGTCGGACGCCGGATCGAGGGCGATCTCCAGCGCTTCAAGGAGTTCATCGAGTCGCGTGGCGAGGCGACGGGCGCCTGGCGGGGCGAGATCGAACACTGAGCAAGCCGGCCGGGCCCACCCGCGCCCCGGTCCCTCGCCAGGCTGCGGTTCACCTCGGTTCCGCTGGTGCCGTGCTGGCAGGACGCTCCCAGACGTGGCGGTCGCGCAGCAGCAGCGCCATGAGCGCGGGTAGCGTGGCCGCTCCGAGGAACAGCGCCTCCGTACCGAAGGCGTCGGACACGAGCCCGGCCGCGGCGGGTCCCACGACGCTGCCCGTCGCTGCGGCGAGAAGCGCCGCCGTGAAGCTGAGTGATGGCAGCGCGGGGAAGACGCGTTCCGACCAGAAGGCCAGGACGGCGCTCGTCATCATCACGTACACGCCCTGCCCCCCGGCCGAGAGGATGACGCCGGCCCACGTGTCCGGCGCGACCGCGACCAGAGCGACGGAGAGGGCGCCGGCCAGCATGATGAGACGCAAGAGCGGCGGCAGCCCGATGGCCGCCTCGACGCGCCCGGTGAGAAGCCCGGCGAGGCCGAAGAGGCCGTAGCAGATGAAGACGAGGGCCGGCGTCGCCGCGACGGGAACGCCCGGCACCCCGCCTGCGGTGACCATGTGGTCGGCGGCGAAGGAGACGTAGATCGCCGACGTCGTCCCGAAGACGAAACCGCTCGCCACGATCGGCACCGCCGCGGGGTGGACGAGCTCTCGCCAACCCTTCTCCGGCCCAGCGCCGCGGTCCTTGTCGACGCCACGGAAGGCGACCCAGTTGCCGAGCAGAGCGACGGCGCCGGCGGCCGCGAAGAACGCCCAGCTCCATCGCCACGACAGGCCGCCGAGGACCACGACGAGCGCCGCGAGGCCGGCCATCGCGATCCCGACGCCCGTCCCGGTGCTGACCATCGACAACGCGAACGGACGGTCTTCGCCCCGGACCTCTCGATGGATGGCGTCGTTGTACGGCGTCCACGCGAGGCCGGCGCTGGAGGTCGCGACGAAGACCCCGATCGCCAGCACGGGCAGGCTCGGCGCCAAGGCGACGATGCCCATCCCGACCGTGGCGGCGGCCAGGCCGGACACGACCGGCGATCCCGGGCCCCGTCGGGTGAGTTGCGCTTGCGCGATCAGGAGCCCCAGCAGGAAACCGAGGAAGCCGAGGCTGGCGACGAACCCGACGGACGAGGTCGACATGGAGAACGCCGACCTGAACTCGGGCACGA
>CAZHCI010000266.1:0-3127 GCA_964530905.1 uncultured bacterium
GCCACCTCGTGCCCAACCTGATCGGGCCGCTGGCCACGCTCGCGACGTTCGAGACGTCGGCCATGATCTTCTACGAGGCGGGCCTCGGCTTCCTGGGGCTGAGCGTCCCGCCGCAGGTGCCCAGCTGGGGCAACATGCTGGCGCTCGGACGGCGGTTCCTGACCACGCAGCCGTGGATGGCGATCTTCCCCGGCCTGGCGATCGCCGTGACCACGCTGGGGATCAACCTTCTGGGAGACTGGTTGCGCGACGCCATCGACCCACGCGCCGGCGAAGGATGATCTTCGCGAGGAGGCCCCATGACCCGTGACACGCCCGACGACACGACGAACGACGCCCCGAACGCTCCGCGCCTGCCCCGTCCGGTGCTGCGCATCGGCGACGCCGAGCGTCCCGCCCGCTCCGGCGAGACGCGCGCCGTGGTCGACCCGGCCACCGGCCGCACCCTGACCGAGGTTCCCGAGGCCGACGCGGCCGACGCCGCCGACGCGATCGCCGCCGCCCGGCAGGCGTTCGACGACGGTCCCTGGCCTCGCACCTCCGTCCAGGAGCGGGCTCGCCTACTGGAGCGGGTCGCGGACCGGATCGAGAGCGAGGGCGAGGAGCTCGCCTGGCTCGAGACCCTCGACACCGGCAAGACCCTGATCGAGAGCCGCGCGGACATGGATCAGATCGCCCAGGTGTTCCGCTACTACGCGGCCGAGATCCGCACCGACCGGGGCGACGTGAACCCCGTCCCGGGCGGCGCGCTGAGCTTGACGGTGCACGATCCGGTCGGCGTCGCGGCGATGATCACGCCGTGGAACTACCCGCTGCTGCAGGCGTCGTGGAAGATCGCGCCGGCGCTGGCGGCCGGCTGCACGTTCGTGATCAAGCCCAGCGAGCTGACGCCGCTCACGACGTTGCGGTTCGTCGAGATGCTGATCGAGGCGGACCTTCCGGCCGGCGTGGCCAACGTCGTGACCGGTGCGGGCGCCACCGTCGGGGCGGCGCTGGTCGAGGACCCGCGGGTGGACCTGATCTCGTTCACCGGCGGCATCGCGACCGGCCGGACCATCGCCGCGGCCGCCGCGCGGAACGTGACCCGGGTGGCGCTGGAGCTGGGCGGGAAGAACCCGAACATCGTGCTCGAGGACGCGGACGTGGCGTTGGCGACGGACCACGCCCTGAACGCGGTGTTCTTCCACGCCGGTCAGGTGTGCTCTGCCGGCTCCCGCCTGCTGGTGCACCAGGACCTCGAGGGCGAGCTGGTGGCGCGCATCCTGGACCGTACCCGCCGGATCCGCGTCGGTCTGGGGTGGGATCCCGCCACCGAGATGGGGCCGCTGATCTCGAGCGAGCATCGCGACAAGGTCGAGGGCTACGTCCGGCTGGCTCAGGAGGAGGGCGCCCTGCTGCGCGCGGGGGGCGGCCGGCCCGCCGCGGCGCCGCTGGCGCACGGGGCGTTCCTGGAGCCCACCGTGCTGACCGGCCTGCCGCACGACGGCCGCGTCGCGCGCGAGGAGATCTTCGGGCCGGTGCTGACCGTCGAGACGTTCGCCGACGACGACGAGGCGTGGCGGCTGGCGTCGTCGACGGGGACCGGCTTGGCGGCCGGCGTGTTCTCGCGCGATGCGGCGCGGGCCGTGCGGCTGGCGCGCAGGCTACGCTTCGGCACCGTCTGGGTGAACGATTTCCACCCGTACTACCCCGAGGCGCCGTGGGGCGGCGTCGGGCAGAGCGGCATCGGGCGCGAGCTGGGACGCGCCGGCCTGGACGAGTACCGCGAGGCGAAGCACCTGTACTGGAACCTGGGGCCGTCCACCGCCGACTGGTTCGGCCGGGACGGCGACGGCTGACGGACGCGTCGCGGGCGGCGACACGAGAACGGGCGCCCGGCCGAAGCCGGGCGCCCGAAGGGACGAGGGGGATGGCGCTCAGTTGCCGGGGGCCTGACGGGTCACCGTCAGGTTCGAGGCCTGCAGGCCCTTCTGGCCCTGCTCGACGTCGAACTCGACCTCGTCGCCTTCGTACAGGTTGCGATACCCGTCGCCTTGGATGGCCGAGAAGTGAACGAACACGTCGGCCGAGCCGTCGCCCTGTTCGATGAAGCCGAAGCCCTTCTCGGGACTGAACCACTTGACCTTGCCTGTCGCCATAGCTACCTGTTCCCTACCTGTCGCGCCCTCACGGCGCGACATCCATCGTCGTCCGGGCGGCGGCCCGGCACCGTTCCGAATTCATCTCCGGAACGTCTGGACGATACGACATCGAGCGCCGGGCTGTCACGCCACGCCGGATGCCGGCCGAGACGGGCCGGGCCGCAGCAGGGACACCGCGGCACCGCCGATCGGCCTGCGCGTACGATGCTCGGCACGAGGGCGCGCCGCGCCCCGGAAAGGACCTTCATGCCCGACGCTCCACCCCGCTCCGAGGTGCCCGCCGACCAGCGCTGGGACCACGCCGCCCTGTTCGAGGACCTCGCCGCGTTCGACGCCGCGACCCGCTCCGTCGCCGACCGCCTGGACGAGATCCGCGCCTTCGCGGGCACGCTGGACCGCGGCCCCGCGCGCCTCGCGGCTTGGCTGGACACGATCGAGGGCGTCGAGCGGGACCTGGGCCGTCTCCGCGTGTGGGCCTCGATGGCGTCCAGCGTCGACACGAACGACGAGCCCGCACGGGAGCGGGCCGACCGCCTGACCGCGCTGGCCGCGCACCTGGCGGAGGCGGCCGCGTTCGCCACGCCCGAGCTGGTCGAGATCGGCACGGACACCCTCCGGACGTGGATCCGCGATCCGGCGCTGCCCGACCGGGAGCGCTGGCTGCAACGGCTGGAGCGCGACGCGCCGCACGTCCGCAGCGCCGAGGTCGAGGCGCTGCTGGGCGCGCTCGGCACGCCGTTCGCCGGCGCCGCGACGACCCACGGCCTGCTCGCGAACGCCGAGCTGGACGTCCCACCGGCGCGCGACGCGAACGGCGTGGAGCACGCCGTCACCCAGTCGGTGGTCGGGGCCCTGAAGGGAAGCCCCGACCGCACGCTGCGCGAGACCGCTTGGACGAACTACGCCGACGCCCACCTGGCGCAGAAGCGCACGATGGCCAACCTGCTCACCACCGGCGCGCGCCAGACGAACCTGCTGGCCCGCGC
>CAZHCI010000267.1:0-1439 GCA_964530905.1 uncultured bacterium
CCGCACTTGCTGAACCCGCAGCTCTCGCACTTCATGCAGCCCTCCTCGAACCTCAGCGGCGCGCCGCAGTCGGGGCAGCCCTTGCCGTGGTTCAGGACGTTGTCGACGCCGGCGGTCTCGAGCGCGACGGCGATCAGGTCGGCCTTCGACGCCACCATGCGGCCCTGGTAGCTGCCGTACATGCCGCCGTTGATCCCGCGCAGCGTCTTGACGAGCGCTTCGGCCGGCACGCCGTACTGAAGCGCGATCGACACCACCCGTCCGAGCGCCTCGCTGTCGGCGTTCGCCTCGTCGCCGGCCTTGCCCGAGAGGATGAACACCTCGCTGGGCAGGCCGTCCTGCTTGTTGAGGATCACGTAGAAGCCGCGCGACTCGCCGCTGGGCAGCGTCAGCTTGACGGCGTCGGTGAAGCCCTCGAGCCGGCCGGGCCGGTCGAACAGCGGCTCGCCGGGAAGGCGATCCGTGCTCCGCGTGCGAGCGGCGATCCCGCCCTCGCGGACGGCGGGCGGCGCGACGGTCGGGGCCGCGGGCGGGGTCACGGTGCGCACCTGCGGCGCTGCGCCTCCCCCGTCGTCCGCGCCCGAGCCGCCACCCGACGCCGGCGCCGGAGCGGGGATCCCGCCGTCGGAACGGCCCTCGCCGGCCGCCGCGGCCTCCCCGCTCGTCTCCTGCTTCGTCTCGGCCTTCTTCTCGGCCTTCGTGGAGAGGACCTGGAACTGGCGGCTGCCGTCGCGGTAGACCGTGATGCCCTTGCAGCCTTCGTCGAACGCCAGCGCGTAGGCGTCGAACACGTCGTCCACGCTGGCGGCGTTGGGCAGGTTGATCGTCTTCGAGATCGAGTTCGCCGCCTTGGCGCCCCCGTCGAAGGCGCGCTGCACGACGCCCTGCATCTTCACGTGGTCGGCCGGCCGGATGTCGTGCGCGCAGATCAGTACCGCCTTGACCTCGTCGGGCACGAAGTCCAGGCCCTGCACCGAGCCGTGGTTGTCCTGCACGCGCTGGACGACCGCGTCCCAGTCCCAGCCGCCGTCCTTCTCGTAGTCGGGGTGCGGCTCGTGCCCGTCGAGGAGCTCCTGGAACAGCGGGTGGATCAGCGCGGCGTAGCCGTCTCCGATCTTCCGGTACACGAACGGCGCGAACACCGGCTCCACGCCGGAGCTGACGCCCATCAGCATGCTGGTCGTCCCGGTCGGGGCGACGGTCAGCACGGCGACGTTGCGGCGCTCGCGATCGAGGTCGGACGCGTCGAACGACGGGAACGCCCCGCGCTCCGCGGCGAGCGCCTCGCTGGCCGATACCGCCGCGTCGTGCAGCTCCGAGATCATCGCGTGCACCGCCGCGCGACCGTCGTCCGAGTCGTACGCGTAGCCCATCCTGATCAGCGCGTCCGCCAGCCCCATCACGCCCAGGCCCAGCCGCCGCAGCTTCATGCTCATCGC
>CAZHCI010000267.1:1539-3109 GCA_964530905.1 uncultured bacterium
CGTGCCAGCATGCGCTGCACGCGCTCGAGCAGCTCCTCGTCGGACTGCGCCAGGCGAACCGAGACGCCCTTGCGCTGCTCTCCCTGCACCGACCCGTCGGCGTCGAACAGGCCCCGGAGGAAGCCCACGACGAACGCGTACCCGGCGCGCTCGATCTCCTCGGTGACGGTCTTCGCTCCACGCACCACGCCGTAGTCGCGGGCCAGGTCGCCGAGGGCGCGCGATGCGAGCCGGACCTTGTCGTCGCCCTCGCTGCGCCACACGAAGGGCAGCGGGTTGCGGAGCCCCGCGAGCGCCTGCTGAGCGGTGTCGGCGAGGCGCTCGCGCTCCGGACCCCAGAGGTCCAGGCAGGCGACGCCGTTCTTGTCGGTCGCGAAGGTACCGTCCCCGACGAGGAGGCCCAGCAGCCAGCCCTCCGTCTCGCTACCTGCGCCGCTCCAGGGGCGAACATCGCGCTGGTCGGCCAGTTTGAGCTCGTTCCCGACGCGGAGGCCGTCGACGGGCACCCAGTCGGTCTCGAGCGCGTCGCGCGTCCGCCGAACGACCTTCTCGAGCCGGTGGTCGGCGGTCAACCGCAGCGAGAACCCGCGCCGGGTCCGGACGCGGAAGATCGGCTTGACGCCGGTCGAGAAGAAGCCGTTCGAGCGCACCGGGTAGGACTCGCCGTCGACCACGGCGCAGAAGGGGCGGTCGACCAGATCGGCGACCCGCCGTGCGCCCTCGTGCGTGTCGACCCAGGTGTCGGCCGTCACGCACGGATTCGTGCTCTTGATGTCGCCGTACGCCGCGCGCATCGGGTTGTGCGCGTTGATGCGGTCGATGAAGATGAGGCCGGGCTCTCCCGTCGCCCAGGCGTGCTCCGCGATCTCGCGCAGCATGCCGCGCCCCGCGCTGCGGGCGGAGGCCATGAACGCGTCGCTGACGAGCACGCTGATGTTGAACGTCGAGATGTCGCCCTCGACCCGCTCCCGCTCCAGGTCCTTGGCCGTCACGAAGTCGCGCACGTCGGGATGCGTGATCGACAGCGTCGCCATCCCGGCGCCCCGGCGCGTGCCGCCCTGGCGGATCACGCGGAGGGTGGGCGCGAAGACGTAGCGCAGCGTGGCGACGGGGCCGGCGTGCTGGGCGCCGCCGAGGGCCGCCCAGGTCGCGAAGTTGTCGAACACCTCGACGGAGAAGCTGGAGGGACCGCTGCTGGTGCCTCCCGAGCCGTTCACGGGCGTGCCCTCGGCCCGCAGACCCGACAGGTCCAGCACCAGGTCGTCGCCGTTCAGCAGCGTCGTCGCCGCCTCGCCCGCGGCTTTCCAGATGGCGTCGACGCTGTCGCCCACCTCCCGCACCTCGGTGCCGTCGGGGAGGTCGCTGCGCTCGACGAAGCGCGCGGTACGGTAGCCCTTCGTGACGTAGCTCCCGTGCACGAGGTCCAGGAACGTTCCGTCGCGTACCTTCGGATGGTCGGGGTGGGCGGGGTCCATGGTGAGGTACAGCGTTCCCGCCGCGCCGTCGTACGCCCGTTTGGGACGGATCGGGTCGAGGTTCAGCCCGTTGCCGCCGCCGACCTTCGTGACGA
>CAZHCI010000268.1:0-3105 GCA_964530905.1 uncultured bacterium
CGTGAGCGTCTCCGGGTTGTTCTCGCCACTGAGGTCGCCGCTCCAGTGGCTGAACTCCCAGTGCTCGGCCGCCGCTGCGGTCAGCTCGACGACGGTGCCGGGCGCGTACGCACCCGCACCGGTCACCGTGCCGGACCCCTCGGGCGCCACGCTCACGGCGAGGACGTACGACGCGATCGCACCGTCGTCCTCGAACGCACCCGACTCGCAGCCACTGCCTTGGGGCCGTGCGATGCCGCGCTGGTCGGTAGACAGCGTGGTATCGGCGAGATCGGTGCAGTCCGCGGTCGGTACATGGTTCGCGGCGACGCTCCCCGACGTGAGCGCATGCGTCTGGGTCGGACCACCGTAGTCGCCGAGGGCCAGCAACCCAGCGTCGGCGACGGCGACGCCGGTCAGGTCACCGGTCGCCGTGAACTCCTGGGTGAAGTCGACGTCCCCCGTGCCGACGCCGATCACGTTGTAGCCGCGGCTGTCGAAGCGGTTGGTCGTGTCGAGGGCGTGCACGTCGTCTTCGGCGCCCGAACCCGTGTTTCCGACGACGATCGTCCCCTTGAGGGTGGTGCGGGTTCCGGAATCGTTCCAGGAGAGGATCCCGCCGGCGGTCGCACTGGTGGCGGTGTTGCCCGTGATCGTCGAGAAGAGGATTCGTAGCGACCCGTACTCGTTGTCGATCGCACCGCCCTTGTAGGCCGTGTTGCCGCTGATCGTGCTGTTGACGATCGTGGCCGCGGAGGGGTAGGCGACGGACTGACTGAGGTCCGTGCCGTAGTGCACGAGGCCACCGCCCCAGCCATAGGCACCCGTCACGTTGCCCGACACGGTCGTCGCGTCCATGAAGAGGTCGCCCATGATGGACAACCCTCCGCCGCCCTGGCTAGCGTAGTTGCCGACCACCGAGCACCGCTCCAGACGCAGCGACGGTGACGGAACGGTACCGAGATCCCAGTCCCACGCTTCGACCGCGATGCCGCCACCCGACGACCCGTTGACATAGCCGTCGGTGATGGTGAGGTTGTGCAGCGTGACCTGGACGCCCGCCGTCCCGATGTAGATGACGCGGAACGTCGCGCCGTCACCACGAATCGTCACCGTGCCGTCCTCGGGCCCGGCAATGGTCACGTCCTTGTCGAGGACGAGCGAGCCGGACGTCAGGTTGACGGCGGTGACCTCGGGCGCGAACGTGATCGTCGTACCGGCCGGCGCGTCGAGCAGAATCTGCCGTAGCGTGCCCGTGCCGCCGTCGTCGTAGCTACTGCTGACGACGTAAGTGACGGGCGGCGGAGCGACCGGGACGACCTCGAAGGCGCCGATGTCGCAGTCCGTGTTCTGCGGCCGGGACACGCCGCGCTGGTCGATCGCCAACGCCGCGCCGGACGCGTCGAGACAGGCCGACTCGGGCACGGCGTCGATGGCCTGGCTGCCTTCGCCCAAGGCCATCGTCTGAGTCGCTCCGCCGTTGTCGGCGAGTGCCTGCAAGCCCACGTCGGTCAGGCCGGCCACATCACCGGTCGCGGTGAAGACCCCGGCGGCGCTGAACCCCGACGCCGTGCCGACGAGGTTGTAGCCCAGCGTCACGAAGTGCGTGGTGGAGAACCACCGATGCAGATCGTTGGCGGCGCCGGCCGTCGTCGTGTTGCCGACGACGATCGTGCCCCGGAGCCGGATCTCCTCCGACCCTTCGAGGTTGTACAGGCTGATGCCGCCGCCGCCGTAGGTGAGGGTGGTCTGATTGCCGGTGATCGTCGAGAACGCGATCGTCATCCCACCGCCTTCGTTGTGGATGGCGCCGCCCCCCTGCGCGACATTGCCCGTGAACGTCGAGTTCACGATGCTGGCGGACGGCTCGACGGTGCCGTCGTGGAATACCCCGCCGCCGAAGCTACCCGCGGTGTTGTCGCGCACCGTGGTGCGCTCCATGCGCAGGGTGCCGTACACGTACAACCCGCCACCGTCTCCGCGGACGGCATCACTTCCGCTGGCGTGGTTGCCGGCCACCGTGCAGTCGATCAGTGTCAGGGAGCCCTCCAGCGAAGCTCCCGACTCGACCCACACGCCGGCGCCGACGTCCGCGAGCCCACCGGTGATCGTCAGGTTGCGAAGAACGACGTCGTAGCCACCGTTCTTCACGTCGAACACGCGCGACGCATCGTTCCCGCTGATCGTGACGGTGCCATCCTCGGGCCCAGCGATCGTCAGGTCCTTGTCGATGACGATCTGGCCCGACGCGAGCGTGACGGTGGTGATCTCCGGGGCAAAGGTGATGGTTGCGCCAGACTCCGCCGTGGCGACCACCTGTCGCAGTTGCCCGGCGAGTCCGGCGTCACCTGCATCCGTGACGAAGGCCGTCGCGCGGGCCCCCACCTCGGCGTCGCCGGCGGGCGGCGTCACCACGCGCGCGCATCCGCCCATGGCGAGCAGGATGCAGGCAGCCAATCCCAGTAGCGTCATGCGTCGTCTCATGTGACCCTCCCCCGATGCGGCGGAGGCGAGGATGCGCCGGTCCCCGAGTTGGGACGCCCATGCCAGGCATGCCGTCGACACCGTTCGAACTCAGTCTCGGTCGCCGGCCTGGCCCTTCGCCATGGCCCCGAGGGAAGCCCTCGGCCAGTGAGGGACAGGACGGGACAGGTCAGAGACCAGCGGTGGGCAGGGGCCGCGTCATGGGGTGGGGCCGCCGGCAACGACGCCATGACCGTCAACGAACGCGATGTGCCGACGTCGTCGCCGCCCATGCGTCCCCAGCTCACCCGCCCCCCCGCCGCCCCCCCGGATCCAGGTTGCGCCCCAAGCGACCGGCCGCGCCGGCGCCTCCCACCCACCCCCTCCGTTCGGCAGGCAGAGCTCGTGCAGGCGAGCGGGGGACGATTGGAGCAACCGTGAGCGACGCAAGCAAGTGCCCGGCGCACGGCAGCGCGATGCCGAGGACCCGGTCGAAACGCGACTGGTGGCCGAACCAGTTGAACCTCGACATCCTCCGGCAGCACTCGAGCCTGTCGGACCCTATGGACCCTGGTTTCGCCTACGCGAAGGCGTTCGCCGAGCTCGACCTGGCGGCCGTCAAGCGCGACCTGCACGCCCTCATGACCGACTCGCAAGAGTGGT
>CAZHCI010000269.1:0-3098 GCA_964530905.1 uncultured bacterium
GGGCGCACGTTTCGCCGGGGCGCCCTGGGGCGCCCCGGCCCAAGACTCAGCCCGACCTCAGGGCTGGTAGAGCGCGAAGTTCTGGTACATCGCCAGCACCTCGTCGGCCGTGAGCGCGCGGTCGAACACCATCAGCTCGTCGATGGAGCCGTTGTACGGGAAGCGGCGGAAGGAGTTGCCGGTGCCGTCGACGGCCAGTTCGCTCGAGGCGACGCGCATCATCGTCAGGTCGGTGTCCGGGCGCGGCTGCGATGGGGCGTAGGTGCCCGGCACCACCCCGCCCCCCACCGGGTTGCCGTTGACGTAGACCTGGAGGGCGCCGCCGCCGCCGGTGCTGCCGTAGACGGCCACCACGTGCGACCAGGCGTTCTTCGGCACGATCAGGCCCGACTGGACGACGTCGACCGAGGTGGAGCCCGAGCTTGGCCGTCGGTAGAGCTGGAGGCGGCCCATCGGGTCGCCGCCGAAGACCCGCATCGCGAAGTCGCCGGCGCGGAGCTGGCCGCCCACCTGGCTCACGATCGTGTGGACGCCGCTCGTTGAGCGCGGGTTGATCCAGGCGCTCAGCGTGAAGGGGCCGTCGGTCGGGACCACCAGGAGCTCCGGGTAGCTGTTCAGGTACTGGCCCTGACCGTCCACGGTCCACGAGCGCTGGTTGGGGTCGGACCCGTCCCAGCCCGCGCCGAAGACGCCGCCGAAGCCACCCAGGTCGGCGTCGCCGACCGCGTCGGCGGTGTCGCCGTCCGCGGGCCACCAGTGCTGGGGCTGCGGCAGCCCGCCGCCGACGGGCAGGCAGGTGCGCACGTCGTAGCTGGTCGTGTCGCCCACCTTGGCGAGGGTGTTGTCGCCGAGGTTGCGGATCGTGAAGGAGATCGGCTCCACCTGGTTGATCGCCAGCGGCGCCTCGAAGTACGAGGCCAGGCTGCCGTCGCGGATCAGGTTCTGCACGCCCGTGTTCGGGCCGCCCAGGGCGAAGACCTCGATCCGCGCGCTCGAGAGGGTCTCCTGCAGGTCGGCCTCGGCGAAGCCGTCGACGCCACCGACGGGCGAGTCGTACGAGAACTCGAGCGCCGCCTCGATGCGCTCGCGCGAGTCGCTCGAGGTGAACGAGTACATGAGGATGCGGCCGTACGAGACGCTGTCGATGTAGAGCGGCAGGTTGGACCCGCTGATACCCAGCGCCTGCAGGTCGGCGCCGCCGACGCCGTCGGCGAAGACCGACGACGGCCGCTCGGGGAGATCGACGGCGATCGTGAAGAGCCGCTGGACGAAGTAGGCGGTGTAGGTGCGCTCGCTGGCGTTCTTGCTGTAGTCGAGGCGCGCGGAGGCCTCCGCGCCCAGGTAGCGGGCGTCGAGCCCCAGGCTCAGGAGCGTCTGGCTGGTGGAGTGGCTCTCGACCGAGGTGAAGGTGCTGGCCCCGGCGCCGACCGCGACGTCCGAATCGAGGGCGTTGACGACCAACTGGTTGATGCCCTCGCGGACCGTGCTGCCCACGGGTTCGTCGACGACCGTGCTGACCCCGCCCGAGATGCCGAGCACCCCGCCGCCCTGGATCGAGATCCCCAGCGGCGCGCGCCGCTCGCGGCTGAGCGCCAGCAGCTCGAGGGAGCCGACGCTCAGGTGCGACCCGCCGCGGATGAGCGCGCCGGGCCACAGCACCGAGGCGTCCGGGTTGAAGAGCGCCATCTCGGTGGGGTTCTTGGCGATGTTGTAGGGCGTGGTCGAGCAGGTGTAGACGGTGCCGTCGACCTCCTCCTGGTCGATGACGGGGGTCTCGCCGGTCGGTTCGCCGGCGTTCTCGACCACCGGCGGGGCGACCTCGTCCCAAGCGGGCAGCGCCGCCACGAAGGCGTCGACGCTGCCGACGGGTCCACCTTGGCCCCCGCAGGCGGCGAGCAGCAGCAGGGCGGCGAGGGCGAGCGACGGCGGCCAGGGCGTGGCAGGCTTCGGGCGATGGCTATGGCGGTTCGGATGGGTCATCGGCAGCGCCTCCTCGAAGGGGATGCGCGCACCGTAGTCGGTGGGTCATCAGCGGCGTATCAGCGGGCCCCGCTCCGCGACCCGGCCTGCCGCGCCCCGCCAACTCGGCAAGCATCCATTGCGCGAGCGGATCGGTACGACCTAGAGTCATACCGGGAGGTTGCCGCATGAAGACCAAGGTCGCCGTCAGCATGGACGACCGGTTGATCCGAGAGGTCGACCTGCTCGTGCGGGACGAGCGTTACGCGAGCCGCAGCCAGGCCATCGAGGCGGCGGTGGCCGAACACCTGCGCCGGGTCCGGCGGCGGCGTCTCGCCGAGGCCTGCGCCGTGCTCGATCCCGCCGAGGAGGTCGCCCTCGCCGAAGAGGGTCTGCGCGCCGACGCACGAGCATGGCCGCCGTATTGAGGGGTGACGTTCGCTGGGCCTCCCTCGATCCCGTTCGCGGATCCGAGCAGGGCGGTCGACGCCCCGTCTTGATCCTCAGCGACGACCTGTTCAACGAACGCTCGCAGACGGTGATCGCGATGGTGGTCACGAGCCAGCAACCGAGAGCCGGCTATCCGCTGAACTACGAACTCGCGGGCATCGACCTGCCCAAGCGCTCCTGGGTCAAGATCACGCAGGTACGAACGCTGGCGGTCGAGCGCCTGGGCAGTCTGCTCGGCCGGGCCACCGCCCGCCAGATGGCGGAGGTCGTTGAGGGCCTGAACGAGATCATCGCCGCCTGAGGGCACCCTAGGCCGACCCCCCGAGCATGGCCTTCCTCATGCACGGGCGGTACCGTCGGGCATGATCGCCCGGACGCTCCGCCTCGTCTTCGTCGGGGCGCTGATGGCAGCGCTGCTCGCCGCGTGCAGCCGATTCGTCCTGCCGCCGGACGCGTTCGGCGTGGGGGGCGAGGAGCGGCCCGCGGTGGTCGTCCCACCGCCCGACCACGACCCCGCCGTGCCCACGCCGCTGCTGGTGATGCTGCACGGCTACCGCTCGAGCGCGGCGCGGGTGGAGCGCGTCTTCCCCTTCGGGAGCGGGGCGGCGGTCGCCGGCGTCATCGTCGTGCGCCCGCAGGGCACGCGGGACACGGCCGGGCAGCGCTACTGGAACGCCGCCGAGGCGTGC
>CAZHCI010000270.1:0-3083 GCA_964530905.1 uncultured bacterium
ATCGGGCGGCAGAAGCCATCGCGACGGACGCGACTCGACGTGGCGACCGTTCGGTCGTACGCGTGACCCCGCACGACACCTGCACGATGCCTGCACGTCGACCGGCATCGGCGCGGGAGTACGCTGAAGTATGAGACGCGGCTTCAGCGCCGTGGTGTTCGTCATGGCGATGATGACGGCTGCCGCCCAAGCGATCGACATCTTCGTTCCGCCAGCTCGCTTCGTGGAGCCGAACGAGACGGTGACGCTCACCTTCGGCTTGACCTCGCAGGAGTCCGTCGAGGTTCTGCTCGAGGCGTCGTCCAGCAGCGATTGGTCCCTCGAGATCGATCCGGCCACCGCGACCCTCGAGCCGGGGGTCGCGGTGGCCGTGTCGCTCACGGTCGAGGTTCCAGCCGATGCGCCGGCGTTCGCGATCGACCGCGTCACGCTGGCGGTAAGCGGCGTCACGCCCGCGGTCGAGCGCACGGTGGAGCTTACGGTGCTCGACATCGTGGATCTGCGGCTCGAGCTGCCCGCGCAGGCGGCGCTGGGCACCGAGGGTCTGTCGGTCGTCGTGTCGAACGCCGGCAACACCTCCGCCGCTGCGACCCTCGAGCTGAGGCGTGACGACGAGCTTCTCGAACGCCGCGAGCTACGCATCGGAGCGAGGGAACGGAGATCGCTTCGCTTCGACCTCGCCGAGGAGGGGCCGCACACGCTACGGCTGTCCACCGCGCGTGGCGTCGAGCTGGAGCGGACGATCGAGGTGCTTCGCTTCGGTACGCCCGCCCCTGAGCCGTACGTTCTGGAGGGCCGACTCACGGCCGGTTTCGCTCCCCCGGACGACTGGGACGGCAGGATCACGCTGAAAGGGCCGCTGTCCGACTTCAGTTCGGTGGACGTCCGTGCGGACGCTCCGCGGTGGCGCCGGTCGTACGGGGAGGTCCGGATCTGGGACGGCTCGGTGCGGATCGGGGCCGTCGGATCGTCCCCGTTCCGGCTGGATCTTTCGAAGGACTTCGGCGTGACCGCCACGTACGATCGCGACGGTTCCGGAGCGGCGGGCATGGTCGGCGTGACGAGAGACGACAGGCTCTCCGCGTTCGTGGCGGGGGCGTGGGCGACGCCGACGGTCACGGCGGCGGCCGGTGCCGGCTGGCGCGAGGACGGCCCGTTGGCATCGCTGCGGGCGAGCTATGCGGATGCGGACGTGCGGTCGGTCTTCGAGGCCCGCTACCGGGACGAGAAGCTCCAAGCGTCGCTGGCGGCCACGATCCGGGCACAGCAGACGGCCACGAGCCTCAGCGCGCAGGCACGCGACGTGTTGACGGAACGATCGCGACTGACCTTCAAGGCACGCTTCCGCGTCTCTCCGACCACGTTGTACGGCGAGGTCACCACACCGCTCGGCACGAACGCGTCGTGGGCTTGGCGGGCCGGGCTGACGCAAGGTCTCGACGTGGACGTGCCGGGCAGCCTGCAGGTCGCCTTCGAGGCGGGCGACAGAAGGGTCTTCGGTCGCGTCGCCTATCGCGTCTCGCTGGGACGGAACTGGCGCACGGCCACTACGCTCGGTGCCCAGGTCGATGCCAAGGGATTCGGCGTCACGCTCGACAGCAGCTGGAGATGGCTGAGCAGCGACAGCTTCAGCTTCGCCCCACGCCTCGTGTACTACCCGGAGGACCGGCGTATCGAGGGGACGATTCGTGCGGACTACGAGCTCGTCGAGGACCCGTTGCTTCTCGCGCTGGGCGGAACCTGGAACCTGAACAACGAGACGGTGACGATCAAGAGTACGCTCGGGCTCTACGAAGGGCCGTGGGAGCTCGACGTGGACGGCTCCGCCCGCTACGCGTACGCCCGCGAGGACGACCGCTGGACGCTCGAATGGGGCGTGGCCGCGTCGTACGCGTTCGAGATCACGGTGCCGCCCGCGTGGGTCGAAGCCACGGGCGGACGGCGCCTCGGAACCCTCGTCGGCCGCGTCACGGCCGTCGGCGACCCGGTTCCCAGCGTCGTCGTCCGCGTGGGACGGTTCCGCGCCCTGACCGACGACGAGGGACGCTTCGAGCTCCTCCTGGAGCCCGGCACGTACAGGCTGGCCGTCGACCGGAGCACCGTTCCGGACGGCCTCGCCGTGCAGGAGCCGCGTCTGGACGACGTCCAGGTGGAGCTGCGCGAGACGACCGAGGTCGTGTTCGAGGCGGTGCCGATCGAGCCGTGAGGCGGGCTGGCGGACGTACGTTCGCTGCCGGCGCTTGGCTCGATCCCTCGTCCTCTCCCACGCACGAACGGCGCTGACCGGCCGAGGCGTCGTGCTTGGCGTCCAGCCGAACGGCACCCCAGCGGGGCGGAACCTGGGTTCCGCCCCGCTGGGGTGGTTCGTCCTACCGGAAGGCGTCTCGCTTGCCGCGGATCACGTCAGGCTACTCGTACCTCGTTGCTCCTTCTTCAAGGACCGAAGTCGGGATCGGGCAGTCCGACGACGGCGTGCGCGATCACGTAGACCTCGCTGCCGTCGAAGGGGCCGTCGTTGTCGTACTGGCCGGGGGCGACCGTGCTACGGCGGCCGCGCTGCGGGTACATGTCGTAGCCAGCGTACACGTGGGTCTCTTCGAGAGAGTACTCGGCATCTACGTAGTACGTGACGATCACGTCGCCGTCAACGTCGTAGTCGACCGTGACGAATCCGACGAGCGTGCCGTTGTCGGTGTCGCACTGCGCGGCGCCGGCCCAGAGCTCCCAGGTGTAGCTGCCGGGTTCGATCGGGTTGGTCCAGCCCCACTGCGAGAAGTCGGGGATGAAGCACTCGGCGTCGTCGCCCATGGCGTACGCGGTTTCGTAGATCTCGCACTGGACGTTGACCTTGAGCGTGGCCGTAGCGGACTGGTTCGTCTCGACGATCGTCGCGGTGTTCTCGTACACGAAGTCTCCGCAGTCGTCCGCGCCGTACCCGGACCACGTGAACGCCTGATGGTAGGTGAAGGTTTCCGTCTCGCCCGTCATGTAGTCGGCTGCGTCGAGGGTGACGGGGTCGCCGTACGCTTCGGCGAAGCCGGGGTTGGTGTCGGTGATGGTGATGGTGTCGTCGGTTTCGTTGG
>CAZHCI010000271.1:0-3054 GCA_964530905.1 uncultured bacterium
TTCGCGACCACCGAGAACATCCTCGCCGTCATCCGCCAGGTGTCGATCCTGGGCACGATCGCCCTGGGCGTCACGTTCGTGGTGATCGGCGGAAACCTCGATCTCTCGGTCGGCTCGATGCTGTCGCTCGCGACCGTGATGGTCGTCGACCTGCACGACAAGATCGGGCCGCTCCCCGCGATCCTCGTCACCCTGGTCGTCACGCTGATCGCCGGCGCCGTGAACGGCACGCTGGTCGGCTTCCTGAGGCTGAACTCGCTGATCGTGACGCTCGGAATGCTGTCGGTGCTGCAAGGCGCGACGCTTCTGTACAGCGGCGGGAAGAACGTCGACATCGCCAACCAGAGCGACACCTGGTTCGCGGTGTTCGGGCGCGGCCGCCTGATCAGCATGGGGAACATCGACATCAACGTGCCCGTCGTGCTGTTCCTGGGGCTGGCGGTGATCCTGGGCATCGTGCTCCACCGGACCGGCTTCGGGCGCAAGGTCTTCGCCGTCGGCGGCAACCGCATCGCCTCGTCGTACTCCGGCCTGCGCGCCTCGCGCATCGTCTTCTCGACCTACCTGATCAGCGCGTTCGCCGTCTTCGCCGGCGCCGTCATCCTGGGGTCGCGGGTGATGGGCTCGCAGAACACCGTCGGGCAGACCTGGGAGCTACAGGTGCTGGCCGGCATCATCCTCGGCGGAACGAGCCTGCTGGGCGGCTCGGGCAGCATCGCCAAGACGGTGATCGGCATCCTCATCTTCGGGTTCATCAACAACGGCCTGCTGCTCCTGGGATTCCCGTTCTACGCGCAGTGGCTCGTCACCTGGCTGGTCATCATCCTCGTCGTGTGGCTGGACGTGGCGTCCAAGCGCGGACGGCTGTGGGCGGCATGAGCGGCCGCGTCGCGAGCGTGCCCGCCTCCGAGCGCAGCCGCCTGAGCGCCTGGCTCCGGTCGCTGACCCGCCAGCCCATCTGGGCGTTCGTGGCCGCCGAGCTGCTGTTCTTCGGCCTGATGCCCGGCACGCGCGAGTTCTTCTTCAGCACCGGCAACCTGCTCAACATCCTGCTGCAGTCGACGTTCATCGGCATCATCGCGCTGGGGATGACGTTCGTGATGATCGACGCCGAGATCGACCTGTCGGTGGGCGCGATCATGGCGCTGGCCGCGTCGCTCTCCGTCGGACTTCAGAGCGAGCTCGGCATGATCCCCGCCGCCCTGCTGGGGTTGGCGGTCGGCGCCGCGCTCGGAGGGCTGAACGGCCTGATCACCTACAAGACCGGCGTCGACTCGTTCATCGTCACGCTGGGCGCGATGCTGGGGATCCGGGGCCTGGTCTTCGTCTACACGAACCAGGAGTCGTACTTCGCGCTGAACTTCGCGTACTCCGACTTCGGCACCTCGCAGATCGCGGGCGTGCCCACGCTGGCGCTGATCTTCGTCGCGATCGCGATCGTGCTCCACGTCGTTCTCACGAACACGCGTCACGGACGCGACACCTACGCCGTGGGCGGCAACCGTGACGCCGCGGTGAACGCCGGCGTCCGCGTCGGCCGGCACCTGCTGATCAACTTCACCCTGCTCGGCGCTCTGGCCGCTCTGTCGGGGCTGCTGCTCTCGACGCAGATGGGCGCGTCGACGCCGAACATGGGCACGGTCTACGAGCTGTGGGTCATCACCGCCGTCGTGCTGGGCGGCACGAAGCTGACCGGCGGGCACGGCAGCGTCGTGGGCACGGTAGGCGGCGTGCTCGGCATCCAGATCCTCCGCAACGGCATGAACCTGATGCAGGTGCAGGCGTACTGGGTGCTCGTGATCCTCGGCGCGATGCTGATCGCCGTCCTCATCCTCGACAAGCGCACCAGCGGATCCGGCCGCGACGGAGCGCGCGCATGAGCCGCCGTCCCAGCCCCCGAGCCGGCGACCGACCGGACTCCGCCTCGCCGCCCCGGCGCCGGGAGGTCGCCATGTAGTCGGCAGCGACCGCCCCCCGCCCCGTGCCGTCCGTTCGACGGTCCGTCCCCATCCCGAAGGAGATCCACGTGAAGAAGACGATCCTCGCCATCCTGGCCGGCGCCCTGCTCGCCTCGTTCGCAGCGGCCCAGGTCATCGGCATCACCCAGAACAACGTCGGCGTCGACAGCTACCAGACGACCTACGAGCAGGCGTTCATCGACTACGCCGCCGAGCTCGGCGTCGAGACCGTCGTGCTGGACGCGGGCGGCGACGTCGCGCGCCAGATCGCGCAGATGCAGGACCTGATCCAGCAGGACGTCGACGCCATCATCATCTGGCCCACCAACGGCCAGGCGGTCGTGCCCGTCGTCCGCCAGGCGTACCAGGCCGACATCCCCGTCGTCGTCACGAACTCGAACATCGCCGAGGCCGGCTTCGACTTCATCGCCTCGTTCTCCGGCCCGGACAACATCACGCAGGGCAACCGCGCCGCCGAGATCATGTGCGACCGCCTGACCGAGCGCGGCCTCGCCGAGTCCGGCCAGGTCGTCAACATCCAGGGCCAGCCCGGCTACACGACCGCCATCGAGCGCTCCGACGGCTTCCTGGACCGATTCGCCGAGGTGTGCCCCGACGTCGAGGTCCTCGAAAGCCAGCCCGCCGACTGGAACCGCGAGAAGGCGCAGCGCGTGATGGAGAACCTGCTCATCAAGTACGACCAGATCGACGGCGTCTACTCGGGCGACGACAACATGGGCGTCGGCGCGCTGAACGCCGCCCTCGACGCCGGTCGCGGCGAGGAGATCACCTTCGTCGGCGCCACGAACTTCGCCGTCGGCTACGAGGCGATGGCGCGCGGCGAGTACTGGGGCTCGATCTACCAGTCGCCCGTCGACGACGCGATCAACGCGCTCGATACGGCGCTGGCCGTGATCGACGGACAGGACGTTCCGTTCCTGAACTACTTCGACACGCCCAAGATCACGCAAGAGAACATGGACGAGTACACCAAGCCGGTCTTCTGACCGTCGTCCGACCCCAGCTACGCCGGCCACGGGGCGCGTTCGCGCGCCCCGCGGGCGGCCCCGAGGGAGCGACCATGCACGCAGGCCCC
>CAZHCI010000272.1:0-3017 GCA_964530905.1 uncultured bacterium
GGCGAGATCGTCAGCGAGCTCCTCCACCACGATGACCACGTGAAGGTGACGCTGTTCGGCTGCGCCGACGGCGAGCAGCTCTCCGACCAGATCGCGAGCCGCTCGTTCATCCTCCAGGTCCTCGCGGGCGACGTGAAGCTGGTGCTGGACGGCAACATCGTGGTCGCCGGCGCCGGCAGCTGGATGCGCATGGCGCCCGGACAGCACGAACCGATCACCGCGGTCGGCGAGGCGATCCTGCTCCTCACCCTGCTGAAGGCCTGAGCGGGAGGCCGCAGTGTCCGAACGATCCAACGTAGTCCGTTCCTCAAGACCTGAGAAGCGGCGCTAAGACCCGGCGAAGCTCGGGTATGCGTACGCGGACCACGTCCCACACAAGTTCGAGGTCCACACCGAAGTAGCCATGGATCAGCCGATCACGCATTCCGGCCATTGCACGCCAGTCCACTTCGGGATGCGCCTCACGGAACTCGAGCGGAAGACGCTTCGTCGCCTCGCCGATGACCTCGAGGCTACGGATGAACGCGCGCTGCAGAGTTGCGTCGTCGTAGAACGTCTTCGCATCGACGTCTGCGCTTGCGTCCATGAGGTACTCGACTTCATCCGTGATGTGTCGGATGTAGTCAAGTGGCTCGAAAGACATCTCGCGCCTCGCCCAGGATTCTCGGCGCCAGGATCGGCGACAGCGATTCGGTCGTGATCAGCTCGACCGGTCGCCCGAGCGCGTCCTCCAGCAGATACGCCAACGAGAGGTAGCGGTCGTAGGTCTTCTCGCCGGACGCGAAACGTACCAAGACATCCGCGTCGCTGTCCGACCGCGTCTGGCGGCGTACCACGGAGCCGAACAGCGCCAGGCGCTCGACCCCCAGGGCACGGATGGTCTCCGCCCTCGGCCGGAGGCGTTCCACGGCCTCTTCGAACGTCGACACAGGCACCATCATCAAGACGAGTCTACATGGTGCCTGCAACACCCCGCAGTCACCTGCATGATGCCCGGCAGGCGCGCCACGCGGAGGCGACGTCGTCACGCCGCATGCGCTCGCGAGCTGCACCAGGGACACGTCGCACACCAGCCGCACATGTCGACACCGGTCTGCGTGGGCGGGGCCGCCCGTCCCGGAGACCCGGACAGCGGGGTGGCACACGGCCAAGTGCGAACGCCTGCCGAACGTCGTCCGCGACCGGATCGACGGGATCCTCCGCCGAAGGGCGGACGACCCGGCGCGCGACGGCCCGTATGCTGCCTCCCGCGCGTCGCCGAACGAAGGCGCCCAAGGAGCTCGCCATGCCGCACCCCCAGCTTGTCCACGCCGTCCTGTTCGCCCTCGTCCTCGCCTTCTTCGGCGGCGCGTCCGCCCAGTGCCGCTTCGAAGCGCCACGCACTCTCGACCTCGACCTCGACGGCGTTCGCGCGGTCCGCCTGGCCACTGCAGCCGGCGCCCTGCGCGTCACGGGCTCGGCCGCCGCCGACACGCTCACGGCCCGAGGGCGAGCCTGCGCGTCGAGCCGCACCCGGCTCGACGACGTCCGCCTCACGTCGTCCCGGGACGGTGACGTCCTCGTCCTCCGCACCGAGACGCCGCGAGGCGGCCTCTTCCTCGGCTACGCCCACCTCGACCTGGTCGTCGTGTTGCCCGACACGCTCCAGGTCGAGATCGACGACGGCAGCGGCGAGGTCGCGGTCGCCGACGTTGCGTCGCTCCGCCTCACCGACGGTTCCGGCGACGTGCGTGTCGATCGCGTCGCCGGCGACCTGTTCCTCGAGGACGGCAGCGGCGACGTCGAGGTCCGCGACGTGGGCGGGCGTCTCGAGGTGGTGCGCGACGGCAGCGGCGACCTGCGACTGTCCGACGTGGGCGGCTCGGTCGAGATCGTCCGCGACGGCAGCGGCGAGATCGACGTGACAGCCGTCGGTGGCAGCGTGCGGATCGGGGACGACGGGTCCGGAGAGATCCGCGTCGAGAACGTGCGCGGCGAGGTTCGGATCGAGGAGGACGGCTCGGGCGACGTCGACGTGCGGGGCGTGGGCGGCGATTTCGTCCTTCTGCGTGACGGCTCGGGCTCGGTGCGCTACGCGGACGTGGCCGGGACCGTCGAGGTTCCCTGAACCCGCGTCCGGGACCACCGTGGAGGCGCATCGGGGGCGACGTCCGTGCGGTGGCGGAGGCCGACCGCGACGGTTCACGGCCCTGGCCAGACACGGCGCCGAGGCGACGCCGCGATGTCGGAGAACGACGGGCCCGGGCGGACCAGGACGGACCTACAGTGCAGCGCCAGGAAGCGACGCGTCGGCGTCGACCTTCCTGAGCGAGATGGGGGATGGAACGTGGAAAGGGGTGTCTGCCATGTGCGTAGCCGTGCTGATCCTGGTCGTTCTCGGAGCTCAACTCAATCTGACGGCGTTGGTTCCCGCCGCCCCGGGTCAGGGTCCGCCCCCTTGGTGGGTCGGGGGTGGCGTGCTGTGGCCGTTCTTCGCGGACACGCGCACGCTGATTCCACCTGGCGACGCGTTGAACACGCTGACGCCGATCCTGGGCATCGCGTCGGGAGGACTGTTCCTCATGGCCGCTGCGGCTCTCCTCGGGTGGTGGGTGCCGTCCTCGTGGTTCGCCGTGCTCGTCGTCGGAGGCGTCCTGGCATCGATCCCGCTGCAGGTCGTCTGGCTGTCCGGCTGGGCGATCGTGCCGCTGGTGGTGGACGCGGCGTTGCTGTGGATCGTGTTCGGCATGCGCGCGACGCCCGCCACGCTCTGCGGCTAGACGCCCGTCGCCGAGCTGGCGCGAGTCGGAGCGCGCGTGTCTCCCTCGGTCGGAGCGAAGCCTGCCGACACCAGCACGATCGCCGCTAGCAGCAGCGCCGACCACGCCGCGTGCTCGATCACGCCGGGGAACACCGACGTCACCAGCAGGTACGGCTGAGCCGCGCTCCACGCCAGGCCTCCGATCACGGCCAGTCCCGCTGCCGCCTGCAGCGCCCGCGGCCCCCGTGCGGCCGCGGCGAGCGGAGCGAAGCGTCGC
>CAZHCI010000273.1:0-2988 GCA_964530905.1 uncultured bacterium
GCTCGAACGGGTTCCAGGGGCGCGCTCAGATCGCGCTCGTAGCAGCGGCCGGCGAACGCCTGGACACCGTGCGGCAGGCCGGCCAGGAACGTCTCGACCAGTCGCGTCTTGCCGACCCCCGCCTCGCCCTCGACCGCGACGACGCCCCCTTCGCCCGCGAGTGCCGACGCGAGGCGCTCGTGCACCGTCGCGAGCTCCGCCTGCCGGCCGACGAACGACGTCGTGCCCCACGGCGCGGCGACGCCTCGTGCCGGGCGTGCGGGCTGTACGACGGGCCGTACGACGGGCCGTACGATGTCCGGTGCGATGGGCGGTGGCGCATCGCCGTCGGCGTCGGACGACCGCGCGGCCGCCATCAGCGTCCGGTGCAGCTCCCGCGTCGCGCCGTCCGGCTCGACGCCCATCTCGGCGTTCAGATCGCGCGCGTACGTCGCGTAGAGCCGCTCGGCGTCGACGGCGCGGCCGGCGGCCGCCAGGCTACGCATGCCGCATCGCACCGCGCGCTCGTCCAGCGGATCGATGGTCAGAAGCGTCGACGACAGCTCCGCGGCCGCATCCGGATCGGACCGCTGCAGCCGATCGCAGCTCTCGACCACCAGGTCGACCAGCTGCGCGCGAAGCTGCTCGCGCTCGCGCTCGAGCCAACCGGCGAACTCCGTCGGGGCGCCGGCGTCGAGACCCTCGAGCAGCGGACCCCGGTACAGCGCCAGCGCTGCGGTCGCGTCGCCTTCGCGAGACGCCTCGCGCCAGGCATGCAGATCCGTGTCCACCTGCCAGCGGAACCGGTCGCCCTCGGCCTCGATCCCGCTCACGTCGTGGCGGGCGCGGTGAAGCAGCTTGCGCAAGTTGCGGCGCCCGACGGCGTCCAACCGGTCGGGCCAGAACAGGAAGACCACCTCGTCCCGCGACACCCAGTCCGCTCGGGCGGCCAGGTACGCGACGAACCGGTGCAGGTGACTGGCGGCCAGGAACCTGCGCCGACCGTCCTGGCGCACGTCCGGGCGGCCGAACAGCCGCACGGCATCGGGGGGCATGGAGCATTGTAGGCCCTCATCACGACCGGGGCCCGTCCACCTGCGCCTTGGGCCGTCCTGACCGACGGTCCTGCCCACGCGAGTCGCGCCCTCGCACGGCGTACCCTCGGGCATGACCCCGCTGACGTGGACCGCTCTGGTCGTCGCAATCGTCGCCGTCACGGTCGCATGGCGTGTCCGCCGCCGAGCCGGCCGGTTCCTGCACGCGCCTTCGCCGGCGCACCTGTCCGAGAGGCGCGTGTCCGCCGTGGTGCCCGCTCGCGACGAGGCGGATCATCTCGAGGTCACGCTGAACGGCCTGCTGGCCCAGGAGCCTCCGTTGCACCGCATCGTGATCGTCGACGACGCCTCGCGCGACGGCACGGGCCGGATCGCGGACCGCGTCGCTGCCCGGCACGCCTCGGTCGAGGTCCTGCATCTGAGCGGCCCTCCGCCCGGCTGGGCCGGAAAGGTGCACGCCATGGCGCGCGGCGCGCAGCGGGCCGACGGCGACTGGATCCTCTTCACCGACGCCGACGTGAGGCACCACCCGGGAGCCGTCGGCGCCATGCGGGCCCTGGCGGAGGAGCGATCGCTGGATCTCGTCTCGAGCGCCGCCGTGCCGACGAAGCCGTGGCTTCCGTGGAGCTTCGTGACGCCCGCGACCTTCGAGCTGATCCTCTGCGTCGCGGCGCCGGACGGTGCCGGGCGCGGTCGCGCCCTGGCGGTCGGGCACTTCCTGCTCGTCGAGCGCTCGGTGTACGAGCGGGTCGGCGGGTACGAGGCGTTGCGCGGGACCACGGTCGACGACGTGGACTTCGCGACGCGGGCGCGCGATCACGGAGCCCGGACGGCGATGGTCTGGTCGGACGGCTGGCTGACGTCGGATCAGCTGCGCAGCTGGGGGCCGCTATGGCGCAGCTGGCGCAAGAGCTTGGCGGGAGGCACGGACCTCCCCGGGCTCGCGCTGGTCGTGGGGGGCGCCGCGATCGCGGTCGCGGGCGCGCTCCCGTGGATCCTCGCGGCCTGGTTCGCCGTCGACGGTCGAGGCCTGGGACTGGCCCTGGCCGTGCTGGCGCTGACGGCGCAGGCCCTCGCGCGGGCGCCGATCGATCGCCGGCTGGGGCTGCCCCTGGTCTTCACGCTCTCCGCCGGGCTGGGCTGGATCCCGGTGGGCGGCATCTTGGTCGACGCCGGCGTTCGCGACGCGTTCGGCCGGGGCCCCGCCTGGAAAGGTCGCGCTCCGCCGTAGCTCGCTGCGGCGATCCTCGGCGCGGCGCGCCAGGCGTCCGACGCTCCGCCTTCCGTCACGCCCTGGCGTCACGCTCCCGCAGCGCGACAGCGATGTCCTGGGCCCACGAAGCGATCGTCGCGGGGTCGCGGAAGTCGCCCATGGGCGCCTTGACCGTGCGGACGATCCAGCGCTCGAACAGGCCCAGCTCGTCCGGGTCGAGCTTGCCGTGGAACAGCTTCACGTCGCGCGGTGCGATGCGCTCGATCGTGGCCTGCAGCGGCTTCGGAAACGTCCAGCCGTTGGTGAGCTCCTCCGGATCGCCCTCGTCGGTCGGGCCGCTGGAGAAGATCCAGGTGTCGCGCCGTGCGAGCTCGTCGGCGTGACGGGTCACGAACCCGCTGGCCTCGCGGCGCCAGCGTCCCATGTACACCGCGCTGCCCAGCACGACCGCGGAGTACGGCGTCAGGTCCGTCACCTCCGCCACCGGCGCGACCTGGACCGGCAGGCCGGCGTCGAGCAGGACCGCACCGATCTGCTCCGCGATCTCGGCGGTCGCGCCGTGCTTGCTGGCGTACGCGACGAGCACCTCGTCGACCACCCCGTCGGTCATCGCGTGGGTCATCGCGTGGGTCATCGCGTCGACCCGCCCGAATCGGGAACCGTCATCTCGAACCTCGCTATCCGACCCGCATCGGGTCGTCCCGCCATCGTCCCCGCTGGCCAGGATAGGTGACGCGGCCC
>CAZHCI010000274.1:0-2948 GCA_964530905.1 uncultured bacterium
GGGAGGCGTACGCCCGCATGCTGGCGATCGTGCATCGTCTCGACGACCCGGATCGCAAGCGGTTCGAGGCGCTCCAGGCGACCGAGCGGCTCCTCGAGTTCATGGGTCGTCGACCCGAGTGGATCGACACGATCGAGCGGCTCACGACGGTGGCGGACCGGACCGGAGACCCGGCCGTGATGGCCGAGGCCGCTTTGAAGCGCATGGCGATGCTGTCCGTTCAAGGTGACCGGACAGGCGCGTCGGAGGCGTTTCAGCGAGCCGACACGCTGTTCGAGCAGCTGGGCGACGCCGGCTCCAGGGCGCGCGGCTACCGCGAGGTGGCGTACCTCGCATGGATGCGCGGCGACTACCGGGAGGTGATCGCCTCGAGCTTCGCGGCGATGGCGATCGACCGGAAGCTCGGGCACCGGCGCGCATTGGCCGCGACGGCCGAGAACATCTCGCACGCCTACCGGTGGCTGGACGACGACGACGAGGCGAAACGCTGGGCGGAGCGGGCAGCGTCGATCTACGAGGAGCTCGGCGACCTCCTCGGGGCGTACATCCGTCTGGACATCCGTGCCTGGACGCATCTCCGAGCGAACGACGAGACGGCGGCGGCCGCTGTGCTGGAGCGGCTGCTGCCGATCTGCGTGCAGCTCGAGGACAAGCATCTCGTCGTCGAGAAGCACATGAACCTCGGCAAGATCTACCTGGGGCGCCGTGACTACCCACGGGCGCTGGCCAACTTCGAGGCCGCCACGCGGCAGGGAGCGGCGACCGGCGACCTTCGTCACGAAGGGTACCCACGCATCAGCGTCGGCGTGGCGCTGGAGGGCTTGGGCGCGTACGACGACGCGGCCCGCAGCTACCTCACGGCGTCGCGGCTGCTCGAGGCCTCGTTCGCGATGACGGGCACGACCGAGGACGAGGCCGGCCAGGGCGACGCGCTGGTGCTTCACAGCGGCGTCGCCCGGCGGCGGTTGGGACGCCCCAAGGACGCCCGGACCAGCCTGGGAGCGGCGGAGGAGATCTTCCGCAGGTCGGGCGACGACCACAGGCTGGGCCTGGTGCAGATGGAGCTCGGCGCGCTGCATTGGGGCTCGGGCGAGCTGGAGCGGGCCGCGGAGGCGTACCGGGACGCGTACGACACGGCGCTCAGGGCCGACATGCCCGAGCGGCAGATCGCCGCCCGCGCCAGCCTGGGCGTGGTGTACCGCGACCTGGGCCGGCTCGACGAGAGCATCGAGGCGGCGCGCGACGCGGTCGAACGGGCGCGCGGCGGCGGCGACCCGCTGGGGGAGGCGTTCCTGCTGTCCAGTCTGGCGTCGAGCTACCAACGTGCGGGACGCACCGAGGAGGCGCGCGCCAGCTTGGAGCGGTCGCTGGAGCTGCGTCGCGACGGGGGCGACGTCGAGGGGGCGACGGCGACGGCCGAAGCGCTCGCGGCGCTCGCCGACGTCCCGACCGCCCGGGCTGGAGGTCCATGACCCGACCCGTCCACACGTCCGAGCGCGCATCCACCGACGGATCTGCGTCAGGAAGCGCACAAACGACCGCCGCCGACGGCTGCCCGAGCTGCCGCCCCCATACGGACGAAGGAGCATCGCGATGCAGAAGTACCTGATTCACCGAACGGTCGGCCAGCTGACCGAGAGCGAGATCGAAGCTTCGGGAGCCCGCAGCGTCGACGCGCTGGCCGGGATGTCCGGGATCCGCTGGATCCGTTCGTACTACTCCGCCGAGGAGGGCAAGATCTACTGCGAGTACGAGGCCCTCAACCTCGAGCTGCTTCTGGAGCACGCCCGCCGCGCCGACCTGCCGTTCGACAGCGCGTCGCTGGTGCGGGAGCTGGACCCGACGATGTTCCGCTGACGCCGCGGACGGACGCGGGGCGCACGCCGCCGCACCGCACGCCCCGCACGCCCCGCACGTGCCGCGCCGCACGTGTCACGCCCCGGATCCGCTCCGGGGCGTTCCCATGACGGCAACGGGCTGGGAACGGCCGTTCGCCTACGGTCGGTGCTCGGGAGGTCCTTCGCCGGCCTCCTCGGAGAGGACCACCATGACCCTGACCCGTCCACGACTCGCTTCCGAAGCCGTCGAAACGTTCGCCGCCGCGCTGCGCGGCGACCTCGTCCGAGAGGGCGACGACGCCTACGACGATGCACGCGCGCTGTACAACGCCATGATCGACAAGCGTCCCGCGCTCATCGCGCAGTGCGTGGACGCCGCCGACGTGATGACGGCCATCGCGTTCGCCCGAGAGGCGGAGCTGCCTCTCGCGGTGCGCGGCGGCGGCCACAACGGCGGGGGGCTGGGCAGCGTCGACGACGGGCTCGTGATCGACCTATCGGCCATGAACGGCGTCCGCGTCGACCCAGACGCGCGTACCGTCCGGGTCGAGGGCGGCGCCACGTGGGGCAAGGTGGACCACGCCGCCCACGCGTTCGGCCTGGCCGTTCCGAGCGGAATCATCTCGACCACGGGCGTCGGAGGCCTGACGCTCGGCGGCGGGCTGGGCCACCTGACCCGGCGGCACGGCCTGACGATCGACAACCTTCTCGAGGTCGACGTGGTGCTGGCCGACGGTCGCATGGTCACCGCGAACGCGGACGAGCACCAGGACCTGTTCTGGGCGGTGCGTGGCGGCGGCGGGAACTTCGGGGTCGTCACCTCGTTCCTGTTCCGGGCGCACCCCGTCGGCACGGTCGTCGGCGGTCCCACGCTGTGGAGCCTGGACGACGCGGCCGAGGTCCTTCGCTGGTATCGCGACTTCATCCGCGAGGCGCCGCGCGACCTGACCGGATTCTTCGCCTTCCTGACGGTTCCTCCGGGACCGCCGTTCCCCGAGCACCTGCACAACCGGAAGGTGTGCGGCATCGTCTGGTGCTACGCCGGGCCGCATGAACGCGCGGACGAGATCTTCGCTCCGGTCGCGGCGTTCAAGCAGCCCCTTCTTCACG
>CAZHCI010000275.1:0-1055 GCA_964530905.1 uncultured bacterium
CCTCCCTCGAGATGCCAGACGCAGTCGGTGAACGTGCAGCCCACGACCTCCGTCGGCCCGCCCGCGTAGACGATGCGACAACCATCGAACGTACACGACGCGAACCCGCGGCCGTCGAGGTGTACCGTCTGCTGCGCGAAGGCCGCGCCCTCGACCCGTTCGGTCATGCTGGACGGTACGGGGCGACTGTCATGGCCGTGTCTTGTCCTCGTATGGCCGGCGGGACCACGCTCGGCGCGCGCGAACCGGCGTATCTTGTAGGGCCGCAGGACGATCGCGCCCCCTGCACGGAGACACCCCGCGCCGAAGACGGTGTCGGCGCACGATAGGAGACCAGATGGACGACATCAGCAAGTGCCCGGTACATGCGACGACGAAGACGGGCACCCGCTCGAACCGCGACTGGTGGCCCAACCAGCTGAACCTGGGGATCCTCCACCAGCACTCGCCCCACGCCAACCCGATGGGCGAGGGCTTCGACTACGCGAAAGCGTTCGCGACGCTGGACTTGGGGGCCGTGAAGAACGACCTCCACGCGCTGATGACCGACTCGCAGGCGTGGTGGCCGGCGGACTACGGCCACTACGGCCCGTTCTTCATCCGCATGGCCTGGCACAGCGCCGGAACCTACCGCACCGGCGACGGCCGCGGCGGCGCCTCGTCGGGATCGCAGCGCTTCGCGCCCCTGAACAGCTGGCCGGACAACGTGAACCTCGACAAGGCGCGCCGGCTGCTCTGGCCGATCAAGCGCAAGTACGGCGACGCGATCTCGTGGGCGGACCTGATGGTGCTCACCGGCAACGTCGCGCTGGAGTCGATGGGACTCGAGACGTTCGGCTTCGCCGGTGGGCGCGAGGACGTGTGGGAGCCCGAGCAGGACATCTACTGGGGCAAGGAGGCCGAGTGGCTGGGCGACGAGCGGTACGCGGGCGAGCGTGAGCTCGAGGATCCGCTGGCCGCGGTCCAGATGGGCCTGATCTACGTCAACCCGGAGGGCCCGAACGGCAAGCCGGACCCGGCCGCGTCGGCGCACGACATCCGCGAGACGTTCGCCC
>CAZHCI010000275.1:1065-2920 GCA_964530905.1 uncultured bacterium
CATGGCCATGAACGACGAGGAGACCGTCGCCCTGATCGCCGGCGGGCACACCTTCGGCAAGACCCACGGCGCGGCGGACGCCGCGCACGTGGGCCCCGAGCCGGAAGCCGCCGCGCTTCACGAGCAGGGCCTCGGCTGGACCAGCGACTACGGCGCCGGCAAGGGCGTCGACACGATCAGCAGCGGCCTCGAGGGCGCCTGGACGCCGACCCCGATCGCCTGGGACAACAGCTACTTCGACACGCTCTTCGGCTACGAGTGGGAGCTGACGAGGAGCCCGGCCGGCGCGTGGCAGTGGACCCCGTCCGATCCGGCCGCGTCGGACACCGTGCCCGACGCGCACGACCCGAGCCGGCGGCACGCACCGATGATGGCGACGACCGACGTGGCGTTGCGTGTCGACCCGGCGTACGAGGCGATCTCGCGGCGCTTCCACGAGAACCCGGACGCGTTCGCGGACGCGTTCGCGCGCGCCTGGTTCAAGCTCACCCATCGCGACATGGGCCCGCGCTCGCGCTACCTGGGCCCGGAGGTTCCGGCCGAGGAGCTGCTCTGGCAGGATCCCGTGCCGGCGGTCGACCACGAGCTGATCGACGCGCACGACGTCGCGGCGCTGAAGGCCGAGATTCTCGCCAGCGGCCTGTCGATCCCGGAGCTGGTCGGGGTCGCTTGGGCGTCCGCGTCGACGTTTCGCGGCTCGGACAAGCGTGGCGGCGCGAACGGCGCGCGCATCCGGCTGGCGCCGCAGAAGGATTGGGAAGCCAACGAGCCGCAGCGCCTGGCCAAGGTGCTGGAGACGCTCGAGGGCATCAAGCGCGACTTCGACGCCGCGCAGGCCGGCGGCAAGAAGGTGTCGCTGGCCGACCTGATCGTGCTCGGCGGCTGCGCCGCCGTCGAAGAGGCCGCCAAGAAGGCCGGTCACGACGTCGCGGTGCCGTTCGCCCCCGGCCGCACCGACGCCACCCCGGAGCAGACCGACGCGGAGGCGTTCGAGGTGCTCGAGCCGGTCGCCGACGGGTTCCGGAACTACCAGAAGGCGCGCTACACCGTGTCGGCCGAGGAGCTCCTGCTCGACCGGGCGCAGCTGCTGACCCTCACCGCGCCCCAGATGACGGCGCTGGTGGGCGGTCTGCGCGCGTTGAACGCCAACGTCGGCGGGGCGAAGCACGGCGTGTTCACCGACCGTCCCGAGACGCTGACGAACGACTTCTTCGTGAACCTGCTGGACATGGGCGTCGCCTGGGCGCCGACCGACGAGAGCGAACAGCTGTTCCACGCCCACGACCGCGCCACGGGCGAGGTCAGGTGGAGCGGCACCCGCGTCGACCTGGCGTTCGGCTCGAACTCGCAGCTCCGCGCGATCGCCGAGGTGTACGCCCAGGACGACGCGAAGGAGCGGTTCGTGCACGACTTCGTGGCGGCGTGGAACAAGGTGATGAACCTGGACCGGTTCGAGCTGGCCTGATCCGGCTCCCGAACCTCCCGGGCGTTCGCGTCCGAGGCGGCGTCGACCGCCATGCGTCCCCGGTCCGCGCGTTCGCGCGGACCGGGGACTACGTTTCGGGCCGGCGCTCGGTGCGGTCGACGGTCGGGGCGACGTCGTTCGTGGCGACGTCCATCATCGCGACGACGATCGTGTGCGGCACGGTCAGAGCGCTGATCAGGACGAGGTACACCGCGACGAAATCGTCGAGGCTCCGCAGGTTCGCCTGCGACCACGCGGTGAGGCCCACGAGCACCCCCAGCGCTGCGGCGGTGACGGGGGCGAGGTCCACGGCGAGACGCCGAACGGGTCGAGCGAGCTCCCCTCGGCGAACCGCGTCGGCGTCCGGTGGCCTGAGCAACAGCAGCCTCG
>CAZHCI010000276.1:0-2869 GCA_964530905.1 uncultured bacterium
GTGATGATCCGCTCGACCTCTTCGATGCTCGAGGAGGCCGGCTCGATGTCGTCGGCGACGACCTCGCCGTTGCGCAGCACGACGATGCGGTCGACGACCTGGAACACGTGATGGATGTTGTGCGCGATGAAGATCGACGAGTGGCCGCTGTTTCGCGCGTTGCGCACGAACCGAAGCACGCCGTGCGTCTCTTCGACGCCCAGGTTGTTCGTCGGCTCGTCCAGGATGATCAGGTCGCTGTCGAAGTACAGCGCGCGGGCGATCGACACCGCCTGGCGCTCCCCGCCCGACAGCAGGCTGACGGGGGTGTCGGGCGCCAGCTTCTTCGTGATGCCCACCTCGACGAGCAGCTCGCCGGCGATGCGGTTCATCGCGTCCTTGTCCATCCGGTTCAGGAACGGCGGGCCCTTGAGCGGCTCGCGTCCCAGGAACAGGTTCCGGGCGATGGACAGCTGCGGCACCAGCGCCGAGTCCTGGTGGATCGTCTCGATCCCGAGGGCGATCGCGTCGTTCGTGCTCCGGATCGACACCTTCTCGCCGCGCACGAAGATCTCGCCGCGGGTGGCGGGAACGACGCCCGAGAGGATCTTGATCAGCGTGGACTTGCCCGCGCCGTTGTCTCCGAGCAGCCCGACGATCTCCTTCTCCTTGACGTCGAAGTCCACGCCCGACAGCGCCTGGACGGGGCCGTACGACTTGTGGACGTTGCGCATCCGGACCAGGGGCTCGGCCATGGCTACCTGGCCCTCGCCGGGTTGCGCCGCTCGATGTACGACTGAAGCGCCATCATGATCAGGATCGTCACGCCGACGAAGATGTTGTACGCCAGCCCCGGCACGCCGATCAGCACGATGCCGTTGCGCATCATGCGCAGCATGAACACGCCCAGCACGGTGCCGATGATCGTGCCGCGTCCGCCGGCCAGCGCGGTCCCGCCGATGACGACCATGGCGATCACCTCGAGCTCGTAGCCGGTGCCGCTGTTCGGGTTGGCGGCGGAGACCCGGATCGAGCTGGTGATGCCGGCGTAGGCGGCCAGGAACGCGGTGAGGATGAACAGCCAGGTCTTCGTCGCGTCCACGCGCACGCCGCGGGCGCGCGCGGCCATCGGATTGCCGCCCGCCGCCTGGATCCAGTTGCCGACCTTGGAGTAGCGCAGGACGTAGAGCAGCACGAGGGTGATCCCGATGAACCAGAGCAGCGAGGCGTAGACCCGGAACGGGCCGATGTAGAAGCTTCCGGCGATCACGTCCATCATCAGCGACTCGGCCCGCCAGGTCCGTTGCGGGAAGCCGCTGGTGGTGTAGAGCGCCAGGCCCCGCACCGTCATCATCATCCCCAGCGTCACCAGGAACGAGGGAACGCGCAGACGCGTGACGAACAGGCCGTTGATCAGGCCGATGAGGACGGCCATCGCCAGCGCGATGACCATGCCGATCTCGAGCGGAACGATGCCTTCGTTGAACAGCGTCCACATCACGACCGGCGCGAAGCCGAACACCGAGCCCACCGACAGGTCGAACTCGCCGGAGGTGATCAGCGCGGTCATGCCCAGCGCGATCATCCCCATCTCGGGCGTGAACGCCAGCAGGTTGCTGATGTTGCCGCGCGACAGGAAGTTCGAGGAGAGGCTCGCGAACACCGCGATCTCGACGACCACCAGGATCAGCGGAAGCGACTCCGGGGTGGTGTTGAGCCAACGGACCAAGGGGGGCGTCGCTCGCATCGTGCCTCCACCCTAACGCCTCGAGGCGGGAGCGTCCCATGATGCGAGGCCGGCGCGTGGCCGGCCTCGCACGGTTCGTTCGTCACGCGTCCCCGTATCGCCCGAGAGCGACGCGACGACCCGGACCGTCGCGGGCCTACTCGGTCATGATGTCGAGGTAGAGCTGAGCGGTGTCCTCTTCGTACAGCGTGCCGACGAGGATGTCGAAGCCGGGCGGAATCCCGCTGGCGGCCATCGCGGCGAGCGAGAGCCCCATGTAGCTCGTCGCCTGCGGATCCTGCCACATGGCGGCATCGACGTACCCGTCGAGGACCTCCTGGGCGGTGTCCGCCGAGTTGCCCCAGCCGACGACCGGGATCTCGCCTGGCGCCACGCCGACCTGGTCGAACACGCGCGCGATGCTGCCCGTGACCAGGTCGCCGAGGCCGATGATGGCGTCGATGTCGTCGCGGTTGGCCAGCAGGTAGTCCGACATGCGGGTGATGATCTGCGCCTGGTCCAGCGTCGCCTCGGTCACCTCGTACTCGACGCCCATGGGATCGAACACGCTGGCGATGCCCTCGGTCGCGAGCACCTGGTAGGTGGCGCCGGGAACCTCGACCGGCATCCACACGAACGAGCCTTCCTCGACGTGGTCGTGGTCGACGAGGTACTGCGCCCAGCGGCGGCCGATGTCGACGGTGTCGCCACCGACGTAGGCGTCACGGCCACTGTCCGCGTCCTCGGTGTTCATGATGATCACCGGGATGTCGACGGCGTGCGCTTCCTCGATCAACTCGTCCAGCGTGCCCGGGTCGGGCGTGCTGGTCACGATGCCGGCGGCACCGGTCGAGATCGCGGCGCGGAACGCTTCCTGGTGGGAGGGCACGTCACCGCTGTGGAACGAGGTGTTCACGCGCTTGCCGGTGTCGTCCGCCCACATCTCGGCGCCTTGCAGGAAGTAGGTCCAGACCGGGTCGGCGGGATCGCCGTGGGAGATCCAGAAGAACTCCTCGTTCTGCGCGAATGCGGGGAGCAGCAGGCCCAGTAGGAGCACTGCCGACAGGAGGGTGAGAAGGCGGTTGCGCATGGAGCGTCCCTTCATCCAGCTAGCGAAGCCGTCGGGACCCACCGCGAAGCTGGAGAAAGCGCCGCGGCCCCGTC
>CAZHCI010000277.1:0-2835 GCA_964530905.1 uncultured bacterium
AGACGCTGGGTCGGGGCGCCGATGGGCGCGGCAACGCCCTGGCCGAGTACCAGGCGGGACTGGTGGCGATCGCGTTCTCGGTGTTCACCGGCATCGTCGGGTTCGGGGCGTGCATGGCGGGCGGCAACGGCAACCTGGGGTGCTGCATGACGGACGGGGTGACGGCCGGCGTGGCCGGCTTCGTGTTGACCGCGATGTTCGCGAGCGCCTTCGCGGCCGTCGCGGCGGGACTGATCTTCGATTCGATCGCCCTGCCGATCGGCATGGCGGGCGTCAGCTGGTGCCTGCTGGAGGGGCAGCGCGAAGGGCCGGACGCCATCTCGGCGCCCCAGCACGCGTCCGCGCCGAGCTGCCGGCTTCCGATCACGCTGGCGGGCCTGACCGACCGAGGCGCCGAGGTGCCGTCGCTGGTGAACCTCCGAGCGTCCGCGCCGACCGGCTGAGGGGGCTCGCACCGTGTCCGAATCCGGCTGGCGCCACGGTGCGGGGTGGACCGTCGCGGTACGCTAGGCGACGCCCGATGGCCGACGCTTCCCTCTCCCAACGCTTCTCTTCCCGACCGCTCGTCGTTCGCCCCGGCAAGCCCTACCCCCTGGGCGCGAGCTGGGACGGCGCGGGGGTCAACTTCGCGCTGTACTCCGAGCGCGCGGACGCCGTCGAGCTGGTGCTGTTCGACCGGGCGGACGACACCGAGCCGGCGCACGTGATCCGGCTGGAGGAGAGGACGGGCCCGGTGTGGCACGCCTACCTGCCGCAACGCAGGCCGGGTCAGCTGTACGGCTACCGGGTGCACGGGCCGTGGCAGCCGGAGCGCGGACAGCGGTTCAACCCGGCGAAGGTGGTGCTGGACCCGTACGCCAAGGCGCTGGGACGACCGCTGGTGTGGCACGACAGCCTGTACGGTCACGACCCGTCGGCGCCGGACCGGCCCGATCCGCGCCCCAGCGACCCCTGGGCGCCCCTGGCGATGGTCGTCGAGCACGCGTTCGAGTGGGGCGACGACCGGCGTCCCGACGTGCCGTGGCCCGACACGGTCATCTACGAGACCCACGTCCGGGGCTTGACGATGCGCCACCCCGACGTCCCGCCGCGGCTGCGCGGCACCTACCTGGGCGTCGCCAGCGAGCCGATCGTGGACCACCTGAGGTCGCTTGGGGTGACGTCGATCTCGCTCCTGCCGGTGCACGCCTTCATCAGCGAGCAGCACCTGCGCGAGAAGGGCCTGCGGAACTACTGGGGCTACAACCCGCTGGCCTACTTCGCGCCCGAGCCCCGCTTCGCGGCGTTCGGCATCGAGGGCGCGGTGCGCGAGTTCAAGATGATGGTCCGGCAGCTCCACGCCGCCGGCTTCGAGGTGCTGCTGGACGTGGTGTACAACCACACCGCCGAGGGAAACCGGCTGGGACCCACCCTGTCGTGGCGCGGCATCGACAACGAGGGCTACTACAAGCTGCGGTCCGACGAGCCGAGTCGCTACGTGGACTACACCGGCACCGGCAACACCTTGGACGCCGGCAACCCGTACGTGCTGCAGCTCGTCACCGACAGTCTGCGCTACTGGGTCGAGGAGATGCACGTCGACGGGTTCCGCTTCGACCTGGCCTCGGTGCTGGCGCGCGAGCTGTACGACGTGGACATGCTCTCGCCCTTCTTCACCGTGATGCAGCAGGACCCGGTGCTGAGCCGCGTGAAGCTGATCGCCGAGCCGTGGGACGTCGGTCCGGGCGGCTACCAGGTCGGGAACTTCCCGTGGCACTGGGCCGAGTGGAACGGCCGCTACCGCGACGCCGTGCGCGCCTACTGGGCGGGGCACCGAGCCGGCGTGGGCGAGCTGGCCACCCGCGTGTCGGGCTCGGCCGACCTGTACGACCGCGACAGTCGCAGGCCGTTCGCGTCGATCAACTTCGTCACCGCCCACGACGGCTTCACGCTGCAGGACATGGTGTCGTACGAGCGCAAGCACAACGAGGCCAACGGCGAGAACAACCGTGACGGGCACGACCACAACCTGTCGCAGAACTTCGGGGTGGAGGGGCCGAGCGACGACCCGGAGGTTCGCGAGAAGCGCGAGCGCGCCAAGCGCGGCCTGATCGCCACGCTATTCTTGTCGCAGGGCGTGCCGATGCTGCTGGGCGGCGACGAGCTGTCGCGGAGCAAGGGCGGGAACAACAACGCCTACTGCCAGGACAACGACGTGTCCTGGTACGGCTGGAAGCTCGACGAGGAGGAAGAGGCGTTCCTGGAGTTCGTCCGGGAGGTGACGGCGTTCCGCCGCAAGCACCCGATCTTCCGTCGCAGCAGCTTCCTCACCGGCCGGCTCGACCCGTCGGGCTGCAAGGACGTCGCCTGGTACCGGCCGGACGGGCGGGAGATGACGTCGCGGGACTGGAGCGACCGGAAGCGCACGACGCTGGGGATGCTGCTGTGCGGCGCCGCGTTCCACGAGGTCGGTCGCGACGGCCGGACGGGGCACGACACCTCCGTGCTGGTCGTGTTCCTGGGGCGCAGGGCCGAGCCGTTCACGCTGCCGGGCGCCACGGACGTGACCGGCTGGCGGGTCGCGTTCGGGACCGACCACGTCGAGTCCGGCGTCGTGCTCCGGCCCGGCGCGAAGCTGGAGCCGATCCAGGACGCGATCGTGGTGCTCGAGGGCGTGCCCCCCGACGGCCGGCCGCGCCGTCGGGGCTAGAAGCCGCGCCTACAGAACGTAGCGGCTCAGGTCCTCGTCGCCCGCGATGTCCTCGACCTTGCGGCGAACGTACTCCCCGTCGATCACGACCCGCCCGAGGTCGGTGCCGAACGCCACGTCCTCGAGCACGCGCTCCAGGATCGTGT
>CAZHCI010000278.1:0-2828 GCA_964530905.1 uncultured bacterium
GATCAGCGCCGGCGTCACCCAGCGCAGCATGAACAGCCAGGTCCGGCCCAGCCAGGCGCGCTCGAAGCCCACCTCCTCCAGCGCGACGCCCCTGCCCCACGCCCAGCCGACGAACAGTGCGAAGATCAGGCCGCCCAGCGGCAGGACCACCTGCGACGCGGCCAGGTCCAGACCGTCCAGGATCGAGCCGCCGAGAAGCCGGACGCCTGCCAGCGGTCCGTAGCCCAGCGACGGCAGCGTCGACAGCGCGAAGATCGCCGCGCCCAGCAGCAGCGCCGCCTTGCGCCGGCTCCAGCGCAGGCGCCGCATCGCGTAGGCGACGACCACCTCGAGCAGCGAGACGCCCGAGGACAGCGCTGCCGCGGCGAGAAGCGTGAAGAACGCGAGGCCCACCAGCGCCCCGCCCGGCATCGCCTCGAAGATCCCCGGCAGCACCACGAACACCAGCGTCGGGCCGGTGGCCGGGTCGATCGCGAAGCTGAACACGGCCGGGAAGATCACGAGGCCCGCCACCAGGGCCACCGCGAAGTCCAGGGCGACGATCCGGGCGGCCTGCCCCGGCAGGTGCGCCGAGCGCGACAGGTACGAGCCGTAGGTCAGCAGCGCGCCCATCCCCAGGCTCAGCGAGAAGAACGCCTGCCCGACGGCGGCCAGGTACGCCTCGCCCTGGCCGAACGCCGACCAGTCGGGCGCCAGCAGGAACCGCAGACCGTCGCCCGCCCCCGGCAGCGTGAGTCCGTAGATCGCCATCCCGACCAGCAGCAGGAAGAGGAGCGGCATCAGCACGCGGTTGGCGCGCTCGATCCCGTGCCGGACGCCGGAGAGGACGATGCCGGTCGTGATCGCGAGGAAGCCGAACGCCCACGCCAGCGGTGCGAACGTGCTCGAGATGAAGCCCTCGAACGTCGCACCGAAGTCGGCGGGCGGGACCGTCGTCATCTCGCCGCTCAGGTAGCCCACCAGGTACCGTCCGACCCAGCCACCGATCACGGCGTAGTAGGAGAGGATCACGACCCCCGCTGCGACCGACAGGTAGCCGGCCACCACCCACGGCCGTCCGGGCGCCAGGACCTGGAAGGCGCCGACCGCGTCCGATTGCGCGCGACGCCCGATCGCCAGCTCGGCCAGCATCACCGGCAGCCCCATCACGATCAGGATGAGGACGTAGAGGACCAGGAACGCGGCACCGCCGTGCTCCCCCACCACGTACGGGAAGCGCCAGACGTTGCCGAGCCCCACTGCGGAGCCCACGGCGGCCAGCGTGAAGCCTAGCCGCGAGCTCCACTGCTCGCGAGGGGGTGTGGTCATGCGTCGATCGTTTCACGCCGCCGGTCGCGGCGCGCGGGTCGCGCGTCCCGACGCGCGGTCTCCGGTGCGGGCGTCCGTGCCCGCGCGCGCGACCCGCGCGTCAGGTCGGCGGGCGGACGGACCGTCCTCCGGCTATGTTGGTCCCAGCGTCCGGCCATCGACCTCGAGCGAGCCCGCTCGGACGCTGGAAGGATCCTCGCCATGTCACGAGCCGTGCGTCGTCGTCCCGCCGGACCGGTCTCCGTTCTCCTCGCCCTCCTTCTGCTCGCCGTCGTTCCCGCCGCATGGGCGCAAACGGGTGCTCTGGCCGCTGCCGAGCGCCTGCTGTACGAAGGCCGCGCCGCCGCAGCTGCGGGCCTCCTGACGGACGGCCTGGCGGCCGATCCCGACGACGCCCCGGCGCGCCTGGCCCTAGGAGCGGTGCAGGCGATGACCGCGCTGGAGGCGCTGGCACAGGACGCGTACCGCTACGGCCTGGGCGGCGGCGGGATCGAGGAGGCCGGGCAGATGCTGGGCGTCGCCGTTCCGCGCAATCCCCAGCCTGAACGGATCGGCTACGACGACCTGCGCGCGACGCTGGAGCGCTTCCACGCGCGACTGGTGACCGCGGACCAGACCCTCGCTCCCCTCACGGAGCTGATCGGCACGGAGGCGGGCCGGTCGCTTCAGTGGCGGGTCGAGCTGGGTCGCGTGCGACTGGACTTCGACGGCGACGGCGTGGCGGGCGAGCCGCTGTCGCAGGTGCTGGCCCTGGCGCGCCGCGTGCGACCCGCGGACCCCGGTGGCGCCGCGGACACGATCCCGATCGACGCCGATCTGGGCGACGCGCTCTGGCTCCGCGGCTACCTGAACCTGGTCGCCGCCACGCTGGACGCCGTCCTGGCGTACGACGCGCGCGAGGCGTGGGACGCCACGGCGCAGCTGTTCTTTCCGCGTGCGGTCACGGCGATCCCCTACCTGGCGGAGCCCAGCGAGCCGCGGCTGGGCGGGTTCGACGCCGCGCTGCTGGCGGACGTGATCGCGCTGATCCACCTGATCGACCTTCCGGTGGCCGACGCGGACCGCGCCGCGGCGGCGCTGGCGCGCCTCAGGACGACCGTCGCGATGAGCCAGGCCTCCTGGCGCTCGATCCTGGCCGAGACGGACGACGGGCGCGAGTGGCTGCCGAACCCGAGCCAGTCGGGCGTCGTGCCGGGCGGGCCCGACGGGGCTCCGCTGGCGGTGGAGGAGGCGATGGTGACCAGCTGGCTGGAGCTCATGGACGAGCTCGACGCGATCCTGGCCGGCGAGCGGCTGGTGCCGTACTGGCGGGTCACCGACGGACGCGGCGTGAACGTTCGACGCGTGTTCCTGGAGCCTCGCCCGTTCGACCTGATCCTCTGGATCCAGGGCGCCGCGGTCCAGCCGTACCTCGAGGAGGGCACCCTCACCCGCGCCGAGGACTGGGCTCGCATCCGGCGCGTGTTCGGCGGGCGCTTCGCGACCTTCGCGTTCTGGTTCAACTGACGACCGGTCGCTCG
>CAZHCI010000279.1:0-2824 GCA_964530905.1 uncultured bacterium
AGCGCGTGGCCATGGTGGGCGACGGGGTCAACGACGCCCCGGCGCTCGCCACGGCCGACGTCGGCGTCGCGATCGGCGCCGGGACCGACGTGGCGGTCGAGGCCGGGCACATCGTCCTGGTGCGCTCCGACCCGCGCGACGTCGTCCGGATCGTGGCGCTGTCGGCCGCGACCTACCGGAAGATGCTGCAGAACCTCTGGTGGGCCGCCGGCTACAACATCGTCGCGCTCCCGCTGGCGGCCGGCGTCCTCGCCGGGGCCGGCATCCTGCTGACGCCGGCGGTCGGCGCGGTGCTCATGTCGGCCAGCACGGTGATCGTGGCGCTCAACGCGCAGTTGTTGCGGCGGGCCGACCTGGCGGTGTGAGTTCGGACGGGGGCCGAGGTGGGCCGCTGGCCACGCGCACGGCCTCGCCGACCGCGGCCGGCGGCTCGCCGGCCCGGCGGCCACCCGCGATCGCCCCTTGCCCTACTTGCGCAGCCCCCTGTGGAGCGCGGCGCCCGAGAGGGGGCCGAGGATGACCGCCATGGAGAGCATGGGGAGGAAGTCCTTCGGGTTCACCGTGTAGACGATGAGCACCACCGGCAGCATGATCAGCACGGCCACCGCCAGCCCGTTCAGCAACGGGTTCGCGAAGAGCTTCGTCTTCGCCATGAAGAACACCGCCACCAGCCAGAAGACGACGATGGCCACCATGTTGAACGCGGGGGCACCGACCATCACCAGGGGTATGAGATCGAGCAACCCCGCCGCCAAGCCCACCAAGAAGATCACCCAGGCATCCTTCATCCGGTACTCCTCCTCGAATCGTCGTTCTCCAGGCCTTGCGGGCCGCCGATAGGGTCGCTTTTCGCGCCGCCGAGACCGATGTCGTGGGCGGGCCTTCGTGACGGCGGACGCAGAGCATGCAGCGGCCCCGGAAGACCGCCCGCTTGCCGGTTGTACCCCAGATGAGAACCGCCCGTCGGGCGTGCCAGCGCGGGCGGGAAGCCGCCGGCCACGATCCGATCCTGGAGCGGCCTGCCCGGTCGAACGACCGGACCGATGGCGAAAGAGCCGGTGAGGAGGAAGCGGCCGGGCGTGCGATCGCGATCGACGGCGGCCTTCAGTGTCGTGAACGGCTGCGGCACGCGCTGGACCTCGTCGAGCGTGACGTAGGTGCGCCCGGATGCATCGCCTGCGTCTCGGACCAGCGTGCTCTTCCCACTCTGGCGCGGTCCGGGAACGAGGACGACCGGGCCGTCCTCGAGCGCTTCGATGGGCCGGCGTCGCGCCAGGCGCGGGATGAGCGGGCGGCCATCCATGCCGGCCCATCGCAAGGCACGGCGTCGGCTAGATGCAAGAGACCATGTCGGCTGTTTGGATGCTTGAGGTTCGGCCAGACGCAAGCGCTCGCGGCGACTCGACGGTCGGCAAAGACGGCGGCGCCCCATCTCACAGCACAGGGTCGTAACGTGGTTTGGGACGTGGAAGGGCTCGCGGACTCGGCGACGTTCCGCATCGCGCTCAAGCAGGAGGCCGACGGTCGCTCGATCGTCGAGGTCGCGGCCAGCCTTTCCGTCACGAGGGTAGGTAGGAGGCAGTGATGCGCCGACGGTCCACCGTATCCGTGATTGCGGTCGCGGCACCACCCGACGTCGACTGGACGGTCACGGTCACCGAAGCCCTGCCCGATTGCCCGAGCGTCCGGGCCGGCTGGGAGCGGATCGCGACCCAGTCGACCTGGGGCGCGTGGCGGTCCGAGAGCAGGATGCGGGGCCGGGATGTCGTCACCACCGTCGTCCCCCCGGCCACGGAGCCCCTCCGGGCGGGCGACGGGTACGTCGTGCAGGTGGGCAGGTTCCTGACCATTCGCTGCCGTGTGCTCGAGTCCCCGGGCGACGCCACGGCGGAGCACGGGGAGCGGGTCTTCGACGCGGCGGGCATGGCGCTGGGCGGGCTCGTGCGAGCCCGCTTCCGGTTCACCGTCTTCCGGGGTGACGACGGCGTGGTCATGGCCCGCGCGCAGGAGCGGATCGCGTCACTGCCGCTCGTGGGGCCGTCCAAGGAGACCCTCGCGAACGAGCACCGGCACACCTTCAGGGACCTGAACGCGAGCTTCCGCACCGACTTCGGTTGACCGCGCTGGCCATCCAGGCCCCGATCTCGTCCGCCGGCGACCGTTGGCACGATCGCGAGCCGCCCCCGACCCAGCGCGAACACCCGGCAGCGCAGAGTGCCAGGATGCGAGGCGAGATGACGCGACCCAAGACGCCGAAGCCTCCCCGGAAGCCCACGTACGTCTGCCAGTTCCTGATCGTCCTCCCCGGCACCGATCCCCTGGTGTGGCGCCGGATCCTCGTGCCCGAGGCCTACTCCTTCTGGGACCTGCACGTGGCGATCCAGGACGCCATGGGTTGGATGGACTCCCACCTCCACGAGTTCGAGGCCGTGGACCCCCGAGGCCAGTTCGAGCGCATCGGCATCCCGCCCGACGACCTGGACGACGGTCGGCCCTGCTCGGCCGGCTGGGAGGTTCCAGTCGCAGAGATCCTCGTCCACGGCATGGGCCCCATGCGCTACCGCTACGACTTCGGCGACGACTGGGCACACACCCTCGAGTTCGAGGGGTTGGAGGCTGCCGATGGCGGCCGGTACCCCCGCTGCAGCGCCGGCGCGGGCGCCTGCCCGCCCGAAGACGTGGGCGGCGCGGTGGGGTACGCCGACTTCCTGCAGATCATCCAGAACCCCGAACACTCGGAGCATGCAGAGACGTTGGCGTGGGTCGGCGGAGCATTCGACGCCCACGCGTTCGACCCGGCTTCGGTCAAGTTCGACGACCCGCG
>CAZHCI010000280.1:0-2820 GCA_964530905.1 uncultured bacterium
CATGAGCGTTCACTCCGGCCTCAAGGCGCTGGCCGATCCGACGCGGCTACGAATCCTCGAGTTCCTCGTCGAGCCGGTCCAGACGTGCTGCGGCCCCGAGGAAGGCGTGTGCAGCTGCGACCTCGAGACGTTCCTGCAGCTCTCCCAGCCGACCGTGCACCACCACATGCAGATCCTGATCGAGGCCGGGTTCGTCGTGGGCCGGCGTCACGGACGCTGGATCCACTACGCGCTCACGTCCGACGCCTTCCGCGAGCTGGCGGCGGCGCTGGAGCGGTTCGCGGCGGCGGCCGAGGCGACGCCACGACCCGGCGTGACAGGGCGCCGACCCGACCCCGCATCGGACGCTTCCGCCGAGGAGAACGACACGGGCACGGCACGCCGAACGGGCGCGGGCACGCGGTAGGCGTGCCCGTCCCGAAGATCGTGGGAAGGCGCGGCTAGATCAGGGGCTCGAACACCCCTGCCAGCAGCACCGTCGCCCGTAGGAAGAACACCCCGGCCAGCGCCGAGACGGCGGACAGCGCGATGAGCGGCTTGCTCTTGCCGCGTGCCACGGTGTACGCGCCGATGGCCAACGGAACCAGGATGCCGACGACGACGACGCCGCCCCAGGTCATCAGGGCCAGCTCGCCCGAGGCCATGGCCTGCGCGCCGATGCGGGCGCCCGCGCTGCCGATCGTCAGGCCGATGTGCAGGAAGGCCAGCACCGCCAGCAGCTTGGCGGCGTCGAGGCCCATGCCCAGCCGGACCCCGAAGGCCGAGACGCGCTCGTCCACCCAGCCGGCGACGTACATCAGCTCCAGGACGGCGATGGCGGCGATCGAGCCGCTGATCACCCAGAGGACCGGGATCAGCGCGGTGTTCCAGAGCGGCACGCCGGCCGCCTGGGTGATCAGGAAACCGCTGTAGACGGTGACGGCGACGCCCAACGCAGCGAAGAGGCCGACGAAGGCGTTGCTCTCGTTCAGCGTCTTCGTCCAGCTCAGCCAGCCGAAGCGATCTGCCAGGAACGGCAGCTGGGCGATCACCAGGATCAGCGTCGCTAGCAGGTGCACCGAGAGCAGCGTGATCCCGATCAGCATCCACGAGCTGACGTTGAAGTCGAGGTTCACGATCATCAGCCAAAGCGTCCGGGGAAGGTTCCACCAGCGGCCCAGGTGGCTGACGACCAGGAGCAGGCCCACGGCCAGCGATCCGAAGATCACCAGCGCCAGCGGCCGCTTCCGCACGAAGTAGTACGCGACCGATCCCATGCCGGCGATGCCGACGAACCAGAGGAACCAGGCGATCGACCAGCCCCAGTGGGCGATGTCGACCTGCATATGAAGGTCGGCCGGAGTCATCAGGATCCCTCCACCACGAAGTACTTGGGCTCGGTGCCGGCGTCCTCGAGCAGCCGGCGATTACGCTTGGTCCGAAGGGTGACGCTGACGCTGCTGTCCGGATCGTTCAGGTCGCCGAAGTCGCGGGCCATCGCCGGACAGGACTGCACGCAGGCGGGCTGCAGGCCGTTGGCCACCAGATCCTGGCAGCCTTCGCCCATGCACTTCTCGGGCAGCTTCGTGTCGGGGTGGAACCAGCGCACGTTGTAGGGGCAGCTGGTGACGCAGTAGCTGCAGCCGGCGCAGCGGGCCGGGTCCAGACGGACCAGGCCGTCGTTGTCGTAGTAGACGGCGCCGAACGGGCAGTTGGTCACGCACGGCGCGTTCTCGCAGTGCTGGCACTGCACCAGCAGCACCTCGGGGCGGCCCTGCGCGCTGACGCCGTCGATGCGTCGGATGTTCGACGCGAGCGAGTTCCAGCCCTTCTCCTCGCGGGTCATCATGTCGGTGCTGTTGGTCGAGGTGCACGCCATCACGCAGGCACCGCAGGCGATGCACCTGCTCGCGTCCCAGACGTGCGCCAGCCGGCGCTCGGGCGTTTCTCCTCGCTTGAGGCGGGTACTCATGTCAGCGATCCTCCTCGCTCACGCCCGGCGGATGCGCACGGAGGCGTTGTTGGAGTTCGAGCCGGTGACCGGGTCGACCCACGACCGGGCGTACCAGTGCGGGTTGATGCCCTTGGTCATCTGCGTGAAGCGTGGGTCGCCTGCGACGCCGCGACCGCGGTGCCCCCCGGAGTACGAGTAGACGAACAGCGCGCCGGGGTGCACGCGGGGCGTGACGTTCACGGTCGTGGTGGCGGTCCAGCCGGTGTCGAGGCCCTCGATCTCGACCTCGTCGTCGCTGGCCAGGCCCAGGCGGGCGGCGTCGTCGGGGTGGATCCAGACGCGGTTGTCCATCAGGTACTGGGTCGGGAACGCCAGGCTGGAGACGCCGGAGGAGCCGATGGGGCTCTTGCCGTTGACCAGGAAGAACTCGTCATCGCCGCCCGGCATGGTGTAGGCGGGCGGGTCGAAGTACTCGGCGAAGCCGTGCTCTCGGTAGCCGCGCAGCACCGGTCGGAACGCGTAGATCTCGAGCCGTCCGCTGGGCGAGGCGAATTCGCGCTGGTACGGCGTGATGCCGTAGCGCTGCTCCTGGAAGGTGACGAAGCCGTTCTCGCGCAGCTCGGCGAGCAGCTCGTCCGGATCGCGGCTCCACGACTCCGCCATCTTCTCGAGCTGGAGCTGCTCGATCGGCTGGAGCCAGTCGCGCCGCCAGGTATCCACGTCGGCCATCCGTTCGTCGTGCCCCATCATCGCGGCCCGCTGCGGGTAGGCGTTCCGGAGCATCTCGAGCGCGATCCAGGTGTCGGGGCGTACGTCCGCGCCCTCGGGCGGATCGGTCACCTTCTGCTGCAGCGCGGCGGTCGCCGTCATGGTCCAGCCGACGCCCT